>NC_007498.2:1526388-1831666 GCF_000012885.1 Syntrophotalea carbinolica DSM 2380
TGCTTCAGGCCGTAAGGCCGTCGTGCTTATCGATGAAGCGCAAATGCTGCAAACGCGTGAGCTCATGGAGGAGTTTCGCGGGCTTTTAAATCTTGAGATTCCGGCAAAGAAGCTTCTCAATATTCTGTTCTTCGGGCTCCCCGAGGTCGAAGATTGCTTACGACTGGACGAACCGCTGGCGCAACGGGTAGCGGTCAAGTACCGGTTGCATTCCTATACCCATGCTACCGCCGAAGCCTACATCGGGCATCGTTTGCAGGTTGCCGGTGCCCGTGATGCGATCATCGATCCCGAGACTGTTCCGATCATACATAATTATGCCGGCGGCGTTCCGCGTTTGATCAATACCATCTGTGATAATTGTTTGTTTGAGGCCTTTTTGCGCAAACATGACCAGGTTAGCGCCGCTATCGTGGAGAGTGTGGCCGGAGACCTGGGCTTGTCCCGAAACCCCGCCCAGCCGTCGGCAGCCGAAGGCCTTGAGGAGGATTTCGAGGATATTGACGATATCGACGAGATGCTTGACTCCCTCGAACGAAAATTCTGATAATCATTCCCCCTTCAGTGTGTGGTGGGAATCCTACCGCTAATTCGTATTATTTCTTATTTCGCCTGAAAATATTAAGTGAGGACAGGTGTCCCAAAAAATCCACATACTCCCCGAATCCCTGTGCAACCAGATTGCAGCTGGAGAAGTGGTGGAAAGGCCGGCTTCAGTCGTCAAGGAGCTGGTGGAGAACGCACTCGATGCTGGTGCTTCCCGTATTCAGGTTGATGTGGAAAACGGGGGGAAGCGGCTTATCCGTGTGACGGACAACGGTTGCGGCATGTCCCGCGAAGATGCCTTTTTGTGTCTTGAACGGCATGCTACCAGCAAAGTTCGCGCCGAACAGGACTTGTTTCGGTTGACGACACTGGGCTTCCGTGGTGAAGCGTTACCTTCCATCGCTGCCGTGTCGCGGTTTACTTTACGCACCCGGCTGGCGGAAGACGTGGAGGGGTGGGAGCTTGTTGTGGAGGGGGGGACCGTCAAAAGGTCCTCAGCAGCGGGCGTTCCTCCCGGAACCATCATCGAGATTCGCAATCTGTTTTTCAATACGCCGGCGCGCCGAAAATTTCTGCGGCGCGACGAAACGGAACTGGGCCATATCGGAGAAACCCTGACCCGGTTGGCTCTTTCCTGTCCCGAGGTGTGTTTTCGTTTCATGCATAACGGCCGTATGCTTTGGGAGGTGAATCGACAGAAGAGCCTGGTCGAGCGCGCAGCTGAGCTTTTGGGACGTGAAGCTGTTCGTGATATGCTCCCAGTTGAGCGGCAAGGCCCGGAAGGCATGCGTCTTCATGGCCTCATTTCGAGCCCCCGCCTTAACCGGTCGGGACTTGGCGGCATGTTCACGTTCATAAACGGCCGCTTTATCCGGGATAAGGTTGTCCAGCACGCCCTGGCCGACGGTTACCGTAATCTGCTGGCAAAAGGCCGTCATCCCGTGCTGGTGTTGTTTCTTGAGATCGACCCTTCGCAGGTTGATGTCAACGTTCATCCCACCAAACATGAAGTGCGTTTTCGCCAGCAGGCGCTGGTTCACGATTTCATCGTCAAGGCTCTGCGGGATCATCTGCAGCAGGTGCCGACGTCGGCAATGCCGGCACCCGGGAACAGTCCTTTCACGGTGCCCGCCCGCGAAAACGCAGCATCCGTCAAGCCGGATGAAACGAAACCGGCTCTTGCCGACACTCCGGCTGCCTTTTCGGCGGGGGAAGGTTCTTCTCGTTCAGATGTACCGTATCCGTCCGCTTCGCAGGTGACGGAAACGACGGATTCCTATGACGCGCATGACAGCGGCGTCGAGGGGGCGTCGACTGCTCCTCCTTTGTCCGAAGAGGGGCTGTTTTCCGTCACGGCGGATGTGCGGCCTTCGGAGCAAACGGAAAACTCGGGTTTTTTTGCCAGCCTGCGACTCATCGGGCAGTATCAAAACAGTTATCTGGTGTGTCAGTCCGAGAAGGACCTCATTCTTATCGATCAGCATGCCGCGCATGAGCGGATCGGTTTCGAGCATCTTAGGAAACAATATCTTGCCGGATCGATAGAAAGACAGTTGTTGCTTTTTCCTCTGGTCCTGGAATTCGATTTTCGCCTGGGACGCATCGTGGAGGAACAGCGCGATTCATTATTCCGGCTTGGTTTCGCCCTGGAGAATTTCGGTGGCAACGCCTTCGCGCTCAAGGAATTGCCCCGCATGCTCAAGGAGGCCGACGCCGAGCGCCTGGTACGGGATGTGGTAGACGAGTTTGCCGCCATCGGTCGCAGCCAGGCGGTTGAAATCGAATTGGAACGTATTTTGCTAAAAATGGCGTGCCATGCTATGGTGCGTGCCCATCAACGCTTGAGCTTTGATGAAATGCAAGCCTTGCTGGATGAACTCGATAAAACGCCCTTTAGTAGTAACTGTCCCCATGGCCGGCCGACATTTCTGCGTTGGAGCCTGGGGGAGCTGGAGCGGTTGTTCAAGAGGGCTTGATGATTTTTGATCACAATGACAAACGTCCGCCGATCGTGGTTTTGTGCGGGCCTACGGCGGCAGGGAAGACGGCCCTGGCAGTACGCCTGGCCGGCGAGTTACCGGTAGAGGTGGTTTCGGCCGATTCCCGGCAGGTGTATCGCCATATGGATATCGGCACAGCCAAGCCGACATCCGAAGAGCTTGCCGCAGTTCCGCATCATTTGATCGATGTCGTCGATCCCGATGAAAATTTCACGGCCGGCAATTTTTGCCGGCTGGGCCGTCAGGCTTTGAATGACATTCTTGGTAGAAACCGTCTGCCCATCGTGGTGGGCGGCACGGGTCTTTATATCCAGGCGCTGTTGCACGGCCTGATCGATGTGCCCGACGGTGACAGTGAGCTGCGCGCGACCCTGTTGCGGGCCGAACAGCTTCATGGCGAGGGGACCCTGTATCAACGTTTGCAGATCGTTGATCCCGTTCTGGCAAAAAGGCTGCCCCCCAACGATCTGGTGCGTATTGTGCGGGGACTTGAAGTGTACGAACTGTGCAACCGTCGGCTCTCCGATCTGCAGGCGGAACATGCCGGTCAAAAATCCCCCTACCGGGTGCTTACCCTTGGCTTGACCATGTCGCGGGAAGCTTTGTACGAGCGTATCAATCATCGTGTCTGGCGGATGCTGGAGGATGGTCTTGCTCAGGAGGTGGAGTTTCTTTTGAAACGGGGATACGCTGCCGAGTGCAAAGCCATGCAGACCATTGGTTACAGAGAACTTGTGCAACATGTGTTGGGAAATCTGTCCATGGATGAGGCCGTAAGGCTCATTCAGCGCGATACAAGGCGTTATGCCAAACGCCAACTTACGTGGTTCAATAAGGTGAATTCAATAATTTGGCTTGATTCCTTCGGAGAGTTTGCTAAGGTATTGAAGTTAATTGACAGTTTTATTTATGCAGCATGAAAAGGAGTGGCTATGTCCAAGACGCCGTTTAATATTCAGGATCAGTATTTGAATCAGGCCCGTAAAGAACGTGTTCGGGTAAACATTATCATGATGTCCGGTGAAAAACTGGACGGTTTTATCAAGTCATTTGACAGCTTTTGTGTGCTGATCGAGAGTAAAGGAGATCTGCTGCTGTATAAACACGCTATCTCTTCCATTACTTCGGCGGATGGATCGTTCCGGCTACACGGCGGACGCGATTAATTGAACGTCAAAGGCGCCGTTCCGCTTTTGAGGCCCCTGCTGAATATCGTAAAGTTGGTTCAGTGGGGGTTTTTTTTACTAAACGGCCGAATCGATGCAAGCTAGATCTGCCTGCATGATCGTTGACTACTGAAGACTGACGTCATGTCACCGGCAGGGAAGGTATCCGCTCGTTTGACCTTGATGTCTTGCGCCGTCTTGAGGTGTTTCTGGCGCGACTGCCAAGTACGCGTAGGTTCGGCGGTGATTGCCGGGATGAGCCAAAGGCAGGGGGCGCAAGCTCCGTGAAGATACATCCATGACGATTCCCAACATGTTGACGCTGGCGCGTATTGCCCTGGTTCCCGTTTTTTTGATCAGTATAATTTACGGCCAGCTGCACCTATCTCTCGGGATTTTTATTTTCGAGGCTCTCACCGACGCGTTGGACGGTTATCTTGCGCGTCGTCTTCACCAGGAAACCCAACTCGGTCTTTATCTCGATCCGCTGGCGGACAAGTTGCTGAGTACTGTATCCTTTGTTTCTCTGGCAATCATTGGCCTGCTGCCCGCCTGGTTAGCCGTTGTCGTTTTTTTTAAAGATTTATTCATAGGCCTTGGTGTTGCCGTTATCTTTTTCACCGGGGGCGATCCCAAGGCGATGCCGACCTTATGGGGAAAGCGAACCATGTTCGTTCAGGCGGTTTGTGTCGGTGCGGCTTTGCTCTGGGCCCTGATGGGTTACGAGTTTATCTGGCTTGATGGTCTTTTCTGGCTTACCGCGGGCATGACGATTCTTTCCGGGGGGCATTATATTTACCAGGGCCTCGACCGAATGGGACAGGGGCGGAATGAAAACTCAGGTGCGCGCATCTGAGAAAATACAAGTATACGTGTGTATGCAAACCGGAGCACTCGAATGGTATGGCAATGATAGATAATAAACAGTGGCAGACATTGGCACGCAAGGCAGACCGTTTACTTGAGTCCGGCGACTGGGCGGCGGCAGTCAAATACTACAGGCAGGCGCTTGTAGCGAACGAGGATGTTGCCGAACTGTACGCCGGTCTTGGCGAAGCTCTTGCGGAAGGCGGCAAGCTGGAAGAGGCTGTTGAGGCTTATCAGGCTGCGCTGGACCGCGTTCCTGAAGATATGGAAAGCCTGTTTGCATTGGGCGATTTGCATTTTGAATTGGGCCAGGACGATTTGGCGCTGGCGTGTTATAGCCGTCTGGCTTCCGATGCGTCCGAGGCAGGTGAAGCTTTGGCCAGGATGGGGATTGTCCATGCCGGTCGTGAAGAATACCGGGAAGCTCTCGATTTATTGGAGCAGGCCCGCAAGGCCGACCCCGATTCGTCTTTTGTTCTGAACGGATTGGCACAGGTTTATAGTGCCCTCGGGCGACAGGAAGATGCGCAGAAAGTATTGCGACAAGCTTTGCAGATCGATTCCGAGGATTCTCAAATCCTGCTCGCCCTGGGAGAGCTGGAGCTCGACATGGGGCATACCGATGTCGCTGAGCGGCTTTATCGCCAGGTCCTTGAACTGGAGGCCGACCTCCCTGAGGTTCACCTGGCGCTGGGCAGTCTCATGTTGAGTCGGGAACGGACCCGTCAGGCCCTTGATTATTACCGCCGTTTCCTTGAACTGGAAAAAGATCCGGGCTCTGAGGATCTTAAAAAAGAGGTGGCTGCGGTAGTGGAAGGACTGGAATCGGAACTGGGCAGGGGCGCCAAAAAATAGTGGGCAATAAAAAAGGGCAGCCCGGCCGGGCTGCCCTTCAGTTTCATCCCTGGGCAAAAAAACTTACTTGCCTTTGGAAGCCTTTTTGGAAGCTTTGAGGGGATTGACTTTTTGAGCGTTGCTCTGGATTTCAACTTTTTTGTGGCTGGCCAGATTGCACAGTCCCTGCGCCCATTTACGCTCAGGGGCGGGATAAGCCGAGCAAACGGGGCCAATGGAGCTTTCCACGATCCGGTCGCAACCCTCGCAGGCTTCGACGACCGGCTGGCAGGAGTTGCCTTCAAAGATGCAGCCGTTTTTGGTCCAGAAGGTACACTCGGTACCGGGAAGAATCGTTTCACATTTCATGGGATATTGTTGCCTCCTTTATCTCGTTTTTTCCGAGGAACATTTCGGTCCTAAAGACGACCATTATTTAACAGCTTGGTGAAATTTGTCAATCATTAATTCCCTGCAGTGCCGGTCGTTTTTTCCCTGAGGAAAATCCGGCGGTTCGGTACTGCTGTGGCTGGGAGTATATACAGCATATGAATCAGGTCTGGGAGCAGCTATGCCGCCGTTGCGGTCGCTGCTGTTATGAAAAGATAGAATTCGAAGGGGAAATTTATTTCACGGACGAACCATGCGAGTATCTTGATCTGGAGACCCGGTTGTGCCGAGTCTATTCTGACCGCTGCCGGCTGCGTCCCGGATGTGTCGCGCTCACTCCGCAGCTGGTAAAAAGCGGCCTGCTGCCCGACGACTGTCCGTACGTCGATTATGTGTTGACCGAGATGGTTAAGGGGGTACTCGATTGAGGGGGTACAGGAAGAAACCGTCCCATGACTCCTGCTTTGAGCTTTTCCTTTGTTACAATAGACACGAGGTGAATCTGTCGTCAGCGTGCTGGTAAGTTCTTTAAACCTATTGCAGGTTTTGCGTTTTGCAGGAGGAATATGATGCACAAAATCACGTTCGGAACGTCTGGTTGGCGGGGAATTTTTTGTGAGGATTTCACCCTCGACAATGTGCGTGTCGTTACTCAGGCCATCGCGGACCATCTGCGATCGAAGAACCTGCATGAGCGCGGCCTGGTCATTGGACACGACAGCCGATTTCTTGGGGAAAAATTTGCCCGGGAGACAGCTTGCGTGCTTGCCGGGGACGGCATCCCCTCGTTTCTTTGCAACCGGGATACGCCGACTCCTGCTATTGCTTTTGAAATTCTGCGGCGAGGAACCGCTGGCGCCATCAATTTTACGGCCAGCCACAATCCGGCCGATTACAACGGCATGAAATTCTCCCCGCAGTCGGGCGGTCCGGCCTTGCCGGAGCTGACCAGCGATATCGAACTGCGGGCCAATGCCATGCTCGGCGAAATCTGTTATCGGGTCATGCCTTTGTATGAGGCTTTTCAAAGTGGTCTGGTGGAGGAGATAGATCCGAAACCCGACTATCAGAAAGCTCTCGAGAAATTGGTTGACCTGTCGGTGATCGGACGCGCCGGGATTACCGTCGCCGTCAATCCGTTGTATGGCACCGCACGCGGTTATCTCGATAGCATGCTGCGTAAATCCGGAGCCCGCGTTCTTTGTATCAATGACCGGCGTGACCCCTATTTCGGAGGTTTCCCGCCGGAGCCCGCACAGAACTATATCGGGGATTTTGTCGATCTGGTAAAAAAGGACGCCACGATTTCTCTTGGCCTCGCAACCGACGGCGATGCCGATCGCTTCGGCATTCTTGATTGTGACGGTACTTTTATCGAACCCAATTACTTTTTGGCGCTGCTGTACGATTATCTTGTCCGGGTGCGTGATATGAAAGGGCCGGCGGCCCGTTCTGTGGCGACTTCGCACTTTATCGATGCCGTTGCCGCTTACCATGGGCAGCAGGTGCATGAAACTCCGGTAGGTTTTAAATATATCGGCGAACTGATAAGCTCCGGAAAAGTGCTGTTGGGCGGTGAGGAGAGCGCGGGTCTGACCATAGCGGGGCATGTGCCGGAAAAAGACGGTATTCTGGCCTGTTTGCTGGCGGCCGAGATGGTTGCCATGACTGGCAAGTCGCTTGGCACTCAATTGCGGGATTTGTATAATCGCGTCGGTGCGTTTTATACCCGGCGTAAAAATATTCGTCTCTCGGCCGGATATGAGGAACATTTTATCCGTAAAATGACGAGCCCCCCCCATCGGATAGGTGACTGGCGGGTCAAGGACATTGTGACGGTTGATGGATGGAAATTTCTGTTGGAAAATGACGCCTGGATCTTAATGCGTAAATCAGGTACCGAACCTGTGGTGCGGCTGTACTGCGAAGCACGCAGCGAAACGGAGCTGATGCAGCTGGTCGAGGCCGGCAAGGCATTTATCGAGGCCTGAGAGGGGGCCGCATTTCCGTGGATGGTCGAAAGGGTATGTGTTTATGGCTGAAAATTGCCGTTATTGGTTGATGAAATCCGAGCCGGGTTGTTTTTCTATCGATGATCTCAAAGATTGTCCGGACGGTATTTCGCCGTGGGATGGAGTGCGTAACTACCAGGCGCGCAATTTGTTGAGAGATGAAATAAAAGCAGGGGACGGAGTGCTGTTTTATCACAGTAACATCCGCGAACCGGCCATTGTCGGTGTGGCCCGGGTCGTGCGCGCAGGCTATCCGGACCATACGGCCCGAGATCCGCAATCGGAGCATTTCGATCCCCGGTCCACCGACGCGGCTCCCATCTGGTATATGGTTGATGTCCAGTACGTCGCTCACTTGGTGCGGCCTCTGACCAGGGACGATCTTAGGCAACATCCCCGCTTGATGGATATGGCGGTCTTGAAGCGTGGTAACCGTTTATCCGTGCAGCCGGTCAGCGAGGAGCAATGGCGTGATGTGCTAAGGTTCGGAGGCATGTCGGAATTGCCGGATAAGATATAACATTTCCCGGGTCGCATGCGGACCCGGTTTCGTCGGAATGAACCTTGGGAGGATACATGAAAAAGACACTGCGTTACGTGGGCTTTGCCTTGGGCGGTCTGGCGGCACTGGTGTTGGTACTTCTGGTCTTGGCCAGGTTTCTCATCAGTTCCGAACAGGTGCGCGAGGCTGTGCTGCCATTGGCAAAAAACGCGTTGCAACGCGATGTTGTCCTCGGCGATATCGATATCAGTTTGTTTTCCGGCATTGTCCTGCATGATCTGACAGTGATGGATAAGGAGGGACGTACGCCGTTTGTCGAAGCCGGTACGGTGCGGCTGCGATATCGTTTCTGGCCGCTGTTGAAACTCAAGGTCGTGGTCGATGAGATCGGATTGGAACAGCCGAGGTTGCGGGTTGTGCGTAACGCTGACGGCAGTTTCAATTTCAGTGATCTGTTGCAAAGAAAACAGACAGCCGGATCGCAGATACAGACATCGGCCAGCGAAACCGGGGAGGGTCGTTCTTTCGACCTGTTGGTATCGGAGGTGCTCCTGTCAGACGGTAAGGTGCAGTTTGTCGATTATCAGCCCAATCCCGATAATCCCTTTACTTTGGAGTTGACCGAGTTTAAGGTACGCGCCGAAAACATCTCCGCAACCCATGTCTTTCCCATCGAAGCCGAAGTTGCCATAAACCAGGCCAGGCTCGCCGCTAGCGGGCAAGTCGATCCTTCCGCTAAAGGTGGCCAGCTCAAAATCCACCTGACCGATCTCAATGCTCCCGATTTTTCCGCCTATTATCAAAAACAAAAAGCCGTGGGGCTCAAAGCCCTTAAAATAAATGCCGATCTCGATGTCGAGGGGACTGTCGGGCAATTGCATACCGCCGGGCGCATTGTACTGGACGGTTTGCATCTTGAGCCTGCAGCAACGTCAGGCCGGACTATACGTGATCTCGATATTTCGCTTGATTACGATCTCGAACTCGATCGCTCTGCTGGTGTCGTCGACTTGAAACGTGGTCATTTGTTAGTGGGGGGGCTGCCTGTCGATGTGCAGGGGCGGGCCGAGCCTTTTGGGGGCACACCTTCTGTCGATGGCACGTTAAGCCTGTCCAGGCTTGATCTGGCCACCTTGCCGAAGCTGTTGCCGCCGGCGTTGCTGGGAAATGTTCCGGCATTGAAACCTGGCGGGTTCGTGCACGGACGGTTTCATCTTGCCGGTTCCCTTAAAGATCCCAAAGCGTTGCTGAAGACCGGCGAGGTGCGTCTGGAATCGGTGCAAATCACCGCGGGGAACCTTCGCCCGGAGGTTACCGGAACCTTGACCCTGGCCAAAGATACCCTGCACGGCCGCCAGCTGAACCTGGTGCTCGGCGAAGATCGTGCCTTGTTGGATCTGAAGGCGGCAAATCTGCTGGGCAAGCCGATACGGATCAACTCCGATCTTGCCGCCGATCGCCTGCAACTCGACGCACTGCTGGGGTCGAAAGCCGCAGTCGGCGGTAAAAAGCAGCAGGGTTCTCAGCCTTCTGCCAAAACCGTTCAAAAACAGTTGGGGCCCTTTGATCTTCCCGTTATTGCCGTGGGGACCTTGCACGTGGGGCAAGCTCTCTGGCGTGGGCTGCTGATCGAAGATTTATCCGCCCGTTATCAGCTCAAGAATAATATCTTTACCCTGGAACAATTTTCCGGCAAGACCGCTGGCGGAACTTTCTCGGAAACGGCGCATGTCGACCTTAGCAAGCCGGGACTGGCCTACAAGACCCACATCGAGACCAGCGGCATTCAGTCCGATTCCATGTTCACCGCTCTGGCCCCCAAAATGGCCGGTACGGTTTTTGGTTTGCTGAATCTCAACGTCGATCTGCAGGGGCGCGGGACAGGGCTGGAAGGCTTGAAACAAAGCTTGTCCGGCAGCGGTGACCTTAAGGTTGCCGATGGTAAGATTACCGGTGCCGGCCTGGTTTCCGGCCTCGCCGATTTCCTCGATCTGGAGGAGCTGCGTGTGCTGCGATTCGCACAGGCCGCCGGACAGTTGGAGGTAAAGGATGGCCGTGTCCAGGTCGATGGTCATCTTGCCGGGGAGCAGGTGCGGCTGAGGCCGACCGGCAGCGTGGGTCTGGACGGAACCCTCGATGTCGGCCTGCCTGTGCGTCTGGCCCCGGCCCTGACCGCACGTCTGGATAGCCAAAATAAGTTCAGCCGCTTTTTAACCGACTCCCAGGGCTGGGGAGAGTTGCCCCTCAAGGTAACCGGAACCGTCAAGGCCCCACGTTTTGCTCTCGATACAGCGGCCTTGAGCGGAAGCATCCGGCGCGGAGTACAGCAGCAATTGCAAAAGACACTGGAAGAAAAGGTTTTCAAGTCCAAACAGGATGCATCCCAAGAGCCTGATGCTGGGCAACCCGGGGAACAAAAGGCAACCGAAACCGATGAAACGCATAAAAAAAGTACCGAAGAAAAGCTTCTTGAAGGCGTCATGAAGGGGCTTTTCGGAAAATAGAGGGGATAAGGTTCATGCGAGGTGCCGCCCATTTCAGTGCGTTTGAAGCTATTCGGCTGGCTATGGAAATTGAACACAGAGAACACCGGTTTTTCGTTGCTTTGGCGCGTAAAACCAAGCGTGAGGCTCTGCGTGAAGTATTTAGCCGTATAGCCCAGGATAAAGCCGCTTTATTGCGCTCGTTGCGTCTGCGACTGGGGCGATATCCCCATGAAGGGTTCTGGGACGATGAAGAGGAAATCCTTCCTTATCTGCAGCGTTTGCCCGATGACCTTGCCGATGTCAGCGATAAGGCCAGAAACCGCGTAAGGGGACTGTCCACGGATTCGGAGGCTCTGACCCTGGCTATCGAAGTCGAGGATAACCTGGCTGCCTATTTCAGGGATACGGCGGAAAGGTCTACCCATCCGGATGGTGGCGAGGTGTTCGTCTGGCTGGCGCAGGAAAAAGATCGCCATGTTCATTTGTTGCGGGCAAGTCAGAGTCTTTCGGAGATGGAAGGGGTGCCTGGCTGACGCACGGCTCGCCGTTTCTTCATGTATCTGCTAAGCTGAATAAAGGATTCATTATTTTTCCGGCAAAGGAGAAGATCATGAATGTGTTCGATTTCGCCATGCAAATGGAGACAGATGCTGAAGCATTTTATCGAAAATTGGCCGGCAGAAGTCCCGTGGCCGGGATCAAGAAGATCTTTACCGATTTGGCCGAAGATGAGCAGAAGCATTACCAGATTTTTCGTAACCTGAAAAATGCCATGGTTTCCAAGGCATCGTTGGAATCCAGGGTGCTTGAAGATGCCAGGAATGTTTTTGCCGAATTGCTTGAAAAAAAAGCCGACGTTACGATGATGCAGGATAACCTTGAAGGGTACCGCTATGCCATGAAACTGGAGGCCGATGGCGCCCGGTTTTATGAGGATGCTGCACGGCGGGAAGGGGATGCGGAGACCAGGATGCTCTTGTTGCGTATTGCTAAAGAAGAGCGTCGTCATTTCAATATCGTTGAAAACGTTTATCGTTATGTCAACGCGCCGAATGAATATCTGGCCTGGGTGGAGTTCAGCAATCTCGATGAATTTCAAGCCTTTGGCAGGGATATTGACCTGTAAATCCGCAATGCCTGCCCGTGTTGTCCGGGAAATGTTTATCGTTTTTGCAGCCGGCTACTTTGTGAGCCGGCTTTTTTATGGTGCGCCAGGCATGGCGCGTAGCGCCTTGACTGGCGCTGTTCTGGCTGCTGTGGTGGCAGTCGGATGACTTGGGGGTGCAAGTCCCCTACGGACCCTGATGACGGGAACCGTTAGCTGAACAGCAAGGGTGTCCACCGCGAGGTGGAATCTGAAGGAAGCTGTAGGCAAACTTCCGGCCCGACGAACAGGAATCGCATACGAGGCAGTGCCATCCGGGCGAGAAGGCCATAGTCTTCAAAGCCCGATAGTCATCCGGGAGGGTGGTGCTGTATATGCGGCGGGTATGTGGAAGGAAGGTCACGCGTCTTACCCTGGGAGATCTGTCAACCTGCCTCGTGCTACCGGCATCGCAAGGTGTCGGGATGGGTTGGCAGAAGTCAGCAGAGGCCATAATAGCCGGGCTAACCACCTTGGCGAAGGGCCGAACACGAGGCGCTTTTCAGGAGGCACGAATTTCGATGACGATCGAAGAAGCAGAAGCCCTGGTTGAGATGCCGGGGGCTATGTCCGAGGGTAGCGACCGGAAGTCGCGAGAGTACGGCATCGGTGCGTCAAACGTCACGGCATGCAGTGAATCATCCTGGACGGAAGTGGCAACGCGGCTGATGGAAGAAGTCGTCAGTCGCGGCAACATGATGGCGGCTTACCAGCGAGTGGTCAGGAACAAGGGCGCGGCGGGCATCGACGGAATGCCGGTTGGCGACCTTAAGACCTACCTGCAGGAGCAGTGGCCGCGCATCAAAGAAGAACTGCTGACCGGAACCTACCAGCCTCAGCCGGTGCGGAAGGTGGAAATTCCCAAGCCCGGTGGCGGGATGCGTATGCTCGGCATTCCCACGGTGCTGGATCGGCTCATTCAGCAGGCGCTGCATCAGGAGCTGATGCGGCTGTTTGAACCGGAATTCTCCGAGCACTCCTACGGGTTTCGTCCCGGACGGAGCGCCCACCAAGCCGTTCAGTCCGCCCGCCGGCACGTAGCCTCCGGGCGGCGCTGGGCGGTCGATATCGACTTGGAGAAATTCTTTGACCGCATGGGCCACGACATACTCATGTCGCGGGTGGCCCGCAAAGTCAAAGACCGCCGGGTATTAGGGTTGATTCGCCGATATCTGACGGTCGGTGTGCTTGAAGGGGGGATTATTTCGCCAAGGGTACAGGGGACGCCGCAGGGCGGCCCTCTCTCGCCCCTGCTGTCGAACATCCTTCTCGACGAGTTTGACAAGGAACTGGAGAGGCGGGGCCATGCCTTCTGTCGCTATGCCGACGACTGCAATATTTACGTGCATAGTCGCCGGGCGGCCGAGCGAGTCATGACCTCGTTGACACGGTTTCTGGAACAGCAGCTCAAGCTCAAAGTCAACCGCGTCAAAAGCGCCGTTGGCCGCCCCTGGGAAAGAACCTTTCTAGGCTACAGCATGACCTCTCACAAAAAGCCCCGTCTGAAAGTGGCGGGATCTTCCGTGAAGCGGTTCAAGACTAGCCTGCGAGAAATCTTTCGGCGGGGAAGGGGACGCCGTCTCAAGCGGGTCATCGAAGAGTCCACTCCGAAGCTTCGAGGTTGGATCGCCTACTTTCGCCTGGCGGAGGTTAAGGGTATCTTCGAGGATCT
The DNA here is from genome assembly GCF_000012885.1 of Syntrophotalea carbinolica DSM 2380. Classification (NCBI taxonomy): domain Bacteria; kingdom Pseudomonadati; phylum Thermodesulfobacteriota; class Desulfuromonadia; order Desulfuromonadales; family Syntrophotaleaceae; genus Syntrophotalea; species Syntrophotalea carbinolica. Next base: position 1,540,008 of record NC_007498.2, read on the forward strand.
TGATGGTTGGATCAGGCGGAAACTGCGCTGCATTCTGTGGCGACAGTGGAAGCGCCCCTTTACCCGAGCCAGGAATTTGATGCGGCGGGGATTGCCAGAGCATCGGGCGTGGCGATCCGCCACAAATGAGCGAGGCCCCTGGTGGAACTCAGGAGCCTCGCATATGCACGATGCACTTCGGAAATCCTACTTCGACAGACTGGGGTTGGTCTCGTTAGTAGATTACCGCAGACGCTTTCAGTGCGCTTTGTGAACCGCCGTGTACGGAACCGTACGCACGGTGGTGTGGGAGGACGGCGGGGGTAACCCCGCCTCCTACCCGATACATCTATTTTCCGACAGGCATGCAAGGAGGGCTTGAAAGCTGTAATCCGCGGCGCTAATCGGTTTCGCCATTCTTCAGGATATTTTGCATAGCCTGTTCTTTTGCGGCCGCAGCGGCTTTGTGGTTTTGGGCCACTTCCAGCGTTTTTCGGCCGAGGGCCTGGTAGAGTTTTGCCATGTCCGGTTGCCATGTCCGGAGCGCGTCCACATGGCGTTTGACAATCATACCGTCACGGCGCGCGATGGGGCCTGTAAGGGCTGCGCCTGGTCCGAGAGTGAAGATGTTGTCCACGGTATTGCGTACCATGGGTTCTAGAACCTGCAACGCCGTTTCTGCCGGTAACCCGGCTTGTTCAAGGGTCTCAATGCTCATTTGCATCAGGGTTACCAGGTAATTGGCGCTGATGGTCATGGCGGCATGGTAGAGGGTCTTGGTATCACCGGAAAGGGGCAGCAGCTTACCGCCAATGCCCTCAAATAGAGGCTTTAAGCGTTCTGTAGCAGGCCGATCCCCTTCAATGCCGCAGAAGGTTCCGGGAAAACTGCTGGTGGCGGAAGCCGGGTCGGCGAAACTTTTGATGGGATGCACACTGGCAAGTAGGGCTTTGCAGCGGCGTAGCGGCGCCAATATTTCAGAACCAAGAGCTCCGCTGCAATGAAAAACGATGTCGCCGGGACGCAGGATACCCGTGGCGTCGAGTTGGGCTGCACATGCTGCGATGGATGCGTCATCCGTTGCGATCAGGGTGATATCGGCCGGATGCAGTTCCTCGGCGCCGCAGGCTGTGCCGGCACCGATGAAATCGATCGCGGCCTGCGCACTTGGCAGGGAGCGATTCACGACATCCTGCACCTGCAGCATGTCGTGTTTCCGCCATAGGCATGCCAGGGTTTTACCGAGACGGCCGCAGCCGATGATGTTCATGGTTGTCGTCGGTGTCATGGCTGCCTCTGTATATTGGAACGCAGGTGGGACTTGAGGTCATCGATACGTTTCAGGGCTTGCACGATACGTTTCCGGGTGACACGGCCGGAGTCGATAAGTTTTTGCATGATCGCAATCATGCGGCTGGTGGTGTCCGGGCTGTTGTCGGCCAAAAGGAGGATGTCGACGCCGGCATTCAAAGCTTTTTCCACCGCATCTTCAAGGCGGTACTGATCGGCGATGGCCCCCATGGTCAGATCGTCACTGATGACTACCCCCTGAAAACCGAGCTGTTTTCGAAGCACACCATGAACGGTCCTTTCCGACAAGGTTGCCGGATACCTGGGGTCGAGTTCGCTGTTGAATACATGCGCCGTCAATACCGCATCGGCCAGACCTTCATCGATCAGGGTGGCAAAGGGCAATAATTCCCTGGGGCTCCAGGTGTTCGTTACGTCCACGAACCCTTTGTGGGAATCGGCTGTTGAACTGCCATGGCCGGGGAAGTGTTTCAAGCAGCAGAGGACACCCTGTTGGTGATGGGCACGGATAACTTCGCGGGCATGGGATATGACGGTTCCTGGCTCTGCGGAAAAGCTTCTTTGCAGCCTGCCGATGATGGGATTGGCTGGGTTGACGTTCAGATCCACGACCGGACTGAGGTTGAGATTGATGCCGGCTTGTTGCAGTGTTCGAGCCGTATTTTGGGCCTGGCGGCGGGTAAGGGCAAGATCATTGCGTCGCCCCAATGATGCATACGACACGGTGGGAGGAAAGCCATACGCCTGTTTGAGGCGGTTGATGCGACCGCCCTCCTGGTCAATGGCAATCAGCAGCGGTGTGTTTCCGGCGGCTTGCTGAAGTTGTGCGGTAAGCCGCCGCAGTTGTTGCGGCGAGCGGATATTGCCTGCGGGATGGTTGCGGTCCGGACCGTAATTGAATAACACCACCCCGCCGAGATGGCGTTGCTTTATGTCCTCAAGGATGGGGTGGTGCTTGTCAAGATCCGCACCGGCAAACCCGACCATGAGCAATTGCCCCAGAGGCAGCTTCGCCTGGGCGCGGGCGGCTGCTTTATGCACGGATCCGGTAGCGGCGTGAACGGGGAGGGCCCAGCTGGCAACTATGATCCCGATGCATGATAGTATCAGACGTAGCGCCATGAGGTACTCCGAACACTGCAGGCGGGTGCAGGGGAAAGGCCAGGGAAAAAGCCCGGTTGTGTTGCCGGCTTAAAGTCCATACACCTGTTTGGCGGTGAGGGTCTGCACGCCGGCCGAATCAAAAATCCGCTGCACGTGCTGGGAGTTTTCCACATCGATGATAAGTATCGCCGTCTGGTGGTCGCCCAGCACCGTGCCGTATGCGTTCTGTACGTTGAGACCTGCCTGCGCCAGCACGCTTAGCATATCGTGCAGCGCCCCGGCCCGGTCCTGCATGCTGACGGCGACGATTTCCCTCAGAACCGCCGGATGACCTTCCTCGGACAGTTTGTCGCAGGCCGTTTCGGGGTGATCGACCAGCAGGTTGAGGATGCCCCATCCCGCCGAACTGGTCGACAGGGTCATGGCGCGAATATTTATGCCGATATTCTTAAGCACGGCAGTGACCTTCTCGAGACGACCGGGTTTGTTCTCCAGAAAAATCGAAACCTGATGGGCAATCATAACGCCTCCTTGGGGTCACGGGAATCCTGGACCCGAATAGCTTTACCTTCACTCTTTGGCAGACTTCCCGGTTCAACCAACTTTATGGCAGGTGTGACCAGTATCTCGTCACGGAGTTCATGGGCGATGCGCCGGGAAAGGTTTTCCAGGGCCTCGAGATCTCCGGTGAACCATGATTTTTGAAGCTCAATCTTGACGGTGATTTCGTCGTTTCCGTCTACCGTATCCAGTGCGATGATGTAATCGGTACCGACTTCGGCAAACCGCATCAATACTTTTTCGATCTGCATGGGGAAGACATTGCATCCCTTGATGATAAACATGTCATCGGTTCGTCCGGAGATGCGGGCCAGCCTTCGGTGCGTGCGGCCGCAGGGGCAGTCGCCGGGCAGAAAACGGGTAAGATCCCGGGTCCGGTATCGCAGCAGCGGCATAGCGTGACGGTCGAGAGTAGTGAACACCAATTCTCCTTCTTCGCCGTCCGGAACCGGTTCCAGGGTGTCGGGATCGATGATTTCAGTCAAAAAAGCATCCTCCCAGACGTGCAGGCCGTTCTGATACTCGCATTCGAAGGCAACACCCGGGCCGTTCATTTCCGACAGGCCGTAGGAATTGAACGCCTTGACGCCGAACAGATTCTCGATGCGGCGTCTTTGAGCATCGGTGTGGGGTTCCGCGCCGATGACAAACAGCTTGAGATTGGTGTCGTGCTGCGGATCCAGCCCCATGTCCTGAAACGCGGCATACAATCGGTACAGGTAGCTGGGGATGGTATGAATAGCCGTTGTGCCGAAATCCTGCATCAATTTGATCTGGCGTCGCGTGTTGCCGGCGGCGGCGGGGATGACGAGGGCGCCAAGACGCTCCGCGCCGTACTGAAATCCGAGACCGCCGGTGAACAAGCCGTAACCGCATATATTCTGGAAAACGTCGGTGTCGCGCAGTCCGGCACAATAGAGGGAGCGGGCCACCAGATCCGCCCATGAACTCAAATCGTGATTGTCGTGAAAAATGACCGTTGGATTGCCGGTGGTCCCGCTGGAACAGTGCAGGCGAACAGCTCCCTGTTTCGGAACGGTCAGGAAACCGTATGGAAAGTGGCTGCGCAGATCCTCTTTGGTCGTAAAGGGCAGGCGTCGTATATCGTCGACGTTTTTAATCATCTCGGCTGAGATGCCATGCTGTTTGAACTGTTGGCCATAAAAAGGCGAATTTGCGGCTCTGCTCAGAGTTTCCTGCAGACGCTGAGCCTGAAGGATGTGCAGTTGCTGCTGAGGCAGGATTTCAATTTCAGGTTTCCAGTACATGGTAAGTGCGTCCTTTCGCTGATACGATGGATGGTCGCAGCGGGTATGTCGGAAATGGCTCCCGGGGCCGTTTGGTCGGCTCGGAAGAGCGAAGCGCCGGACAGCCGTTTAGGCCGAAACTGAAGATAGCAGATTTTTCCCCGAAATGGTAGAAAAGTGCAGGATCGGATAGCTCTATAATGTGCCAAGCCGGGTTGACGCAGATCTGTTCCGATGGATATTGCCGGATGTGGGGAAATGGTCCTGGATTAGCGGAGAGGGCTGGGCGTAACGTAAAAAGGCCCCGAACGTGAATATTCGGGGCCTTGATTCTGGAGCGGGAAACGGGATTCGAACCCGCGACTTCAACCTTGGCAAGGTTGCACTCTACCACTGAGTTATTCCCGCAGAGTGTATGTCTTTGGCGACTTGGCGTTAAAACGCTCCCGCGAGGGATTGAAAAGCCCCGAACCCAGAAGTTCGGGGCCTTGTTCGCTGGAGCGGGAAACGGGATTCGAACCCGCGACTTCAACCTTGGCAAGGTTGCACTCTACCACTGAGTTATTCCCGCAGTGTCGCTTACTGCTCCGTGTTGCGAGCGGGGTTATTAATAGCAAAAGGCATTTTTCAAGTCAACAAAAAATATCAGGGAATTTCGTTTTGTTCTGCGATGGTCCATGTAGCGATAAACAATGAGACATGCAACCGGGTCGCCGGAGCCCGCTTATTTTTGGCTGTGGTGGGGGTGAGTGGACATCGGCGTTCCCAAAAATGTTGTCCCGATTTCGCGAAAAGGCCACAGGTGTGCAAGTCGATGGCAGATAAAGCCCAGGGTACAGTCTTTTGGTGTCAAGGAGAAGAAGGCCGACATCCGGTTTTAGCGATAGGATTGAAGGAAACGTTTGACACGCTGGACGTATTGACGGGTCTCGGCGTAGGGGGGGATGCCGCCATGCCTGCGAACCGCACCCGGGCCGGCATTGTAGGCGGCCAGGGCCAAATCGAGATTGCCGTTGAAAAGGTCAAGCATTTTGCGTAAGTAGCGTGTGCCTCCACGGATGTTATCCTCGGGGTCGAAAGGGTCGGAGACCTTCATTTCCCGGGCCGTTTCGGGAACCAGTTGCATCATGCCTTTTGCCCCCTTGCGGGACACGGCACGGGGATTGTAGTCGCTTTCAGCCTTGATGACAGCCCGCACCAGAGCCTTTTCCAGGCGGTTGGCAACGGCGTATCTTTCGATGATGTCATCAAGGCTTTTGGGACCGGGCCGTTTGGTCGGAGATTCTTTGAGGTAAAAGCTGTATCGGGAATTGGTGGGTGTGTTGGTGAAGTGCATGACGCCATGGCTGTCGACGTACCTGTAGATATCCGCCCGGCAGGCAGTGGCATCGAAGGATAAGATCCCTCCCATAATAAATAAACATATGACTGGAAAATTTTTCATTTTCTCGGTATTCCGTACATTTGGCGACTATATCCTGAAAGCGGTTGTATTTCAAGCTGTTTGCACATGCAAAAACCTTGACAATGTTCAGGGGGGTTCCGATAATGGTTCAGTTTTTTTGGATCGTTGCCTGTCGGCTTCCTTGTCCGTCGTGGCTTGCGAATAACGGCAGATGTTCGGATCAAGTTTTTGTAGGCGGCTGTCTCAGTGGGTTTGCGTTGCTATTAATTGGAAGTGAGGTCTTGCAGTGAATATCACCACGGATTTTCTTGTTATCGGCAGCGGTATCGCCGGTTTGTCCTATGCTCTTAAGGTCGCTGATTTCGGTCAGGTGGCTGTGGTAACCAAACGGGAAATTTCCGAGACAGCAACCAATCTGGCGCAAGGCGGTATTGCTTCGGTTCTTTCGTCGGAAGACTCTTTTGCCGCCCATGTGCGCGATACCATGGTTGCTGGAGTCTATCTGTCGGATGAAGATGTGGTCCGCATGGTGGTGCAAAGAGGGCCTCAGGCTATCGCCGATTTGATCAACTGGGGTGTGCGTTTCAGCAAAAAAGACGATGACACCTACGATCTTACCCGTGAAGGCGGGCATAGCCGGAGGCGTATTCTGCATGCCAAGGACATGACCGGTCAGGAGATCGAACGGGCGTTGGTGGAAGCGGCCAGAAATCACCCCAACATCACGATCTACGAACACCATATCTGCATTGACCTGATTACCGATGCCAAGGCCGGGTCGAGCGAAAAACGATCCAATCGCTGTCTCGGCGCGCATGTTCTCGATATTGAAAGTCGCAAGGTGCAGACCTTCGGTGCGCGTGTGACGGTTCTCGCAACCGGCGGCGCCGGCAAGGTCTATCTCTATACCTGCAATCCCGACGTGGCGACCGGCGACGGGATCGCCATGGCTTATCGAGCCGGTGCCACCATTGCCGATATGGAGTTCATGCAGTTTCATCCCACCACCCTTTACCACCCTAAAGCCAAATCCTTTCTCATTTCTGAATCGGTACGTGGTGAAGGGGCGATTTTGCGGCGTCGGGACGGTACGGCCTTTATGGACCAGTATCATGAGCTGAAGGATCTGGCGCCGCGGGATATTACCGCCAGGGCGATCGACAACGAAATGAAAATTCACGGTGACGAGAGCGTTTTCCTCGATATTACCCACCGGGATCCCGAGTATATCCGCAACCGATTTCCCCATATCTATGAAACCTGTTTGAAGTACGGCATTGACATCACCACGGAAGCGATTCCGGTGGTACCTGCAGCGCATTACGTATGCGGTGGCGTGAAGGTCGACAAATGGGGGGAATCGGACCTGGTCAACCTGTTTGCCATCGGCGAAGTCGCGTGTACCGGGCTGCATGGTGCGAATCGCCTGGCCAGTAACAGCCTGCTCGAAGGCGTGGTTTTTGCCGAGCTGGTGGCGCAGCGTTCTTTAGGGCGGATCAAAGAAAAACATGAGGTGGTTCCCCAGGTGAAACCGTGGGATTACGGCAAGGCTACCGACAGCGACGAAGAGGTTGTGGTCGCCCATAACTGGGATGAAATCCGTCGTTGCATGTGGAATTATGTCGGTATCGTTCGGACCAATAAGCGTCTTAAACGCGCCTTGCGACGCCTTCAGATGATCAAGGAAGAGATTACCGAGTATTACTGGGACTTTTATCCCACCTCCGACCTTATCGAACTCCGGAATATAGCCACCGTCGCCGAACTGATCGTTCGCTGTGCCCGCCAGCGTCGTGAAAGTCGCGGATTGCATTACAATATCGATTATCCGGAGCGGGACGATGTGCATTGGAAAAAAGATACTTTGATACGTAAAAAATTATGATGGGTGTTCATTCGGAGAAATCCGAAAGCATTCGAACTATCGGGAGCTGGATTTGACTATTGACGAAATCAGACAGGAAATCGACGCGCTGGATGACGAGCTGCTGAAGATTTTTAACCGTCGGGCCGCTTTGGCGCTTGCCATCGGTGAAATTAAAAAAGCTGAGGGACGGGCGGTGTACGACCCCACGCGAGAACAGAAGATATTTGATCGCATGCAAGGTACCAATCCCGGTCCCCTCGAAAATAGCGCCATTGTTCGACTTTTCGAGCGTGTTATTGACGAGACCAGGCGATTGGAGCGTATCCGGACGAAAGGGGAATAAACCATGCTGGTGGTTATGAGGTCAACAGCTACGGAGAAGGATCTTAACGAGCTCAAACAGTATCTGGTCGATCTTGACTACGATTTTCATCAGTCAACCGGTGCCAATCGTGTGATCATCGGCATCATTGGCGAAACGGCCCGCCTCGATATGCAGGAACTTCAGGCTCTGCCCGGCGTGCTGGCGGTGTTCAAAATTCCTGAGGAATAACGCTCGATTAAATGATCCAACAAAAAAGGGAAAGCCAATGGCTTTCCCTTTTTTAGTATGCATTACCGTGTCCGTTGAAAATTAATCGGAGACGATTTGGCTCTTGGTGAAGATGGAGTGCAATTGCAGACCGGCGGCTTCCACAATTTCGCGACCGCCTTCCTGGCGGTCGACCAGGGTGATGATGCCGAGTACTTCAAGGCCTTCTTCACGGGCCCGGTCGACGGCTTTGAGCGCCGAACCGCCGGTCGTTAAAACGTCTTCCACGATCACTACTCGGGCCCCGGGACGAAGATTTTTGCGGCCTTCCAGCCACTGGCCGGTGCCGTGTCCTTTCGGTTCCTTGCGGATAATGAAAGCCGGGATCGGCGTGTCGCCCATGGAGCTCACCAGGGCCGCCGCCGTGGCGATCGGGTCGGCGCCGAGCGTTAACCCCCCGACTCCGTCGATAGGACCGGGGAAGTGCTTGAGTTCTTCAAGTACGGCTTTTCCTACCAGCATGGCACCGCGCGGATGCAAAGTGGTCTGTTTGCCGTCGAAATAAAAGTTGCTTTTGCGTCCTGACGCCAGTGTCACCTCGCGTTCTTCATAGGACAGCTGGCGAATGATGTTTTTAAGTTCTGCGCGATCGCTGGTCAAAACCAAATCTCCTTGTTATGGACAATGCACCCATCGGTCAATCTTCGATCCGGCAAACGTGGGTCTTTGTGCCGGAGAAGATACAAGCCGCAGGTGTTAACGAAACTCAGAACAGCCCGAGCTGATCATCGGATTTCAAGCGTGGGAATTTAACCGGGTAATTGCCGCTGAAACAGGCTTCGCAAAAGTGCCCCTTCGCCCCCTTGGGCGCCCCGGCGATTTCCAGCATACCCTCGAGTGACAGATAACCGAGGGTGTCTGCAGTGACATATTTGCGGATTTCGTCGATGGTGTGCGATGACGCGATCAGTTCTTTGCGGGTGGGCGTGTCGATGCCGTAGAAACAGGGGTAAGCTGTTGGCGGCGACGAAACCCGCATATGAACTTCCTTGGCACCGGCGTTGCGAATCATTTTAATGATTTTACGGGATGTGGTGCCGCGCACGATGGAGTCGTCGATAACCACCACCCGTTTGCCTTGCAGCACTTCGCGAATGGCGTTGAGTTTGATTTTGACGCCGAAATGCCGGATCGACTGCTGGGGCTCGATGAAGGTGCGGCCGACGTAATGGTTGCGGATCAGGGCCATTTCAAAGGGGATTCCGGCTTCTTCGGCATAGCCGATGGCAGCTGGGACGCCCGAGTCGGGGACCGGGATGACGATGTCGGCTTCCACCTGGTGCTCACGGGCCAACTGATGACCGAACCCCTTGCGCATCTGGTAGACCTGCTGTCCGAAAATGGTGCTGTCCGGTCGCGCGAAATAGACGAATTCGAAAATACAGGGGGAAGGGGTGCGTTCTTCAAACGGGTGGTACGATGTCATGCCGTTTTTATCGAAAATCACCATTTCGCCCGGTTCGATTTCCCGTATAAACCGCGCTTCGATAAGATCCAGCGCGCAGGTTTCGGATGCTACCACGTAAGCACCGTCGACTTCTCCGAGCACCAGCGGCCTGAATCCGTGAGGGTCGCGTGCTGCGACCATGCGTGTTTCGGTGAGAAACACCAGGCTGTACGCACCACGGACCTGGCGCAGGGCTTCCGAAATACGATCCCCCAAAGAATCGCTCTGGGAACGGGCCAGTAAGTGGATGATGACTTCGGTATCAGCCGTGGTGGAGAAGATGGAGCCTTTTTCCTCCAGGGCGTTGCGCACCTCCCGGGCGTTGACCAGGTTACCGTTGTGCGCGACCGCAACGCTGCCACGGGCGTAATCGACAGCGATGGGTTGGCAGTTGCGGATATTGTCGCCACCGGCTGTGGAGTAGCGCACATGGCCGATGGAGGCGTCACCCGACAGTTTGTTGAATATCTCGTCATCCTTGAAGACATCAGCTACCAGCCCGCTGCCGAGATGGGTTCGCAGTCGCATTCCGTCGGCGGCTGAGATGCCGCAGCTTTCCTGACCACGATGCTGAAGGGCGTAAAGTCCCAGATATGTCATGTTGGCGGCTTCCGGATGACCGTAGATACCGAATACGCCGCACTCGTCCTCGTATTTGTCAAACATAATACCGTTGAGCTCCCTGCTGGATGCCGTTTGGCGCGGCGCATCGAATAGCGCCATCGCCGTAAATATTCAATATACCATACCTCTGTCTGTTGAGGCATGCTGTTCCGTTGGGTCGTGTCATGGAAGAGCCCATTCGCTTGACCTCGAATGGGCTCTTCATGGTGGAAGTTAGAGCAGTTCGTCCCGGATGAAGCGTACCGCGTTTTGATACAGCCACAGCCCCATGCCTTCCTCGGGGAGATTCTCCTCGCGGGTCCAGCGGGGGTGGTGGGTGCGGTGAACGTAGGCTTCCGGATGCGGCATGAGCCCGAACAAGCGCCCTGTTTCATCGCAGAGCCCGGCTATCGCAGCGGTAGAACCGTTGGGGTTCAGAGGATAGTCCTGGGTCGGCGCGCTGTAATCCGGCAGGCTGTACTGGAGGACCCCCAGATGCTTTGCCGTGATTTGTTCCAGTGTGGCATCGCTTTCGACAACAAGTTTACCTTCGCCATGACGTACCGGCAGGGTAATGCCGTCGAGGCCGCGAGTGAAAATGCACGGCGACTCAGGGTCGGCCTTGAGGTACACCCAGCGGTCTTCAAAACGGCCGTTGTCGTTGAATGTCAGAGTGACACTCTGGGTAAAATCCTTTTCCAGAGCCGGCAGCAGCCCCATTTTGACCATCAGCTGAAAGCCGTTGCAGACGCCCATGATCAGCTTGCCGTCAGCGATGAATTTGCGCAGGTGTTCGCTCAGGTGTTCTTCGCTGTCCTTGATCGGAGCGTGCAGCAGCCGATTGGCGCCGGCCTTGGCGCTGCCGAGGTCATCGCCGTCGAGAAAGCCACCGGCCAGATTGAGGAAGTGGTAGTCCTGCAGCAGCACCCGGCCACTTAACAGTTCGGAAATATGGACGATGTCGACCACTTCGGCACCGGCCAGGCGGCAGGCATGGGCCGTTTCTCTTTCGCAGTTGGTGCCGTTGCCGGCAATAACGATGGCACGTACTTGTTTCGACATAGTTTACATCTCCCTTAACGGCGCCTGCCACGCCTCTTTGAGATCATCAATTTGGGTCCGGACCAGAACCTCGCCACCGAGGCCGACGATACGCAGTTCCTGATCTTCGGTGATGGTGCCGAGCATGGATACATCCTGACCGTTGAAAAGTTTTTCGAAGGCCGTTTTGTTGTCGGGCTTTACGGTTACAAGCAGGCGGCTGGCCGTTTCGGAGAACAGCACGGCGTCTTCGCGCAGCACTTCGTCACATTTGACGTTGCGCAAATCGACATGCATGCCGAAACCGCCGGCGAAAGCCGTTTCTGCCAGGGCGATGCCGAGGCCGCCGTCGGACAGGTCGTGGCAACTGGCCAGCAGCCCCTGTTTCTGGGCCTGGTTCACGGTGCGGTATCGTTGCAGGGCGGTGGCGGCGTCGACCTTGGGGACGTTCTTGCCGAGGTGGCCGAGCATGTCGTAATACTCGGATGCGCCCAGCTCGTTGCGCGTGATGCCAAGCAGGTAAATCAGGTCGCCGGGGCGTTTGGCGTCCATGGTGACGCCTTTGCGGATGTCGTCGACTTTGCCGATCACCGAGAATAGCACTGTCGGCGGAATGGAAATTTTGGTGTCCCCGATCTGGTAGTCGTTTTTCATGGAGTCCTTACCTGAAATCAGGGGCACGCCGAAGGCCAGGCAGTAGTCGTAGAGCGCCTTGTTGGCACGAACCAGCTGTGCGGCCTTGTACTCTCCGTCGGGAGTTTTTTCGCTTTGTACCGGATCGCACCAGCAGAAGTTGTCGAGACCCGCGACGTGATCGATGTTGCCGCCGACGGCGACATAGTTGCGTAGCCCTTCATCGACGGCACAGGCCATCATGTGATAGGTGTCGATGTCGCTGTAGCGGGGGGTGATGCCATGGGCCACCACAACACCCTCGAAGGAGTCGGGTAGGGGCCTGACCATGGCAGCGTCGGCGGGGCCGTCGTTGGCGATACCCACCAAGGGTTTAAGCACGGTGCCGGCCTGCACCTCATGGTCGTAGCGGCGCACCACGCTTTCCTTGGAGCAGATATTCAGTCGAGCCAGCAAGTGGCGCAAAGTGGCTTCCGCGTCGACGGGCTGACTGAATTCCGGTTCCTGGTAGGCACGGTTTTCCCAGCGGGCCTTCAGCTGCAGCTGCGGGACGCCCGCGTGGAGAAACTCCATAGGCAGATAAGTGACGGTCTTGCCGTCGTACAGGCAGTGGTAATAGCCGGAGTCGTTGAAGACGCCAAGGTCTGTAGCTTCCACATCCATTTCCTTGGCCAGAGCGATGAAGGCTTCGGCCTTGTCGATGGGAACCGCAACGGTCATGCGTTCCTGCGCTTCGGAGATGAGAATCTCCCACGGCTGCAGGCCGGAGTATTTCAGCGGCGCGCGATCCAGGTGCATTTCAAATCCGCCGGTATCTTCGGCCATCTCGCCAACGGAGGAGGACAGACCGCCGGCACCGTTGTCGGTGATGGAATTATAAAGGCCGCGATCCCGCGCGATGATCAAAAAGTCGAACATGCGTTTCTGGGTGATGGGATCGCCGATCTGAACCGCGGTGGCCGGGGAACCTTCGTGCAACTCCTCGGAGGAGAAGGTGGCGCCATGAATGCCGTCTTTGCCGATACGGCCGCCGACCATCATAATGCGGTCGCCGACCTGGGCCTGCTTGACATGACCGGGCTGGCCATGGATTTCGGCGGGCATCAATGCGGCGGTACCGCAGTAAACCAGCGGCTTGCCGGCAAAACGATCGTCGAACACGATAGAACCGTTGACGGTCGGCACACCGCTTTTATTGCCGCCGTGTTCGACCCCTTCGACCACGCCTTCAAAGATTCGTCGCGGATGCAACAGGCGCGGCGGCAGCGGTTCGCTGTAAAAAGGCGAAGCGAAGCAGAACACATCGGTATTGAAAATCAGGCGGGCTCCCATGCCGGTGCCGAAAGGATCGCGGTTGACGCCCACGATCCCCGTCAACGCGCCGCCGTAAGGATCGAGGGCGCTGGGGGAGTTATGCGTTTCGACCTTGAACACCAGGCTCCAGTCGTCGTTGAAGCGGATGACTCCGGCGTTGTCCTTGAACACGGACAGGCAGAAATCCTTTTGCCCTTTGGCGGCGCGTACATCGCGGGTAGCACCGACGATAAACGTCTTGAAGAGGGAGTCGATGGTCTCTGAATTGCCCTCACTGTCTTCGTAATCGATGCGGGCCGAGAAAATCTTATGCTTGCAGTGTTCACTCCAGGTCTGCGCCAGGGCTTCCAGCTCCACATCGGTCAGGCGGGTGGAGAGCCCCATCTTCTGACGTTCGGCCTGGTTTTGAGGGTCGTTGGCAAAGGCCTGGATTTCTTTCATTTCCTCCAGGTTGAGCGCCAGCACGCCTTCGCGGCTGATGCGCATCAGTTCCTCGTCGGAGACGTTGAGGTCAATCTCCCGCACCTTGGGTTCGGCAGTCGAAACCACCCGGGGCACCGTAACCGGGACGCCGGTTTTACGGTTGAACTCCGCAGCGGGAATGATGGTCCAGCGCTGAATCAGTCCGTTACCCAAAAAGCCGGCGGCAATGCGCTCGGCCGCGTCTTCATCAAGTTGGCCCGAAAGAAGGTACTGCACAGAGGTGTAAACACCTTCGTCGTCGCCAAATGCCCGACCGGTGAGGTATTGAATGGCTTCCCTGGATGTGCGACCGACGTTGTCGGTGACGCCGGGGCGGAAACCGACTTCAATCAGGACGTCGAACCGGGCGGCAAGCGGTTGGTTGACGGCATAGCGCTGAATCACCGGATCCGAGAAAGGTCCCTCGGCAGCCGCGTTCACCTCTGCTTGGGACAATTCCGCATCGATGGTATAGACATCGATGGTCTGTACCTCGTCCAATACGATTCCAAGGTGTTCGCGGATTTCGCGTTTGACGCGTTCGCCGCGCGCATCGCGAATGCCTTCTTTCAGTCCGACTTCTACTCTCCAGGCCATTATGATCTCCTCGACAAGGGTGAACCGGTAAACGTCATACGGCGGCACGCAGGCCGCCGTGCCGCACGGGAAACCTCGCATGTACAAGTTCCCGCCGGTGATAGTCTTGATGTGTTTGTATGTATACAATGCGGATGCATGGACAAGGTTACCCGCGAAACCGGATGGATGACTCTCTTCCCAACCCTGCCATACGCTGTCAGAGCGGCGTTGCCCGGGCCACGAGTGGCGATGTGCATGGGGCAGGGCAGGCGCTGAATCCGCCGGATTGTGGTTTGAATATTGTCCATTGCAAAAGGCTTCAGCCCGTCTTTCATCCAGGCAGTGTGGCGGTGCTACCAGACAAAGCAGTCGCTGGGTTTGTTCTGACTGCCGATAAACAGTTGGGTTGAACTGGCGCCCTGTTCCTCAAGTACCCCGCGAGCGCAGGCTTCGGCCAATTGCGGCGTATTGTTGGTTTCACTCAGATGCGCCAGGAAAACCGCCTCCAGTCCATCCCAATGAAGATCCCGCAGCAGTTGCGCGGCTTCATTGTTGGACAGATGGCCGTGACGGCTGCGAACACGTTGTTTCAGATGCCACGGATAGGGTCCGTCGCGCAGCAGATCCTCATCGTGGTTCGATTCGAGAACCAACACCCGGCAGCCTTTGAAACGGTCGGCAACCAGCCGGGTCGCGAGACCCAGATCCGTGACGATGCCGATTTTTCCGGCTGAGGTCGATAGGATGAATCCGGTCGGCGCCACGGCATCATGGGTGATCGGCACCGTTTGGACTTCGATGTCCCGCAGGCGAAAAGTGTCGCCGGAATCGAACGTGACGGTGCTCGGCAGTTTTCCCACCCCAGGCAGCGCCTCATGTGTCGCTTGGTGCACGTGTACGGGCACATTCCAGCGTCGGGCAACGGGGCCGAGGCCACAGCAATGGTCGCGATGCTCGTGGGTGACCAGCAGCGCATCGAGACGTTCCGGCTCGGCGCCAATGACCTGTAGCCGGCGGCCGATTTCGCGGGCAGAGAGGCCAGCGTCGATCAGTAACCGGCTTTCGGCCGTCTCGACATAAATTGCGTTACCTTTACTGCCGCTCGCCAGCAGACAGACTTGCACTTGGCCTCCCTGTTATCCACGGCAAGGCGCCGTTTATATACCGGAAAATAGCGGTGTTCGCAAGATAAAACGAATCCGCCATCCTGCCACATTGGCATCGGGAAGTCCAGAGTCAGGACCTTTTTCCGAAAAAAATGAATTCGGGCAGTTTCTCCAAAAATAGGCGGTCGGCTAATGGGGCCGCCATGGGATTTGGCGTTGAACGTTCCCAGGGGATTCCCGTTTGTTTCTGCAAAGGTTGAAAAAACGAAATCCAGTGTGCCGGGATGATGTCGGAACCTGCCGTTAAAGCCGTTACAGAAAATCTCCTGAAGCTAGGAATAAATACCATGCCGGGCGTTAAAGCACAACCGCGCAATGTTTTACAGGTGGGAAAGCGGTTGACGATTCAAAACCGATTGGCTATTATCAGGCGTTAACTTTGCTGGCCTGTGTGGCTATGTAAGTTGCCGATTTTACGGGAAAAATTGAAGTTTCGGATTTGGTTTTGGCCTTTTACAAAGTTCGGGAGCAAGGTGGTAATGGCGGTAAAAGTAGCAATTAACGGCTTCGGTCGCATCGGGCGCAGCATATTTCGCGCAGCCTGGGCTGACAAAGACGTCGAAATCGTGGCTATTAATGATCTGAATCCGGCAGAGGTGCTTGCCCATCTGCTTAAGTACGATTCCGTACGCGGAACCTTTGCTCCGCCCGTGCAGGTAACTGCCAGTGGCCTGATGGTTGCCGAACGGTTGATCAGGGTGAGCGAAAAGCAGGATCCCGCCGATTTGCCCTGGCGGGAACTCGGCGTCGATATCGTCCTTGAAGCAACCGGCCAATTTACCGAGCGCGCCCAGGCCGCCAGACACCTTGAGGCCGGTGCGGGGCGCGTGATCATTACTGCGCCAGGTTGCGGTGAAGACATAACCCTGTGCATGGGGATCAACCACCGGCAATTCGATCCCGAAACGCATTTCGTTATTTCCAATGCATCCTGTACCACCAATTGCCTGGCTCCGGTAGCCAAGGTGCTGATGGATAATTTCGGCGTGGTTAAGGGCATGATGACAACGGTTCATTCCTATACCAACGGTCAGCAGATTCTGGATTATCCCGCAAAAGACCTACGTCGGGCTCGGGCTGCAGCTTTGTCCATGATACCGACCACCACCGGGGCGGCCCGCGCTGTGGCCAAGGTGCTGCCCGAGTTGGCGGGACGCCTGGACGGGATCGCGGTGCGGGTGCCGACGCCCAATGTCTCCCTGATTTCCCTGGTTACGGAAACCCGGAAAAACACCACCATCGAATCCGTCAACCATGCGTTGCACATGGCGGCTGAAGGGCCGTTGAAAGGTGTGTTGGCTTATTCCGAAGAACCCTTGGTGTCCGTCGATTTCAATGGCCATCCGGCGTCTTCGGTGGTCGACGCGCTTTCCACCAATGTGCTCGGTGGTAACATGGTCAAGGTCTTGTCCTGGTACGACAACGAGTGGGGATACTCCAACCGGGTGGTGGATTTGGTCCGCTATGTTGCATCTTGCTGACAACGATCTAAAGTTTTAACGGTGCCGGTCTCGACAGTTGAATGGCCGTGCCTGCCATATATTCTGCTATCAATTCAACAATCGCGTGCGGGAGGTTTTTCATGTTCACTAAAATGACTGTCAAGGATGTCGATTTCAAAGGTAAGCGTGTGTTCTGTCGCGTCGATTTTAATGTACCTCTCGATAAGGATGGGCGGATTACCGACGATACACGCATTGTCGCGGCGTTGCCGACCATAAAATATATTCTGGAACAGGGCGGCCGCCTTATTCTTGCCTCCCACCTGGGACGGCCCAAAGGTACGCCCAAGCCCGAATTCAGTTTGGCTCCGGCCGCCGAACATCTTGGCGGCCTGCTCGGTCAGTCGGTCATCATGGCACCCGACTGCATCGGGGCCGAGGTCGAAAAACTGGTGGATCAGCTGGCCGAAGGTGCGGTCCTGATGCTTGAAAACGTACGGTTTCACAAAGGCGAAACGGAAAACGATCCGGCTTTTTGCAAGCAGCTTGCGGCCCTGGCCGATGTCTATGTGAATGACGCCTTTGGTACCGCGCATCGCGCGCATGCTTCGACCGAGGGGGTGGCTCGGTTGCTGTCGCCGGCGGTGGGCGGCTTCCTCATCGAAAAAGAATTGCGCTATCTCGGGCAGGCCATCGCCGAACCGGTGCGTCCTTTTGTCGCTGTGCTGGGCGGTGCCAAAGTGTCGGATAAGCTGCCGGCCATTGAGAATATGCTGGAAAAAGTCGACGCTCTGATAATAGGCGGGGGTATGGCCTACACTTTTCTCAAGGCCAAAGGTTACGACCTGGGCAATTCTCTGGTTGAAGAAGATCGTTTGGAAATGGCTTCCGAACTGATGGCACGCGCCGCTGCCAAGGGCGTTGCGATGCTTTTGCCGGAAGATCATCTGGCCGCTGCGGAATTTAAAGCCGACGCTGAGCACAAAGTATGCGGCAATGATGATTTTCCTGCCGGATGGATGGGGTTGGACATCGGCCCGCGAACCATAGACCGCTTCAGTGAGGTGCTCAAGGACGCCGGAACGGTGGTTTGGAACGGCCCCATGGGAGTATTTGAATTCGATACCTTTGCTCAGGGTACCTTTGCCGTAGCCAAAGTTATCGCCGAATCACAGGCTGTATCCATTGTCGGCGGCGGAGATTCTTCCGCTGCGGCCAAAAAGTCCGGACTGGCGGACAAAATGACCCATATATCTACAGGCGGCGGTGCTTCTCTGGAATTTCTCGAAGGCAAAGCCCTGCCCGGCATCGTTGCCTTGACAGATAAGTAGCAGGCGGTGCTTCACCGCGAGGCCTTTCGCTTTCATTCATGACCTGATATGACAGTCGGGTATGTCAGCAAACGTATGTCCCTCGCTCCAATTTTTATGCGAGGGACACTTACTGCATTGTCCGGAGGGAAAAGATGCGCAGACCCTTTATTGCCGGAAACTGGAAACTGCATAAAACATCGGCGGAGGCCGCGGCCCTGGTGGGAGAGCTGAAAGGCGCGCTGTCCGATGTGGTTGACCGCGACATTGTCGTGGCTCCCGTATTCACCTCGTTGGCTGCGGTCATCGCCACGCTCGAGAAAAGCGACATTTCTGTGGCTGCCCAGAATTGTTACCCTGAAAATCAGGGGGCCTTTACGGGCGAAGTGTCGCCAGCCTTGCTGAAAGACGCCGGTTGTCGCTATGTTATCGTCGGGCATTCCGAGCGCCGCCAGCTTTTCGCCGAATCCGATGCTTTTATCAACCGCAAAGTCAAGGCTGTTATCGATGCCGGGCTGTCGGCTATTTTATGTATCGGTGAAACGCTGGAGGAGCGGGAGGCGGACAAGACCTTTGATGTTCTTGAGCGCCAGGTGCGGTGCGGCCTGGAGGGGCTGGATGCGGCTGCCATGGAACAGATTGTGGTGGCCTATGAGCCTGTATGGGCTATCGGTACCGGCAAAACCGCCACCGACAGTCAGGCTCAGCAGGCGCACAGCTTTATTCGCAGCCTTGTTAACGATATCTTCGGTTCCAAAGTGGCTCAACAGGTCAGAATCGTCTATGGAGGTAGCGTTAAACCCGGCAATGTCGATGGTCTGCTGCAACAACCCGATATCGATGGTGCGCTGGTTGGCGGCGCCAGCCTTAACGCCGAAGATTTTATCCGTATCGTGAAGTTCAAAGCGGTTTAAGGAAAGACATGCAGGGCACGTCGTTTAACAGCCCCTGCAGGTTGCTTTGGCTGCGGGGTCGTTCTTGCCCCTTTTCATTGCGGGTGATCTGTGTTAAGTTCGCGCATTCGCGAAATCAATGTTCACTTTAGGAGTTGATAGATATGCTGACCCTTTTGATTATTCTTCATGTGCTGGTGTGTGTGGCCCTTATTGTCATTGTGCTGCTGCAGGGCGGCAAGGGCGCTGAAGTCGGCGCGGCATTCGGCGGAGGTGGCAGCCAAACCGTTTTCGGTGCCACCGGCGGCGCGAGTTTTATGAGCAAGCTCACGACCGGTGCTGCGATCGTTTTTATGCTGACCAGCCTGATTCTGGCTTATTTTTACAAGATTCCCGGTGTTGACAGCGTCATGCCGGAGACGATGGGTACTCCGACCGTACAGGAACAGACGGTAACCCCTGAAGAAGCCCCTGCGGCTCCGGCGCCGGTCGAAGAAAAAGCCGCACCCGGAAACTAAAATAAAAATCACGCAATTTCATGTTGACAGAAGCCGCATAAAAAAGTATAAAGTTTCTCGCTCAACGCCGAAGTGGTGGAACTGGTAGACACGCCATCTTGAGGGGGTGGTGGCCAATTGGTCGTGCGAGTTCGAGTCTCGCCTTCGGCACCATAAAAAGATAAAAGCCCGTAATCATTTTTGATTACGGGCTTTTTTTTATGGTGCGCCAGGCATGGCGCGTAGCGTCTTGACTGGCGCTGTTTGGGCTGCTGTGGTGGCAGTCGGATGACTTGGGGGTGCAAGTCCCCTACGGACCCTGATGACGGGAACCGTTAGCTGAACAGCAAGGGTGTCCACCGCGAGGTGGAATCTGAAGGAAGCTGTAGGCAAACTTCCGGCCCGACGAACAGGAATCGCATACGAGGCAGTGCCATCCGGGCGAGAAGGCCATAGTCTTCAAAGCCCGATAGTCATCCGGGAGGGTGGTGCTGTATATGCGGCGGGTATGTGGAAGGAAGGTCACGCGTCTTACCCTGGGAGATCTGTCAACCTGCCTCGTGCTACCGGCATCGCAAGGTGTCGGGATGGGTTGGCAGAAGTCAGCAGAGGCCATAATAGCCGGGCTAACCACTTTGGCGAAGGGCCGAACACGAGGCGCTTTTCAGGAGGCACGAATTTCGATGACGATCGAAGAAGCAGAAGCCCTGGTTGAGATGCCGGGGGCCAGGTCCGAGGGTAGCGACCGGAAGTCGCGAGAGTACGGCATCGGTGCGTCAAACGTCACGGCATGCAGTGAATCATCCTGGACGGAAGTGGCAACGCGGCTGATGGAAGAAGTCGTCAGTCGCGGCAACATGATGGCGGCTTACCAGCGAGTGGTCAGGAACAAGGGCGCGGCGGGCATCGATGGAATGCCGGTTGGCGACCTTAAGACCTACCTGCAGGAGCAGTGGCCGCGCATCAAAGAAGAACTGCTGACCGGAACCTACCAGCCTCAGCCGGTGCGGAAGGTGGAAATTCCCAAGCCCGGTGGCGGGATGCGTATGCTCGGCATTCCCACGGTGCTGGATCGGCTCATTCAGCAGGCGCTGCATCAGGAGCTGATGCGGCTGTTTGAACCGGAATTCTCCGAGCATTCCTACGGGTTTCGTCCCGGACGGAGCGCCCACCAAGCCGTTCAGTCCGCCCGTCGGCACGTAGCCTCCGGGCGGCGCTGGGCGGTCGATATCGACTTGGAGAAATTCTTTGACCGCGTGGGCCACGACATACTCATGTCGCGGGTGGCCCGCAAAGTCAAAGACCGCCGGGTATTAGGGCTGATTCGCCGATATCTGACGGTCGGTGTGCTTGAAGGGGGGATTATTTCGCCAAGGGTGCAGGGGACGCCGCAGGGCGGCCCGCTTTCGCCCCTGCTGTCGAACATCCTTCTCGACGAGTTTGACAAGGAACTGGAGAGGCGGGGCCACGCCTTCTGCCGCTATGCCGACGACTGCAATATTTACGTGCATAGTCGCCGGGCGGCCGAGCGAGTCATGACCTCGTTGACACGGTTTCTGGAACAGCAGCTCAAGCTCAAAGTCAACCGCGTCAAAAGCGCCGTTGGCCGCCCCTGGGAAAGAACCTTTCTGGGCTACAGCATGACCTCTCACAAAAAGCCCCGCCTGAAAGTGGCGGGATCTTCCGTGAAGCGGTTCAAGACTAGCTTGCGAGAAATCTTTCGGCGGGGAAGGGGACGCCGTCTCAAGCGGGTCATCGAAGAGACCACTCCGAAGCTTCGAGGTTGGATCGCCTACTTTCGCCTGGCGGAGGTTAAGGGTATCTTCGAGGATCTTGATGGTTGGATCAGGCGGAAACTGCGCTGCATTCTGTGGCGACAGTGGAAGCGCCCCTTTACCCGAGCCAGGAATTTGATGCGGCGGGGATTGCCAGAGCATCGGGCGTGGCGATCCGCCACAAATGAGCGAGGCCCCTGGTGGAACTCAGGAGCCTCGCATATGCACGATGCACTTCGGAAATCCTACTTCGACAGACTGGGGCTGGTCTCGTTAGTAGATTACCGCAGACGCTTTCAGTGCGCTTTGTGAACCGCCGTGTACGGAACCGTACGCACGGTGGTGTGGGAGGACGGCGGGGGTAACCCCGCCTCCTACCCGATTCAAAAAAATGAAATAAAGGTTAAGCGTTATTTTTATTTTCTGGAAATAATGGAATCGTTTTGATATAAGAACATATATTGAATTTGCAATTTTATTTTTCTTTCAAAATCACCAAATCACATAAGAAACATTAAGTCAGAAGGTCGGATATTTATTCCGATTTAGTTTACAGCGTGCTGTTGTAGATTAGCGCATTCGTGCGGCCAATGTTTACGACGTGCCCAACAGTGTGAACATGCCTTTTGGTCGTGTACTGATTTTCTTCCTGGCTTAGTAAATTCTCCTGGGTACCAATCAGGCATCGTTGTAGACGAACAGGACTGCATTTCAATCTTGATTGCGATGCATCCCACGCCTTTTTTAAACAGACCCAATTTCTAGTTATGTATACGTATGCATATCGTGGGGCTGTTTCTTGCGACAGGTGGCGTTTTTCATTGTTTTTTTGGTCATAAGATTCAAGGGAGTATCCCGCATCATTGGGGAACAAGTTTGTTCGACTCTTCGGTCGCGGTCCCGGATTCGGTTTTCCTCGGCCAAAACCCTCTTCAGGCCAGGGGCAAATGCAAAAAAGTTATCCGGTCACTTTCATCGTGTGAAGCGTTGAAATTTTATTTTGCAGTAAGCATTATGAAACAGGATGGGGACTTATGAAAATTCAGGGGAAAATTACAGTCGGCGGCGTCATTCTGATCGTTCTTACCGCCATAAGCATTGTCGGTGTTGCCTTGTATCAAAAAGGTGTTCTCCAAAAGCAGATCGACCGGGAAATTGAATTAATGGCTGAACAGGAGGGGGCCAAGGTTGCGCAGAATATTTACCTGATGTCCCAGGCTATGGCCGAGTCGGTCACCAAGCAGGTTCAGGCCAACCTGAATGTCGCCCAGGAACTGCTTGATCATGCCGGCGGCATTGCCCTTTCGGATGAGACCGTGTCCTGGACGGCAGTCAATCAGTTTACCAAGCAGAAGGTTGCTGTTGATCTTCCGAAGATGTATGTGGGCGGGGCTTGGCTAGGCAAAAACACCCAGGCCGAGGAGGTCACGCCCTTGGTCGACAAGGTTTATGAACTGGTTGGTGGAACCGCCACGGTGTTTCAGCGCATCAACGATGAAGGCGATATGCTTCGAGTGGCCACCAATGTGCTCAAAGCGGACGGCAGCAGGGCCATCGGGACTTTCATTCCCCGCATCCATGGTGGCAAGCCGAATCCGGTCATCGAGGCTGTGCTTAAAGGGCAGACCTATATCGGTCGGGCTTTTGTGGTCAATGATTGGTATATAACCGCCTACAAACCGATCTGGAATGAAGATAAAAGCCGTGTCATCGGCGTGCTGTATTTCGGTGAAAAACAGGAGAATGTCGAAAGCCTGCGTAAAGGTATCCTCGATATCGTGGTCGGTCGTTCCGGTCATGTCTATGTGGTCGGGGTATCCAAGGATCAGAAGGGCCGGATTCTTCTTTCAAAAGACAAAGCCGTCGAAGGCCAGAATCTTCTGTCAGCGAAGGACGAGAATGCTTCGCCCTATATCAAGAATATCGTGGAGAAAGCCGCTGAACTGAACAGCACCTCCGGAAGGATCGAAACCTTTGTCGAAAAATATGTACTGAAAGATGCAGATACGGGAAAATCTTCGACAAAACTTGGGGTCGTATCCTACTACAAACCGTGGGACTGGGCGATTGTGGCCGAATACGATGCCCGCGACATCGAGGATTTGATAGCCGGCGTCAATAGCAATCTTCAGGTCATGGAAAAGTGGATTGTCATGATTGCCGTGATTGCCGGTGCTTGTACGGTTATCGGCGCCGCACTTGGCGGACGTGCCATCAGCAAGCCGTTGGGGCAGGCTGTCGCCATGCTGAATGCCTTGGAAGCCGGCCAGCTCGATCAACGCCTGGATATCCAAGGCCAGGATGAAATCGGCGAACTGGCCATGACGATGAACAGATTCGCGGATAATCTCGGCGATGAAATACTGGCCACTTTCCAGCGAATGTCCGAAGGGGATTTTACTTTTGAAGCTACCGGTATGATCAAGGAACCGCTGGCAAACACCAATCGTGCCTTGAATGATCTGATGGCCCAGGTTCAGCGGGCCAGCAGCCAGATTTCTTCCGGTTCCGATCAGGTTGCCGACAGCAGTCAGGCATTGTCGCAGGGGGCGACCGAATCGGCCAGCTCCATGGAACAGATCGCTGATTCCATGCGGGAGCTTGAAGCCAAAACCAGGGATAATGCCGATACTGCGGTACAGGCAAATGCGTTGGCTGCAAAGGCGCGGACAGTGGCTGAAACCGGAAAATCCCAGATGGAGGATATGGTTTCCGCTATGCAGGACATTAACGCTTCAAGTCGGGATATTTCCAAAATCATCAAGGTTATCGACGAAATTGCCTTCCAGACCAATCTGTTGGCTCTCAATGCCGCCGTGGAGGCCGCCCGCGCCGGTCAGCATGGCAAAGGCTTTGCCGTAGTAGCCGAAGAGGTCCGCAGCCTGGCGGCCCGCAGTGCCGTGGCTGCCAAAGAAACGGCGGAACTCATCGAGGGTTCGGTAAACAAAACAGAACATGGTAGCGAGCTTGCCGGCAATGCAGCTTCCGCTTTGGAGCAAATCGTGGCGGAAATTGCTCGTGTGACCGATTTGATCAGTGGCATGGCGATGTCTTCTCAGGAACAGGCTGAAGGCATTATCCAGGTGAACCAGGGGTTGACGCAAATCGATGCCGTGACCCAGCAAAATACCGCCACTTCGGAAGAAAACGCTGCCGTGGCTGAACAGCTTTCCAGTCAGGCCAATGTTCTGGAGCAACTCATTTCTCAGTTTAAGTTGAAAGATCAAAAACAGTCGAACCATTTGTTGCTTAAATAATGTGGTGTCACCCGTTCTGATGTATCTTGAAGCGCTCCTCTGGGGCGCTTTATTTTTATGGCATGGCTATTTGTTTTAAATCTATCTGAGAGGGAGTTTGCAGCGAAGATCAAAGTATGTTGTTTAAACGGTTCAGCGCGGCAGACGTTGCATTTGCTCAGCCAACTCGCTCCAGTTGCGACGGCTGTATATAGCGGGAATCCCGAGTTGCTTGACCTGGGATTTGATCTTGCGCGCTGCCGTATGATGTAAAAAATCGGTGAAAAACAGCACGGCATCCACATGACGCGGAATGGTGTTTTTAGCGGTTTTGCTGTTGCGGGCCGGCCAATGGGTAATGCGGGTGGCGCCGATTTCTTCAAGGCGCGGGATCAGGGCATTGATTCGATCGGCACCGATAATGAGGAGGGACATGGCGGCTTTCTCCTTCTTTGGGAAAGTACGACAACGAAACTCGTAAAATGACCTATTACCCCTGCAAAGGGGTAACCTGCCTCGCAAAGTAGCAGAAAATGAAAACCGTTTTCAAGTAAAAAATTAAAGACTGGCAGGAGGAGCCAACTATAGAAGGGGCAGGGGGCCAGTATTTTGGCCCCCTGATCTTTATGGCGCTATTTCAGGTACGAGCAGCAATAATCGGCGACTTCCTTGATTTTAAGGGAGAATTGGGAGTTTGCCGGTACCTCGAAACTCTGTCCTTCGTGGAAAGACTGCCAGGTTTCGGCGCCGGGAAGCAGTACTTCCATGGATCCGCCCAGCATCTCCATGACTTCGGCCGCGGCCGTGTCGAAGGTGTATTCGCCCGGCATCATGATGCCGAGGGTTTTTTTCGTGCCATCGGCAAAGATAACAGTGCGGCTGGTGACCTTGCCGTCGTAGTAGACGTTGGCTTTTTTGATGAGAGTGACATTTTTGAACTCTGACATGGTTTTGTTCTCCTGATATGGTTATGAAGATGATACCCACGCAAAGGGCGGTCGTTATCCTTGCGATCGATACGATCCAGGGCTTAACGCCATGAATCATGGTTCGCTTATCGATGAATGTCAAATAAAACATGGCCCGGAGACGTTCTCGATATAAATCGCGCATGGTGTACCCTTAAGGCAGGCATGCGATTCTTGAAGCAGGACTGATACACATGCGATGTATGCTTCTACAGGTTCTTTGATGTTGACCATGGAGATGTGCCAATTTATAGTATGGACATTGAGTAAAACTCATAAATTGGAGGTTTGGCATGCAGAAAGAGCAGGCTCAGCAACGCGCCGACCGTATTCGTGCTTTCAGGCAGGAACTGGAAACACTGGAAGATGAGGATGTCCTGGTTCTGGATGAGTCTCAGAAGCTTCGTCTGGAGGCACATCATCAGACGATGCTGGCCCGGTTCTCCTCGTTATACGATGTCGATATCAGCCGATCGGATAAGCAACTCAGCTGGAGCATGCGTATCGTTTCTTTTCTCGGCGCCCTGGCTTTGTCGGCGGCCGTGTTCTTTTTCTTTTACAGGTTTTGGGGATGGCTGGGAACCGGCGTGCAGGTGGGGATTCTGGTCGTAGCTCCGATGGTTGCGGTCTTAGGCGTGGATTTCGCCGCCCGTCGGGAGAAAACGCTCTACTTCGCATCCCTTTTCAGCCTTATGGCTTTGACCTGCTTTGTACTTGATCTTTCCGTTCTGGGGACCATTTTTAATATTACGCCCAGTCCGAATGCCTTCCTGGTTTGGGGGGCATTTGCCCTGATCCTGGCGTATGCGCTCGGGCTTCGCTTGATGCTGGTCGCCGGCATGACCTGCCTTATGGGCTATATGGCGGCTACCGTCGGTACCTGGAGCGGCTGCTACTGGCTTTCGTTCGGTGAACGGCCGGAGAATTTTTTGGTCGCCGGCGCGTTGCTGGCTTGTGCCGGCAGCCTGCCTCATCGTCGTCATGGGGATTTTCCGAACCTTTATCGGGGATACGGTCTTTTGGTGATGTTTATCGCCATCCTGATTGTCTCCAATTGGGGAGCGGGAAGTTATCTTCTCTGGGACCCGAAGGTCATCGAGGCGGGATATCAGGTGCTTGGATTTTTGTTGTCCGGGGGTGTCATCGCCCTGGGAATACGGCGGCAGTGGTCGGGGCTCACCAATTTGGGCAGCACCTTTTTTGTCCTTTATCTTTACACCAAGTTTTTTGACTGGTGGTGGGATTGGATGCCCAAGTATTTATTCTTTCTGGTGCTTGGTTTAAGCGCGATATTGCTGTTAATGGTACTCAAGCGGTTGCGGGCCGGCGCCCGGGGGAGGATGGCATGAAACGTCGATATCTCTATGTGGCGCTCGGGTTGCTTATCTCGGTCAATGTCGTGGTGCTGGTGGGGGTGGCGCACAACCGTCGCGGTGCTCCGGAGGCCGTTTTGACGTTGAGCGAACGGGAGTTGCCCCTGGCATGGAATTTCAGGAGTAAGGAAAATACCGGTGTCTCTCTGCGCCTCAATGTGAATCATGACGCCGACCATTGGGAATGGTTCGATGAAGACAAACTTGCCGAACTCGGGTTTGACACGGAACCCTATATGGAAGTGGAGGATAAACACATCAGGCGGGCTTTGCCTAAAAAAGCGTATGTGGTTCTCGAATATGACGGCGTCGCCTGGCAGCAGTATCGGCAACGCCAGCGCGAAAAAATAGAGTCTCTTGCGTTGCAGGTGGCGCAGGGTAAGTTGAAGGCTGAAGCTGCCGAAAGGCAGAAAAAGGAAAAGCTGTTTCAACTGACGGTTGCGTCCCGTCTTTTTGCCATCGATGCCGGGCTGGATCCCAGGGCTTTAAGGGAACGGTACAGCGACCGGGGGCGGTACATTATTGTCGCGGCCCAGGTTCGTATGCAGGTCGATTGGCGGCCAAAGACGAAAGATAACCGCAGACGAAGGCATCTGTCCGGGCGCGTGCAGCAGATTCTTGTCGAACAATTGCATGTGCCGCGGCCCTTGTATTCCGATTTGCAGGACTTGGCGGAAGGTTCGCGCATTCGTCCCGGTTATACCTATTACAATCCAAAATCCCCGGCGCGTGTCCGTTACCAGGTGCAGGTCGCTTTCGGCCAGCGGTTAGAGCCGTGGATCCTGGCGATCGATAAAGTCGCTGGCGATGAGGTGGAGCCATCGAATAATAACGGTGTGATTTGAGTCGTTTGGAGCTCATTGAACCTGTTGGCCGATATGAAAAAAAGAGCCTCTCTGTTTAATCAATAACCGGGGCAAAAACTGTATGAATTCATTCGTTAGTTAGTTTAATCGGATATTTATGGGCGAAAATGTTTTCATACTGCATGAAAACAGGATAGAAAATGGCCTCCCGATACATGGGGGGCCATTTTTTTGTATGAAAATATTTCCGAGGGCACAATATGGCCTTGTGGTAATCATCAAGCGAACGCACCAGTCCAAACAGTGCTTATTATCTTCCAACCCACCACCTGATCTGAAGTAAACCCATCCTCCAGTTATTGCCGAAAAGCATCCACCCTCGGGGCCATGGAAACCGTCTGATAAATCCCAGATAATCTAGGACTGAATTTAGAACATAATGCAAGACGGTCCAACCTATGGGAAACAGGTTGGACCGTTCGATGTTCTGGTAATCGTAACTTTTGAGGCATAACTTACATAGCCTCAAAAATCTGGGATGCCAAAGTGGCCTCTTTAATTCTCAAGAGGACCGTTTTCGTCAAAGTCGATTTTTGCGAGCTTTCTATCGGGCGAGATTGTCATTTCCTGCAGATCAAGCCAAGCGGCAATCTCCTCGAGTTTATAAGGCTTATGAAAGACTTTGCAGCCGAGACGTCGGGCTTTCTGTCGCTCATCCTC
The DNA here is from genome assembly GCF_000012885.1 of Syntrophotalea carbinolica DSM 2380. Taxonomy (NCBI): domain Bacteria; kingdom Pseudomonadati; phylum Thermodesulfobacteriota; class Desulfuromonadia; order Desulfuromonadales; family Syntrophotaleaceae; genus Syntrophotalea; species Syntrophotalea carbinolica. The sequence goes on from NC_007498.2 coordinate 1,568,339, forward strand.
AGTCAACGAGCCAGAAAGCACCGCCTTGTTGCCGACATATTTTTTACATCCCCCACTGGCCTGGCGATCGATTAACTCCAGGCCCGTCATTTTAGGCATCCGATTGTCCGTCAGCAAAAAATCGCAGCAAACCTCATCTTGCGAACATGTGCATTTTGGGCTCTGATAAAGTGGAAAGGCCATTGGGTCCGGCAAGCAGACCACTTCGTAACCTCTTTGCTGCAAGAAATTGGCAATCAAGGTCCGACACATGTCATCATCATCAAAAACTATAGCCCTTACCTTCATGTCAAAACCCTAAAAACAGTAATGAAAGGAACTGCGCCAAGGAGCAGGTTATGCAGGGCCTGCTTTTGTAGCAAACTTGTCTGATACACGATTTATATGGTAGTCCAGAATGGACCAGCATTACTATTCCATGCAACTTAATGAGAAAGGAAGAATGTGAGGCGCTGAGTCTGCCCCCTCAACATACTGGATTACGAGAAAACCCCGCTTGGATCGCCAGGCGGGGTTTCTGTATCTTCAGGCCTCGTAATTTGTGAGTTATTACCAAATGGATTGAGGGTATTTATGGGCCCGGGACTGCTCAAAACACCTTAACTTCACCCCCAACCCGCCTGAAGGAGGAAAGCCTCCTGAATGTGGGGCGGCCTGCCCCCCAAGTGTGGCACGCCACACTTGCTGTCCACATTTTTCAAGTGGTTAGGGACATTGTCCGTGTGTTCTCTTTAAGGAGAGAGAATCTAATATTTGCTAGCGTATGACAATATTAGAAGGATTGCCAATTTCAATCTTGAATCGAGCGAATATGTGTTTTTTGGCACAGGGATTGCCTTAATGAAGCTTAAATTTGATAGGTGCTCTATCTTGCCGCGCAGCTTTTTACTGGTGCTTTTCTTCAGGCAACACAACAGGGAATATTATACATGAGAATCGCCTCAATCATGACTAAGCGGGTGGTGACCGTACAGATGGACGACACCCTGCGCTCCATCAACGCCATTTTCTGTAGCGCCAAGTTCAATCATTTGCTGGTTTTGGAAGACGGGGAGCTGGTCGGCATTATCTCTGACCGCGATCTGCTTAAGGCTACCAGCCCATTTTTGGGCACTGCAGCCGAACGCCCGCAAGACGCTAGCCGCTGGGAACGAAAAGCCCATCAAATTATGACCAGGGATCTGATAACCACCCACCCGCACGCTTCGATCAAAGATGCGGTTGAACTGTTATTGAGAAATTCCATTTCCTGTCTGCCAGTCCTGACAGAGGAAGGCCACGTTGAAGGCATTGTCACCTGGAAGGACCTTATAAGGACCTACATGGGATTACAGGGAGAAGCTACTCTGGAATGTTGTAACTGCGGAACAATCCTTTAGGACAAAGCAACCGATAACAAGCAAAAACCAGCAGCCTACGCAATTCCAAAATGTTTTTGCATTTTAAGAAGTTCACCATGAACCTCAAGAATAGGACCTGTAATGGTTTCAGCTCAACTCAATATACTGCTTGTTGAAAACGACCCATCTTATGCCGATGCTATTCGCAATGTATTTTTGGCTACATGCCCATCTTGGAATGTTAAGCAGGTAGACACGCTACAGAAGTCTCATCTGCTTATGGCTGGTGAAGTCCCTGATTTGGTTTTAATAGCCATCGATCTGCACGATGAAAACGCCATCGAAACCTTAACACTTCCCCCCGAAGACGCCCCTTGTCCTATCATTGTAATGGCGACAAAAGTCAAGGAAGACGCAGCAATGGAAGTCTTGAAGGCCGGGGCGATGGATTTTATTGTGAAATCTCCCGAAGCTATTCGGGAACTGCCGCACAGGGTGGCCCGTGTTCTGGATCATTGGCGCGTCAGGCAAGATAATACTCTTCTTGAGATGGAACTTTGCCAAGCCAACCTGATTGTAGACAACAGCCCGGCAGTGCTATTTCATTGGAAAGCGGAAGACGGTTGGCCGATAGTTTCTGTATCGAAAAATATTTCTCAATTCGGCTATGCGCAGGAAGAGCTCATGTCTGGCGATTTTTCCTATGCAACGCTGGTTCACCCGAAGGATCTTGATCGACTAGAAGAGGAATTGCAGGCGCAAATTAATCGCGGCGAGAGGATATTTCAGACGGAATACCGGATAATCACCAAGCAGAAAGAGGTCCGTTGGGTCGATGAAAGAACCTTTGTGGAACGAGATGCTGCTGGGAAAGTCAGCCACTACCAAGGGTTCATTATCGATATCGATGAACGCAAGCGGACCGAGTTGGTCATGGCGGCACGTATGCGTCTCCTGCAACTTGCAACCAACAACACCCTCGCCCAACTTCTGGAAGCTACGCTGGATGAGGCCGAGGCGTTGACCGAAAGCCGAATGGGGTTCTATCACTTCCTCGAAGATGACCAGAAAACCCTTTCTCTACAAGCTTGGTCTAGAAGAACAAAAAGTGATTTCTGCAACATAGAAGGGGCGGGCCTGCACTACCCATTGGAAAAGGCCGGTGTCTGGGTCGATTGCATTCGCGAGCGAAGAGCGGTATTCCACAACGACTATGCCTCGCTTCCCCACGCCAATGGATTGCCAAAGGGACACCCTCCGATAGTACGGGAATTGGTCGTGCCGGTATTTCGAGGTGAGAAAATTGTGGCTGTTCTTGGGATGGCGAACAAAGCAGAAGCTTATACGCAAAGAGATGCGGAGGCAGCCTCCCTTCTGGCCGATTTTGCCTGGACCACTTTAGAGAGAAAGCTTACCGAGGAATCCCTCCAGGTCTCCGAACAGAAATACCGCCATATTGTCGATCATGCTCCTTTCGGAATTACTCGCACCACCAGGGATGGCAAGCTAATCAGCGCCAACCCGGCCATGGCCAATATCCTGAAATACGATTCTTCCCAAGAGCTTTTAGAGACCATTGGTCGCTCCAGCCTTCAGGAGGTAATTTTTTCCAATCCTGCAGACCGGGAAGATATGGTGGATAAAGTTATCATCAGCAATTCCTGGTGCCTCCATAACCTGAGCCTGCGTTGCAAAGATGGTAGTTTGGCAACCTGCAGAGTGCACTCCCGACGATTGTCGGAAAAGGGTAGTCAGAATTGGGAATACGAAAACTTTTTAGAGGACATTACTGAGCAGCTGGAAACGCAGCAGACTCTTCAGAAGAACAAAAAGAATATCCAACAACTAGCCGAAAACACCGAAGCGGTGCTTTACGAATATAACCTTAGCGATAATAAATGGACTTACATGGCCCCCCAGGTTGAACGCATTTTCGGGTATAAACCCGAAGATTGGATAGACAACCAGTTTTGGCTGGATCGAGTCCACGAAGCCGACTGGGGAAAAGCGTCACGCGAAGAACTGTCAAAATTGAATCAGCAAGAGGCTCATTCTATTGAGTATCGATTTTATAAAAAAGACGGCAGCATTGTCTGGGTGAGAGACATTATTAGGATAGAAAGCGATGCCGAAAACAAACTGTGTTTGCACGGCTTACTAATCGACATCACTGATAGCAAACAATCGGAAAGCCAGCTAAAAAAGCTAAGTCGAGCTATTGAGCAAAGCCCTGTTTCAGTTGTTATCACTGACCCTGAAGGTAGAATCGAATATGTGAATCCCAAATTCACGCAGCTCACCGGGTATACTCTGGAGGAGGTTATCGCTCAGAATCCGCGTATACTGAAGTCGGGGAATCTCTTGCCGTCTGTCTACGATTCCCTTTGGAAAACTATCACCTCCGGAAAGGAATGGTACGGTGAGCTAGAAAACAAGCGTAAAGATGGCAGTATCTTTTGGGAGAGCGCCTCCATCTCCCCACTCTTTGACGAATCGGGAAAGATCATTAATTTCATTGGAGTTAAAGAGGATATCACCCAGCGAAAGCTGAACGAAAAACGCCTGGAATATATGGCGACTCACGACGGGCTGACCGGCTTGGCCAACCGGACTCTGCTCTATGATCATCTAGAGATCGCCCTTCATCAATCACAACGATCCAAAAAGCTGGTAGCGGTAATTCTTTTAGATCTAGACCGTTTCAAAGTGATCAACGACAGCCTAGGTCACTTAGTGGGGGATCAAGTTTTGAAGGCTGTTGGCCAACGGCTGAAGCAATACGTTCGCAGCACCGATACAGTGGCCAGACTTGGTGGAGACGAATTTGTGGTGCTGCTGACTGATGTCAGGGACACAACCGCGGCGGGGAAGATCGCCCATAACCTGTTGAGGAAACTGAATGAACCTTTTTTTCTCCATGGGCGCGAGCTTTACGTTAGTGCCAGCTTTGGTATCTGTCTTTCGGAAACCGACAACGTCGACGGTACCATACTGCTTCGTAATGCCGATATAGCGATGTATAAGGCAAAGGCGGAAGGTTGCGGGCTATATTTTTATTCTCACGAAATGAACGAACATCTTATTAAGACCCTTGAGATGGAAAATAGCTTGCGACAAGCTTTGGAAAAAAACGAATTCCAATTGTATTACCAGCCAAAAGTGGAACATGCAACCGGCCGAATAATCGGATGTGAGGCACTTTTGCGCTGGAGGCATCCGCAGAGGGGAATGATTCCACCTAGTGAATTCATCCCGCTTGCCGAAGAAACAGGCTTAATTGTGCAAATCGGTCATTGGGTGCTAGCAGAGGCCTGCCGTCAGTCCAAGATTTGGGAGACAGAGGGGCTGCCGCCACTGACCATGGCCGTCAATATCTCGGCCCGACAGTTTTATCAGGGAGAGAACCTCATCCAGGCGGTCAAGTCAACTCTGGAGCGTTCTCAACTGGTCCCCTCGCAACTGGAGTTGGAGCTCACTGAAAGCATGGTCATGAAAGATGCCGTCAATGCCGAGCGAACCATGCGCAAAATAAAACAACTTGGGGTCAGTCTAAGCTTGGATGATTTTGGCACAGGCTATTCAAGTTTAAACTACCTTCGCAGTTTCCCCGTGGATTCTCTTAAAATCGACCGCTCATTCATTTTGGACATTGCCAGCGACGCCAGCAGCGCCGCAATCCTCAATAGCATCATCGCTATCGCCCACACTCTGGGTTTGCAAACCGTAGCTGAAGGCGTTGAAAACAACGATCAACTTGCCCTGGTAGCCAATTGCGGTTGTAATTATATTCAGGGATATCTTTTCAGCCGCCCTTTGCCACCTGAAGACTTTGTCGCTCTTTTTCTGGCCAATAAAGGGAAGATTGCCACCCCCGAACAAATCTCCTTATGCAAAAATTCTCAGAACACTAACTACTTAAAGCAAGACAAAATGAATGCTATCCCAATAACATGCCCTCCTTGGTAGGATATTTTACGCCTGAAACTTAGGATTACAGTATGCACAAATAAGACGGCTCCCCCCTGTTTCAGCCAGTGGCAAGTCGTCTTATTTGTTGTAGCAAAATGTTTGTCGTGGCGGTTGTCAAGGCAATTGTCGCCTTGAGCCCACCATGGGAACCTAACCTGTCTCATATGTTGTGTTGTTGATTTTGAATGTCGTCAGAGTTCAACATTCGGTCATTCTTGCTGACCCTGAATTATAAGAAAGTCCCGTCTGGCAAATTGGACGGGATTTCTGTGTTTTAGAGTTTGTCTTCTTTGCTACAATTGAGCTATGAAACCCAAGCAATTGAGTGATACTTCCTTTTTTCCCTTGCATCGAAACCGCGCCAAGGCGGCGCTTGCGTCACTGTTTGTGGGCGATTCTCTGGCGATGCCGGTACACTGGTATTATAATCCCGACGACATTGAACGCGCATTTCCTGGCGGTATCCAAAAGCTTGAAGCCGCCCCTGAATTGCATCCTTCGTCGATCATGTCACTCCATTCTACCCGCCAAGGTGGGCGGTCAGGCTGTGGTCATCAAGAAGACGGTGAAACTCGGGAAGTTGTCGGCAAGGTGATTCTCAAAGGCCGTCGGCATCTGTGGAATCAGCCCAACCGGCATTACCATCATGGTATGCAGGCTGGCGACAATACGCTGAATGCGCACTGTGCACGGGTTTTGATGCGGTCCATCATAACGAACAACGGTTGTTACAATCAGGACCACTTCTTGAAGTCTTACATCGATTTCATGACCGCCGATCCCCCCAGGCATCGGGACACATATGCCGAATCTTACCACCGTGGCTTTTTTGCCAATTTTATTGCCGGCAAACGGCTCAATCAATGCGGTGCCCGAACTCACGATACCCCGTCCATGGGTGGGTTAGTGACCATAGGCCCGCTGGCAATCCACGAATTGCTGCAGGGCTATGATTTGGAGCAGGTCAAAGCGGTTTGTAGAAAGCATTTGTTTCTGACCCACCCGGATGATTCACTAGGCCGTATTTGCGATGGCTACGTGGCGCTTATCTCTGGCCTGCTGATGCGAAAACCCGAGGAGCAGCCTCAGCAATATCTCCTGGTTGCGGCTCAAACCACCCTTGGCATCGATTTAGAAGGCCTGGTAGCTCGCGCGCGATCGGATCGGGAAGTGGTTGGCGGTAAATATTCCACTGCCTGCTATATTAATGATTCCTGGCCCAGTCTGCTTTACCTTGCCTATAAGTACCTTGATGCGCCAAGGGAAGCGCTATTGGCCAATACCAACCTGGGTGGAGAAAATGCGCACCGTGGGGCTGTGCTGGGAGGGATTGTCAGTCTGGCATCCAGCCGGACGGTCGATGAATGGTTTTCGCAATTATTGGAACATCAAGCCATCGAGTCAGAGATAAATGCACTCATAACACCTCCCTGACATCATCGGGAAAGTCGATGCGGGACACCTTCTCTTTTTACAACAATGAAGGGGGCAACATGGATCAGTTAAAAGTAATATGCCAGCTCATCATTGCTTTGGGTATTTTCAACGTGTGGGTGCTCCGTTTCGGTAAAGAGACTGTATGGCGGGGTGGGACAGCCAAGAACATGAGAGAAGAGTTTGAGGCTTACGGCTTGCCTTTTGTTTTTATGATAACGATTGGTTTGCTGAAAATTATGTTGGCGATACTGCTGATCGTGGGCATCTGGGTTCCGGCGGTAACCCGGTTCGCTGCGTTCGGTTTAGCCATTCTGATGTCCGGAGCCGTAGGGATGCATTTGAAGATCAACGATCCCATAAAAAAATCTTTGCCGGCGATGAGCATGCTGGCGCTGTCCCTCATCGTGGCCCTCGGGTGAGTGATTGAGGAAATAGTCGTCAGCGCAAACTGAATCCTCGATAGAAGCACAACGTCCAAGGGTTTCCCTTTGGGTTGGAGGTAAAATCAGTATGAAAAAAATGCAAAAAATACGGCGATGCTTTTGAAGTATGCCCGCGTTAAATTTAAAGTCATACTCGTTAACCAACCCTTAAAGTTTTTAAGCAAGATTTGAAGAAGTCCCTTATCAATACACTGCCTGCCAAGGAGGCAAACCCAGTTCTTGCTGCAGTTTAACCACTGCCAATTCTTTGGCCTTGGCCTCAACATCGATGGTTGCGTCGAGCTGTTTCCATTCCGTGGGAAAATCATCGATATCAATATAATCGGCATGGGGTTTCGGCTTTTTGTTCCAGCCGTGTTTCGGCGACGAAATATGAAAAAGCGGTTCGCGCTTGTGCTGTTGCCAAGTCTGTAGGCAGGCTTCAGTTGCTTCGGCCAAAGACAGATCATCGGGGTTGCAGCGATGGTGATGCACGTCGTAAACCAGTGGGATAGAAAGCTGTTCGCATATCGGAAAAAGATCTTGAACCGTATAGGTATGATCGTCATTTTCCAAGGTCAGACGACTGCGGACAGCTTTGGGAAGTAACGATACCTGTTCCGCGAGTCTGGCGAGTGCACTCCTTTTGTCGCCGTAAGCGCCTCCTCCGTGGATGTTGATAGCATCGGCACCGATGAGGGAAGCCAGCATCGCCTGGTATTCGAGGTCTTTGATGGAGGCAGAGGTGACCTCTGGGCGGGGACTGGAAAGCAGGGTGAACTGGTCGGGGTGAAAACTGAGTCGCAAATTATATCTATCTTTGATCTTTTTTACCGAGGTCAGCTTGGTATATATCTCTTCCCCGTTCGGTAGTTCTTCGATGCTGTAGCCGACCTCTGGGTGGGTATAGAGGGGTAGCAGGTTGGAGCAGACCCGAAAAGCGCCAATCCCTAGCCGGTGGACTTCCTCCACTGCCGTGACCAAGGAATGCGCGTTTTTAAGGCAGAGCCTATCGAGGCGGTTCAACTGCTCGATACGGTCAAGTTTCTTCAGGGCCTTGGCGGTTGTCCTTTTAAAATGTATGGGGGCCTGTCTGAATTGGCAGCAAAGTCCCAAACGTATCATTGGCAGCTAGTCCAGTCTGCTAAGGTTGTTAGTTAGGAAATTCTACCATACCGCTAACCCATGCGGCCTTTGTCAAGCCTCAGATATACTGAAGCAAAAAGAAAAGTGAATCGAACCCGGTTTGTTAGACACTCTTGGCCTGCTGAAAATACTGCCTCTCGAATTCGACCGGGGAGAGGTTGCCGTTGTTGCCGTGGCGGCGGACCGGGTTGTAAAACATTTCTATGTAGTCGAAGACATCCCGGCGGGCGTCCTCACGGGTTTTGTAGATTCTGCGTTTGATCCGTTCGCGTTTTAGTAACTGGAAGAAACTCTCGGCTACCGCATTGTCGTAGCAGTTGCCGCGCCGGCTCATGCTGCAAACCAGCCTGTGTGCTTTCAAAAAACTCTGCCAGTCGCCGCTGGTGTACTGGGTGCCTTGGTCCGAGTGAATCAGGACCTCGTTCTCCGGTTTGCGTCGCCACATAGCCATTAGCAGAGCCTTCAGCGCCAGATCGGCATGCATCTGTGGCTGCATGGACCAGCCCACGACCTGGCGGTTGAACAGGTCGATCACGACGGCCAGAAACAGCCAGCCTTCGTAGGTGCGGATATAGGTGATATCTGTAACCCAAACCTGATTTGGCTTCCCGGCCTCGAAGTTCTGGTTGAGGTGATTGTCGGCCAAAACAGAGACTTTGCCGTTTTGGGGGCGCGGCTTGCGGTATCCGACCTGGGCCTTGATGCCGGCCTGCTTCATGATGCGGGCTACCCGATTCCGGCCACAGGTTTCCCCGAGTTCCCGAAGGTCGTCATGGATTTTGCGATAACCGTAGATGCAGCCACTTTCCAGCCAGGCTTGCTTGATGAGTCCCGTAAGTCGCTTGTCCTCCTTTTGCCGAGGGGACTTGGGCTGTTTGCTCCAGGCATAGTAACCGCTGCGATGGACGCTCATCATGCGGCAAAGGGTGCGCAAGGGAAACTGTTCTTGATGCGCCCGGATGAAGGCGTACCTCACTGGGACTCTTTGGCGAAGTACGCGGTGGCCTTTTTTAGGATGTCTCGTTCTTCGGTGACGCGCTTGAGCTCCTTGCGAAGGCGGTTGATCTCAGCCTGCTGGTCATCGACCTTAGCCGCATGGGTCGGGCCTTGGCTGTATTTTTTGATCCAGGCGTAAAGGCTGTGGGCATTCACACCCAAACGCCGGGCAACTTCGGAAGCGGAATAGCCGCATTCCGTGACTTGCTTGACGGCTTCGATCTTGAACTCTTCGGTGTAACGTTTGCTGCTCATGGGTCCCTCCTGAAGTCTGATTTTTTTATACCTCAGGAGTGTCTACAAAACTAGGGGCGATTCAAAGGAGGTAGTAGTGAAAATTCTTGTCTACATCTTCTTGGTAATGGCGATGTTGATGCTGGTCTGGATAGGTATCGGTGTTTGGTTTGAGCGGGGAGTCAAGGAACCCGGTTACAAGGTGGAGCGGAAGGCCAACGGTTATGAGGTCCGCCAATATGAGTCGTACCTGTTGGCCGAAGCACGTATTCCGTCCGGAGTCGATGACCCTTTGCGGGAAGGTTTCCGGATGCTCTTCGATTATATTAGTGGGGCTAACGCCGGCAGCCAAAAGATAAAAATGACCGCTCCGGTGTTGCAGGAGGGGGGGGCTGCTGAAAAAATCCCCATGACCAAACCGGTGCTGAGCTTGCGCGAACAAAATGTTTCTGTAGTTTCGTTTGTGCTGCCGGCAGACTATACGCTGCAAACGACCCCTCTGCCCGAAAATCCAGGCATTCAAATCTGCGAGATAGCGTCTCGACGGGTGGCGGTGATTCGCTTCTCTGGCTACGCCAGCGACGAGATTATCGATAAACAGAGTAAAAGACTGATTTCATTTCTGATGCGCGACGGACTCAAAACCAAGGGGGCTTTTATGGCCGCCTATTACAACCCTCCTTGGACACCGCCCTTCATGCGGCGAAACGAGGTAATGGTAGATCTCGAATAAGTGGCAGGTTTGCAATTTCTCTTTTTTAAAGCTGAAATACAGGAAAGCGTTGCATGCGCTATTAGTCTCAAAAAAGCCTCTGATCAAAGACCAGAGGCTTTTTTGTGGGTGAGCCTTAATTCTAAGAAGCCGAGCAAAACAACAGCCTCTATGATCACTTGGGCAAGATGACACTGTCAATGATATGTATTACACCGTTGGTGCAATCGATATCGGTTTGAGTGACCTTGGCATTATCAACCATGACCTCTCCAGAGATAACCGATTTGGCAACTCTGGCCATTAACGGTTTTGGCTTCCGTTAAGGTCACAACATCTTTGGCCATAACTTTTCCTGGGACGACATGGTAGGTGAGGATAGACTGCAGCTTGCCCTTGTTTTCAGGTTTCAGTAAATCATCCAACGTAACTGCTGGCAACTTGCCAAATGCTTCATCGGTGGGAGCAAAGACGGTAAAGGGACCCTCGCCCTTAAGCGTTTCTGTTTTGCCTCAGTCGGAATTGGAATATCAGCCCTGTTGAGTTAGTGGGTTAAAAGTCTCCCTTTCCGGGACCCTATGGTGTTGGGCAGGTCGGATTTTTTCCTGCCGCCTTTTTTGTTTTCTTGCCTCTCGCGCTGCTTCGAGTTTGCTGTCACGTTCTTTGAATATCTGTTCTTCGCGGCCTTCCAGTTTAACTTTGGGGGCCACGTAGCCCAGCGCGCTGTGCAGTCGCTCGTCATTGTAGTAGCGAATATAGTCTGCCACTTGTGCTCTGGCCTCTTCAAGCGACAGTGGGACTTTTGGGCGGATACATTCCTGCTTGATGGTGCCGTGGAAACGCTCCAGTTTGCCATTGCTTTGCGGATAGTAAGGCGATGTCCGTACGTGGGTCATGCCTGCCACCCGGATAAACTCTTTGAAGTCCTTGGTGATAAACTGAGGGCCGTTGTCGGAAATGATCCTCGGGGTGGCGGCGGGATGCTTTTCCCGGGCTCGTTGGAGGATGATTTCCACATTTGCTTCGGTCATCGCCTCGCGTAGCTCCCAGTGGACGATGTAGCGGCTACAACCGTCCAGTAGGCAGCATAGATAGTAAAAGGTGCCGCAAATATTGATGTACGAAACATCAATATGCCAGTGTTCGTGCGGCTTGAGCGGCTGAACGAAGCCAGTTCCTTTTTTCGACTGTTTGCCGTTCCAGCGTCTGAGTAGTCCTGCAGCATTCAGAACACGATAGACGCTGCTGGGGCTGACGGCAACAACATCCTGATCGAGCATCATGAACGTCAAGCGGCGGTAGCCCTCCTGGGGCTTCTGCTGATAGAACTTGATGATCGCCTGCTTCTCCTTTTCTTCCAGCCAGAAATCGCGGGGGATCAAGGCGTTGTGCTCGTTGGCTTTGCCGTAGCGCTGCTGCCAGTTGTAAAACTTACTGACAGCCAGGCCCAGCCAGTCGATTATGTGCGTCACTGCGATGCCGGTGCGTTTTGCCCAGTGTTTGACAAAATCGATAACGGCATCGCGAATATCATGGGGCACCCAGGACGCTTTTAGAGTTCCCCAAGATCTTTTTTTAACTGAACGTGCTCCTCCATCAACTCAGAGAGGACTTCGTTTTTGGTCTGCAATTTGGCTTCGAGTTGAGCGATCCGTTTTTCATCAGAGGTCTTTTTGCGAGAGTTGCTCTTTTCGAATGCGGCAGCGCCGTTCTCAAAAAATTCCTTCTGCCAACGGTAGAAAACCGTGGGTTGAAGCTGATATTCGTCACACAGATCCGAGACCGGTATCTGATCGACAAGATGCCGCTTGAGAATAGCAACCTTCTCATTGCCGGTGTAATTTTTACGTTGTTTTCGCATGGTTAATTTCTCCGTTCGCATAGTCTAACTCAAACGGAGCGATTCTCCAATTCACGCTGAACCAAGACATTTCAACCAAATCGGCAGCCTTCACGGTCGCCACTAACGTGTTAAATGGTCCAGTTCCGACAGCAGAATCGACAACGTCCTGGGTATGGTGAACCCTTTTGTCAGCAGCTTTTTCAGCAGCATGGTCTCCATGCATACAGCCGGTGATTAGCATGGAAAGTGAAAAGAAGGCAGCGAGTGTTAAAATATCGTGTACGGGACAGGATATCTTTTGTAGGAAACTAGGGTTCTGTAATTATCTGTCTTTTACCAGGGGGGTATATGGAAAAAATATTCAAATCTTTTGAAAAAACTACTGTGGTTATTCTGTTGGTTTTAATGATGCTTGCAGTTGCCGTATCCACGATAGAGCTAGCAATTATCCTGTATAAGGAACTCATGAAACCGCCATTCTTACTCCTTAGCATTGATGAGATGATAGAGGTTTTCAGTTTTTTCCTAATGGTTTTAATCGGGTTGGAGTTGGTGGAAAGTGTTAAGGCATATCTCGAGCATGAAAAGTTTACCGCTGAGATTGTTATTCTTGTGGCGCTTGTGGCCGTGTCGCGAAAAATCATCATTCTTAACTACGAAGAAATGTCACCTGAAAAACTTTTAGGAATATCAGCAATTATAATTTCACTGGGGGGCGGCTTTTATCTGCTGCGTAAAAGCATAGGGAATACCAAAGATTAGGTTTCGCTATAAAACGCTTAGGAAAGATATCGACAAACATTTCTTTTACAGCCAAGACTCTTCGATCCCAAGATTGCAGCAATCATACAAAAACACCCTCAAAACGCTGCTAACGCCATCTTGCGTTTTGTCTCAGAATACCTATTTACCGATCTTTGGTCATCTTTCTGCTTATTCCTAAACCCTGCATTATGAGGAAAGCCCTCCTGGCTAACCGAAGGGGGTTTTTGTGTTTTGGAACACGAGAGTTTTAAGTCAGGATTTTTCTACAGTCTCAACGGAATAGAACTCACCTGCCGACGGTTAGTTCTATCATATTCAGGGTTTTATTCAAGATCCCGTCCCTAAGTCGCCCGGTTAGTTTGTGAGTAAACTTGCCCGGTTGGCATCTCGGGCACCATTACCCTGAACGCTCTGGAGATGGTCGCTCTCTTCGTCGGCCTCTGAATCTGTTTAGCCTGTTTTCTCTATCTGGCAGTACAAAGTTCAACCTAAGTCCTAATTGCCTTTGACCTGCCACATTGCCACTGCATGATCAGCGGCCTGATTATTGACTACCCGGAGTTGGAATATGACCGGGTGCCGACGAACGGCTCTGCTGGATAGGTATGGCGATGACAGAGGCTGATACCGCTTAAGATCAAGGATTTCTTTTTCGCTTGCGCCGCCAGGTTTTTTCCAGGCCAACGACAACATAGATCACAAGCCCGCCGGCGATGATCGTGAGCCACTGCAGCAGGCTGATCGGTGCAGTGCCGAACAGGGTATTCATGACCGGTACATATGTCAAAATGATCTGCAAGACGGTCATGGTTATTATGCCGAATATGAGCCAGCGATTTGAAAAGACTCCTAGGCGAAACATGGAGTGCGTTAGTGAACGGCAATTGAGTAGATAAAACATCTCACCGAAAACGAAAACATTGACCGCCATGGTGCGGGCATTGGCCAGGCTGTTGCCGCTCAGTTCGGCCCATTCGAAGAGGCTGAAGGAGAAGATCAGCAGCAGGAGGCTAACCAAGCTGATGCGTACAATGAGCACCTGCGTAAGTACCGGCGTGTCCGGCTCACGCGGCGGTCGGTCCATGATGCCAGGCTCCTTGCTTTCGAAGGCCAGCATCAGTCCGAGGAGCAACGCTGTGGTCATGTTGATCCACAGGATCTGCACCGGCGTGATTGGAAGCGCCAGACCAAATAGGATAGCGACCAGGATGACCAGTCCTTCCCCCGCGTTGGTTGGCAGGGTCCAGGTGATGAATTTGATGAGGTTGTCGAACACCGCCCGGCCTTCCTCGACGGCGGCTTCGATTGTGGCGAAGTTGTCGTCGGTCAGGAGCATATCGGCCGCCTCCTTGGCAACCTCGGTCCCACTGTTGCCCATGGCGACACCGATGTCGGCTTTCTTGAGGGCCGGGGCGTCGTTGACACCGTCGCCGGTCATGGCCACGACGTGCCCCTCCGCCTGCAGGGCCTCGACCAACCGAAGCTTCTGTTCAGGGGCTACCCGGGCAAAGACCACGGTGTCCTGGGCTACCTGTCTGATCTCCTGATCGCTCATATCGGCCAGCTCGCGACCGGTGTGGGAATAGTCTCGATGATCGTCGCTGCCGGTCCCCTTTAAACCGATCTGTCGTGACACGGCCGCAGCGGTGACTGCATGATCGCCGGTGATCATCTTGATCTCGATACCAGCCCGCTGGCAGGTGTCAACGGCAGTTATCGCCTCGGCCCGGGGCGGGTCGATCATGCCTTGCAGACCGAGAAAGCACAACCCTTCGGCGACATCCTCATGGGTCAGCGAGGTTATTCCCTCTCCGGTAACTTTCTTGCGGGCGAAAGCCAGAACCCGCAACCCTTCAGCAGCCATTTTCTCCGCCTGGGCATGAACGGCTTGCTTGTCGAAGAACTCGCAACCGTCAGCAGTTTCGCAACTCTGGTGGCAGCGGTCGAGGACGCTCTCGATCGAACCCTTGAGATAAATCACTTGGCAATCGTCTTCCGGACAAGTGTGCAGGGTGGCCATGTACTGGTGCTGCGACTCGAAGGGCAGGACATCCCAGCGAGGAAGTAGCCGCTCTTGTTCGTCCTGCATAAGACCGGCCTTGGCAGCAGCGGCAATGAGCGCCGCCTCGGTAGGGTCGCCCTCTATATGCCATTGCTCGCCTTTAGGTACCAGGCGGGAGTCGTTGCACAGCAGGCCGGCAAGCAGGCAATCGCGGAGTTGAGAGTGGGCGGTCAGCTCGAACGATTGCCCGTTCAGAAGAATCTGCCCTTCGGGTGCGTAGCCGGTGCCGTTGACCTGGAAACTGTGCTCGCCAACGGTTATCTTCTGCACCGTCATTTGATTCTGGGTGAGGGTGCCTGTCTTGTCGGAGCAGATGATGGTGGTGCTGCCGAGGGTTTCAACGGCAGGCATCTTGCGAATGATGGCGTTCCGGCGGGCCATCTTTTCCACGCCGATGGCCAACATGATGGTCATGGCTGCGGGCAGGCCTTCGGGAATAGAACCGACCGCCAGGGCGACAGAGGCCATGAAGTTTTCGAGTAACGAGCCGCCATGGAGCATACCCGCCAGGAAAGTCAGTACGGATAATCCCAGAATGACCCACAGCAGGATATGGCTGAAATCGGCAATCCTGCGGGTCAGCGGTGTTTCCAGTTCTTCGGCTTTGGAGATGAGTTCGTTGATGCGACCTATTTCGGTGCTGTCGCCGATGGCCACGACCATGCCGGCGCCATTTCCGTATGTGACGAGGGTGGAGGAATAAGCCATATTGCAACGTTCGGCCAGGACTGTTTCGACCGGCAATTCCTGCAGTTTTTTTTGTACGGGAACGGACTCGCCCGTCAAGGCCGATTCGTCGATCTGCAATTCCTTTGATCGTAGCAGTCTCAGGTCGGCGGGGACTTTATCACCCGACTGCAACAGGACCAGATCGCCGGGAATGAGGTCTGCTGCGGTCACCTGCATCTTTTTCCCGGACCGAACCACGGTAGCACTACCCTCCATCGTTAAAGCCAGCGCTTCGATGGCCTTTAGCGCTTTGATCTCCTGAATAAAACCGATGACGGCATTAACCAGGACCACCCCCAGGATGACGCCTCCATCGACCCATTCCTGAAGCAAAAAGGTGACCGCGGTCGCCCCCAAAAGGATATAGATGAGAGGCTGGTGAAACTGTTGCAGAAAGAGCAGGACAGGGTTTTTGCCCTTGGTGGGGGTCAGCCGATTGGGGCCGAAATGGTTTTGCCGGTGACCGACCTCAAATTCATCGAGCCCCTTGCTTTCGTTGGACCCTAAAAGGGTGGTGACCTCTTTGGAAGGCAGGTGGTGCCAGTGTCCGGACATTAAAGTTTCCATGGACTTATCTCCAGTGGGGTGGAAAATCTTGTTTTTGAGTGTAACGCATCTGACCGGAAGTCGTTCGGTTCCAAGCGGTGTTTGCAAAGGGCCGCGGTCTCTGACCCGTTGTTAGGTATTAGCAATAATCATAACAAATTGCTTCTTGAGCATGGTCTGACACCTGTGTAAGAGAATTAAAAAACGTTAGGACCTGACGCAAACTTCGTAGGGAAGATTGTAATTTCGCTGAAACTCAGGACTGCAGCATGCAAAAAATAAGACGGCTCTTCCGGTCGGCGGTAAGTCGTTTTATTTGCTGTTGCAGAATGTTTGTCTATCGATTCTATGATGCTTTTCAGCATTTCCCCCAAACCTCTCAATTCTGAGGCACCTTATTCTCGGATGATCACTACCTGAAGCTTTTCCGGATAAGAAAAAGGCCCCTGCACCGTATAGCGAAAGGGCCTAGCCGAAATAATTAACACGTTAAGTGAGCCCCTGCACAATCTGTGCGCGGGGGCTCGCTTTGTTATATCGATCAGTATTTGCCGAACTCGCCGTCGTCAAGAGCTATGACTTCGGAAGGGGCCTGGTTTTGGGCTGCGAGGGGATCCTGTCTGGCACTGTTCGCAGGCAACGCAGGCTGCAACGCTTGTTTGAAATCGGCTGTTTTTTGAGTCGGGATGAAAGGCTTGGCTTTTGACTCTTGCTGGCCGGACTGGGCGATGTCCCTGGTATGTTCGTTGATTTTGAAGCGGGCCAGCATACGTCTGAGCTGTTCGGCCTGGCTGGACAACTCTTCAGCGGCTGCAGCGCTTTCTTCGGCATTGGCGGTATTCTGCTGGGTGACCTGGTCGATCTGTCCGAGTCCCTGGTTGACCTGGTCGATACCATGGGACTGTTCACCGCTGGCAGCTGCGATTTCGCTGACCAGTCCGGTTGCCTTGACGACGCCTTCGACGATTTCCTTGAGGGCCGATTCGGTTTCGGCGGCAATGTGCGAACCGTCTTCGACCTTGCGGACCGATCCCTCGATCAATACGGCTGTTTCCTTGGCAGCCTGAGCGCTGCGCGCCGCCAGGTTGCGAACCTCTTCGGCTACGACCGCAAAACCTTTGCCGTGCTGGCCGGCGCGGGCGGCCTCGACCGCGGCATTGAGGGCCAACAGGTTGGTCTGGAAAGCGATTTCGTCGATGACTTTAATGATTTTGGAAATATCCTGGCTGGAATTGTTGATTTCCTCCATGGCGGCAACCATCTCCTGCATGCGTTGGTTGCCTTGTTCCGCGGAGGACCGCGATTGGTTCACAAGCTGATTGGCCTGTTCGGCATTTTCCGCATTGAGTTTGGTCTGGGAGGCCATCTCGATCATCGAGGCGGAAATCTGCTCCACGGAAGCTGCCGACTCGGTCGCGCCCTGGGAGAGGCTCTGACTGGCGTCCGCGACCTGCACGGAGCCGCTGGCGATCTGTGCTCCGGCGGTTTGAATTTCGATGATCAGGTGACTTAGATCCTGTTGCAGTTTCTGCAAACTCCCTCGCACCGCATCTCTTTCATCTCTTGGCTGTACCCTGAAGGTCAGATCCCCGTTCGCGAGTTTCTGCAGAGAACCGATCATTTCCGCTTCCAGACTATCGGCAAACGCATCCATCGTTTGGGCCATTTGTCCTATTTCATCTTTGCGATCCAGGTTAAGTCGCATATCGATATGACCTTTTTCCATCTCCTGGATCATATAAGAGGTCTTTTTCAAGGGGAGAATAATGCCTCTGGAAATAATGAAGGCAAAAAATATCCCCAACGGCAAAGCTATCAGGCCCATGGTGAGGATACCGGTTTTGGTCGCGTTGGCAGCTTCGAGCATCTGCTCATCGCTCATGATGTATTTGCTGCTGGTTTCGGTGGTTTCACGCAATAGCTGTTGGACCTGTCTCAAATTGGGGAGTGTTTGCGAAGCGTAAAGGGCATTGGCGTTTTTCATGCCGGCTACCATTTCATCGGCTCTTTGTTTCAAATTTTTGAGGACGGCTTGAGTGGCCGATAGAGCAGGCAGGGTCTTGTCGCGGAAGGTTGCATAGGCCGCAGGCCTGTCCTTGAGTTGTTTGGCAATGGTCATGGCCGATTGGTGAAGTTGCATGTGGGGTTCTTCAATGGCCTTCAGTAAACGGGCTAACTCCGGGTCGGAAGCCGCCGCCTGCCGGGCCCTGGGGCTGTCGAGAAATCTTCCAAGGCTGCATTGATGAGGGTCTGTCTCAACGTCCAGGCTGGAGCGATTGTCGGCAAAAACAGCCATGATCTGATTGGCCCAGGCCAGATGATCCGTTTCCTTTTCGGCCAGAAACGTCGGAAGGGATAGATCGGCCTGGTGGTAGACCTCGGCAATCTTCAGGGCGGATTGGTGAAGTTTGCTGTGGGGTTGTTCAATGCGCGCCAGGACACTTTTAAGTGCGGGAACCAGTTCCTCGGCATGCTTACGCCCCTCACCGTAATACCATTGACCGAAAGCGCATTTGTGCGGATCGGTTTCCACGGTCAGGTGGGTGACATTCTCATCGGTGAGCAGGGCATTGACTTGTTGTGCCCAGTTCAGATGATCGACTTCCCGCTGAATCATGTCCGCTTGCAGCGCGTTACCGGCAATGACTTCTTCGGCATCGGATACGATGGTACCCGTTCCGATAATGGACCATCCCGCAATAACGGTTAACAGGAGCAGGATGACACCGAACCCTAAGGCAAATTTACCGTTTAGTCGGATGTGCTTCCAGGCCATGGTTTTACCTCCAAAGGGACTGCAGTAGTTTTGATGACGTTCGATGGGCGTAATGGAGCCTTTTATGTATATGCATGTCGTGGTTTTTTTGGCGGCGCAGCTTTTTAACGTTATTGAAAAAAATTAACAGTATTTATTTCATAAATTTTATGTACCCTCGTTTTGAAAGTGCCGAATTAAACTAAAAACATAAGCATAATCTTTGACTAAATAAATTTGAAACGATATTTTATTATAAATAATACACGTTTCAAGTACGTGATGTAAAAAAGTAAATATTGTAACGGATCTGTCAAAAAGTCGACCATAATTAGGAACTGCCCAACACACGGAGGCTTGGTAGGTCCTGGTCCTATCGGCGATGAGGGAGAAAGAGGATGGACCGAAGCTTTTGCAGCGGACCCGATATAATAAAAGCATCCATTATTCAAAGGGGGCGGCCGATGAGCGACAAAAATTATAAAGCTTTGGTTGTTGAAGAAACCGATGGTCGTTATTTTCGCAGCATTCAGTCGCGAAATATCGATAATTTGCCGGCAGGAGAGCTGTTGGTACGGGTGGCTTATTCCTCACTAAATTACAAAGATGCCCTATCTGCGACAGGCCATAAAGGCGTCACAAAAAACTACCCCCATACGCCGGGGATCGATGCCGCAGGGATTGTCGAGGAGTCTCGAAGTCCGGCCTTTGCACCCGGGGATCCTGTTATTGTTACCGGATACGATCTGGGTATGAATACGGCGGGTGGTTTTGGTGAGTACATTCGCGTTCCGGCAGCCTGGGCGTTGAAACCGCCGGATGGTTTGAGCCTGCGAGAGGCCATGCTTTTCGGTACGGCCGGATTCACGGCGGGTATCAGCGTATGGAAACTTTCGGAACATATTCGGCCTGATGACGGCGAAGTATTGGTGTCCGGTGCCACGGGCGGTGTCGGTTCCATGAGTGTTGCGATCTTGGCAAAACTCGGCTACCGGGTGGCGGCACTGACCGGCAAGGCAGAAGAAAAGGCTTTTTTAGAGAGACTGGGGGCCTGCCGGATCGTGTCTCGCCAGCAATTTCAGGAACACAGCGGTCGTCCTTTGTTGCCCGTGCAATGGGCCGGGTGTATCGATACGGTAGGCGGCGCGGTGCTGGAGAACCTTGTCAAGACGACAGCTCCGCTGGGTGTGGTGACCTGTTGTGGCAACGTCGCTTCGGCCGACCTGGCGTTGACCGTTTATCCTTTTATCTTGCGGGGGGTGTCGCTTGTAGGGATCGATTCGCAGAACTATCCGATGGTGCAGAGGATCGGGCTGTGGCAAAAACTGGCCGATGCCTGGAAACCGGCGGCCTTGGACGGTATGTACACCGAAAAGACCCTGGACGATCTTGATGAATGTATCGATCGGATGCTCGCCGGGAAACTGAAGGGGCGGATACTGGTCAATATGCAACAGTGAAGATGTGCGGGAGGGGGGCGGCCGGTGTGGGGGCGCTCTAGGAGATTCATTACGTGGTTGAGGGCGTGCAACGATTTGTTTAGCGACACTCGGGCAGGGTGATAATACGAAACCGATCGTCCAAGTGTTTTTCCAGCACCGGGCGCACCTCTTTCCATGAAAGGCCTCCTCCTCCGCAACCTGGCCGGGGCAGGATCACCAGCGGCCAGGCGTTGCGATCGGTGAGGTCTTTCAGTTGCACGCAGGATCGTTCGATAAGACGCAGATCCGGGACTTCAAAAGGCGAATTTTCGACGGGGAAGGATACGATGCCATGGCCCAGGTCGAAGACCTGGTTACCATGGCTGCGAATCATCTCACCCAAAACGGCCGAGATTTCCGGGTAACGCTCTTTGGTCTGGCGGGCACAACCTCGCGGCATCGAGCAGTGACCTTTGGAACTGACCTGCCCGCCGGTGGTGATGGCAATAATGGCTCGCCCGTGCCAGGACCACAGGTCGCCAAAAATTTCCGTCATGGCTACCAGTCCTCGCGCAGTACTTCCCGAATGGAGCCTAACAAGAAATCGTAGACTTCATCGCGCCGGGTCAGAAATCCCGGCACCCCTCGGTTAAGAATCTCTTCCAGTTCGCGCAGAACATGTTCGCTTCGCGTGTCAACCGCATCCATGACAGCTTCGAACATGGGAATGACTTCGTAAAGATTGTTGGCATCGAATGGCAGATCGTCCGGTATCCCCGTAAATCGGGGACGGTCCCGGGTTTCTTTCTTGCGTGCGTATTTATACCATAAATCCGAAGGTTTTACCGTTATACCCATTTATACCTCCTGGTGTATATTTGCTTATATTTTAGGCAAATCAGTGGCATCCACCGCCACATCCGCCACCGTGTCCGCAGGAGGATTTGCAGGGAGCCGAGCCGACGGAGTCGCTGGTAGCTTTAAGGGCGGAAAGGCTTTCCGAAGCGACGAACCACTTGCCCTCGATTTCCTGACCCTGTAACTGGCCACGCTTGATATAAAGCAGTATGTTTAGGGGAGTTGTTCCCAGCTCCAGGGCAACTTCTTCGACACTCATTAAACTGTTTTCGGGGGAAACTGTACACATGGTATGACTCCTTTTGACTATGAGCTCCGGGGTGCGGAGGTCTTTTCCTGATGTGTTCATCGGTGAGTTTTCCGGTCACAGGGCTTTGTTGATGTATAGTTATTGCAGACATCGCGCCAGAGCTTGCAACGGCTTTGTTTTGCCGGACGATTTTGCCGATTTACCACTTGCGTCACGGACGGGAGCCGTGTAGACAGATGTCGGTAGGTAAGCAAAAAAGTATACAATATCAATGGTTTGTGCGGTTTCGGTGGGGCCTTGTAACTTTCGAACTTTGTGTTTGAACCCGTTGCCGGGAGTAATTTATTCCCACTGCCGTTTTGAAAAACACGGACACAATTTCGAAGCGAAGTGACTACAGAAGCGGCAGGAAAACCGTAGAAAGGGAACGAATGCCTTTAAAAATTGCCACGTTGGATGATGCCTGGACGACCATTTCCGAACCACTTATCCGAGAGTTCGCCGGAGGGTTGCGGGGGGATATCGTCGCTGCCGGTGAACCGGAATATGAAGCCGTTCGCAAAATCTGGAATGGTCTGATCGATCGCCGGCCGGCACTGATCGTGCGGTGCGCCGATGAGGCGGATGTCATAGCCACGGTGAAATTCGTGCGCGCCCATAATCTGCGTGTTTCAGTGCGGGCCGGGGGGCATAATGTTGCCGGCAAGTCTCTTTGCGAAGGCGGCCTGGTCATCGATCTCGGCCGCATGAACGGCGTGAAGATCAACCATGCTCTTCCTTCGGTCCATGTTCAGGCCGGAGCCCGACTGGGGGATGTCGACGAGGTCACCCGGCCATACGGGTTTGCCGTGCCCGTCGGCGTGGTCAGCAGGACCGGGATCGCCGGATTGACTCTCCATGGCGGCATGGGGTGGCTGTTACGGAGGGAAGGGCTGACCATCGATAATATTCTGCGTATCGAGGTGATAACCGCCGAAGGGGAGAAGGTTGTTGCCAGCTCCGATGAAAATGCCGATCTGTTCTGGGCTCTGCGCGGTGGCGGCGGAAATTTCGGGGTCGTAACAGCCTTTGAATACCGTCTGCGACCCGTGCCGCCCCAGGTGTGGTTCGCCGCCGTCCTGTATCCTTTTGCCGAAGCCCAAAAGGCCATCGGCTTCTGGCGGGAATTCATGGCTGGAGCACCGCCCGAATTAAGCAGTTTTTGCGTATTGCGCAGTCGATCGTTGTCGTCGGTTGAAGGGAAGGGAGAACGCTTGCCCGTGGTAGCTTTTTTGGCGTGCTATACTGGGCCTTTTGAAAGAGGGGAAGAGATCCTTCGCCCTTTGCGGGAGTGGTCGACGCCGATAGCCGATTTCTCCGGCCCTATGGATTTTCATCTCGGCGTGCAACGCATGTTCGATAAGGATTATCCGGCGGGGCGCTGTTACTATTGGGATTCCATGTTTTTCAACGATCTCGAATCCGAGACCATCGACCGGATCGTCGAGCATGCCGGAAGAAGTGTTTCGCCCCTGTCTTCGGTGAATATCTGGGCCCTGGGCGGTGCCATGAACCGGGTCGATGCCTGTGATACGCCTTTCGATAAGCGTGACTGCAGGTTTATGGTGGCGGTGGAGGCCAATTGGGAAGATCGGGAGGACGCTGATGCGAATATCGGCTGGGTGGCCGATTTCGTCGATGCTTTGCGACCAATGTCACGGGCTGGAGTCTATCTCAATTTTCCCGGTGCCGCAGGAAGGCAGGAGCAGCTGGTGAAGGGATGCTACGATAAAAACTTTGCCCGATTGCGCAAGATCAAGCGGTTTTGCGATCCCGATAACGTCTGGCGGGGAAGTTTCAATATTAAACCGTGAGTTGGTATGGAATGGTCATTGGTCATTAGTTATTGGTCATTGGTGACTGGTGACTGGTGACTGGTGACTGGTGACTGGTGACTGGTGACAAGTGACAAGTGACAAGTGACAAGTGACAAGTGACAAGTGACAAGTGACAAGTGACAAGGGACAAGTGACAAGTGACAAGGGACAAGGGACAAGGGACAAGGGACAAGCGACAAGCGACTGATGTTACGCGACGGGGCAGCGGCTAAAAACCGCTGCCCCGTTGGTGTTAAGCGCGGGTGAGGGGACGGTATTTGATGCGGTGGGGCTGGTCGGCCGCAGCGCCGAGGCGTTTGCGGCGGTCTTCTTCGTATTCGGACCAGTTGCCCTCGAACCAGACTGTCTGGCTGTCGCCCTCAAAGGCCAGGATATGGGTGGCGATGCGGTCGAGGAACCAGCGGTCATGGCTGATAACTACCGCACAACCGGCGTAGTTCTCCAACGCTTCTTCCAGGGCACGCATGGTGTTGACGTCCAGATCGTTGGTCGGTTCGTCAAGCAGCAGCACGTTGGATTCGCTGCGCAGCATTTTGGCCAGGTGCACGCGGTTGCGTTCACCGCCGGAGAGTACGCCGACTTTTTTCTGCTGCTGATCGCCGTTGAAGTTGAACCGCGACACATAGGCACGGCTGTTCATGGTGCGGTCGCCCAGCTCAATGATCTCCTGCCCGTCGGCAATCTCTTCCCAAATCGATTTTTCCGCATCGAGGGCATCGCGGCTCTGATCGACATAGGCCAGTTTGACGGTGTCGCCCAGGCGGATAGATCCGCTGTCCGGCTGCTCCTGGCCCGTGATCATGCGGAACAGGGTGGTTTTACCGGCGCCGTTGGGGCCGATAATGCCGACAATGCCGCCCGGCGGCAGATGGAAGCTCATTTCTTCTACCAGCAGGCGGTCGCCGTAACCTTTATTGACCTTGTCCGCCTCGATAACAATATCGCCCAGTCGCGGTCCAGGTGGAATAAAGAGTTCCATGTCCCGCTGTTTTTCCTGGTTCTGTTGGCCGAGTAGCTGCTCGTAAGAATTGATGCGCGCCTGCCCCTTGGCATGACGTCCCTTGGGCGACATACGGATCCATTCGAGTTCCCGCTGCAGGGTCTTCTGGCGGGCGCTTTCCTGTTTTTCCTCCTGACGCAGGCGTTCCTGCTTCTGTTCCAGCCACGAGGAATAATTGCCCTTCCAGGGGATGCCGTGTCCGCGATCCAGTTCCAGGATCCAGCCGGCCACGTTATCCAGAAAGTAACGGTCATGAGTTACGGCGATGACGGTGCCGGCGTAGCGTTGCAGATGCTGCTCCAACCAGGCCACGGTCTCGGCATCGAGGTGGTTGGTCGGTTCGTCAAGCAACAGGATATCCGGTTTTTTCAGCAGCAGACGGCATAGGGCCACCCTACGGCGTTCGCCACCGGACAGCACGTCGACCAAGGTGTCGCCGGGCGGACAGCGCAGCGCATCCATGGCTTGCTCCAGGCGGCTGTCCAGATCCCATGCGTCGAGGTGGTCGAGTTTTTCCTGCACTTCGCCCTGCCGCGCGATGAGATCGTTCATCTCGTCATCGGACATCGGCTCGGCGAATTTCATGTTGATATCGTTGAACTCGTTAACCAGATCGACGGTTTCCTGCACGCCTTCTTCAACGATCTGGCGCACGGTTTTGCCGGCTTCGAGTTGCGGTTCCTGCTCGAGAAACCCGACGGTGAAGCCGGGAGACAGGATGGTTTCGCCCTCGAAATTCTTATCCACGCCGGCCAGTATGCGCAGCAGCGAACTTTTGCCCGCGCCGTTCAGGCCCAGTACGCCGATCTTGGCGCCGTAGAAATAGGATAGCGAAATATCCTTGAGAATCGGTTTTTTGTTGTGGTGCTTACTGACCCTGATCATCGAATAGATGACCTTGCGGCCGTCGTCGCTCATAAAAATCTACTCCTGCTGTGATAGGTATTCAGCGGTAGGTGATTAACTGGTCGCTGTGACTTACTGGAAGCCAGCGCAGTCGCGCCTGTAAAAGGCCGGTGTGCGATGGCGGGGTGACTGGTAGAGGACAAAAACTCGCCTATAAGCTGCTTAGGTAAACGATCCACCAAAGTTAACAGGTCAATTGGCTTTTCTCTGAATGGCCTCACCGGCTTGTTCGATATCCTTGCCCATGCCCGAGAGGGTGTTGCAGGCACTCAGTGCCATGACCAGTAAAAGTAAAATTGTCAGTTTTTTCATGGTTTCCTCCATTCAATTTACAAGTGGCTTCAATCCACAGCATCATTTTTTCAGAGGATAGGTCGAGAACCACCTAAATTTCAACACAAAAATACTTCCCAAGCAGCATAGTCAAAGCTCCAGGTAAAAGTCAGGGTATACTTGGATAGGACTCAAGATCGAAAATGCCGCTTGCAGGCATACATATCTGCTTGGGATTTATCAACCTTGCATCGTGTTTACAGCAAGGGCGATGGCCGCTCAAAAAACAATGAGGTTACTGGGGAGGTGATAGGATGTCCGATATTTTTAACGGTTCCTGTAGTTGCGGGTTGGTGAAATTTACTTTGAATACAGCCAAACATAGCACCATCAATTGCCATTGCAGGACATGCCGAAAACTCAATGGTGGAGCTTTTTCCACCTATGTTGCGGTTGCGCAAGATGACTTTGCGCTCAGTGAAGGTGGCGATGAGCTGTCCCGGTATGCCGTTACCGATAATGTCGATAAATACTTCTGCAGGGTCTGTGGTACCCCCATTTACAACCAAAATAAAAAATATCCCGGCCTGATGATTGTGCCCGTGGGTGCTCTGGACCATCCTGAAGACTTTAAACCAACGGATAATATTTTCTGTGAGAGCAAGTTGCCATGGGTGCCCCTGCAGGACGAAACCAACGATCATTCCCAGGGCTTGCCGCCTCGCTAGGAGCTGTGGGTGTGGTTTTCAGCTTGGGACACTAGCGATGTCAGTCTTTACCAAGCCACAGGTTGCGGCTGAGGTCGCGGCTCCAGACGATTTCGGCAGCCAGCTGCTCGGGGTTTTCGAAGCCGAGTCGGCGAGACAGGTAGAGATAGTCGGGGGAATCCGGCAGCGGCAGAGTGAGGTCTTTGGCGTTGCCGCGCACCGCCCGCAGAGCGTCGATGGTGCGCCGGAAACAGCGATAAGCCCGCCGCATGTCGTTGGCTTGTTCGGGCGCGATAATGCCGGCGGCTTCGAGGCGCTTGAGGCCCTGCATGGCATTGGGAACCCGCAGTTCCGGTTTGTCTGCACCGTGTTCGATGAGTTGCGCCTGCAGGAAGTATTCGATATCCACCAATCCCCCCGCACTGAGTTTCAGATTGATCCTCCCTGAAGCGACCAGCTCGGTATCTTGTCTTTTTCGCAGATGCAGAATATTGGCGTAGTCGAGTGGCTGCCCGGAATAGACAAAGGCATCGCGGGCCTGCATGACTTTGGTTAGTAGCGATTGGTCGCCGGCCACAGGGCGCAGTTTAACCATGGCCAACCTCTCGAATTGTTCGGCCTGGCCGTGAACGGCATAGTAGTTTCGGAAGGTGGCCAGGGAACTCGCCAGGGTACCTTTGTTGCCGAAGGGGCGCAGCCGCATATCGATTTCAAAAATTCCTTCTTTACGTGATTTCAAGGCCTTAAGAAAAGTTCGTACAAATTCCTCGAAGTATTGTCCATTGTCGGTTGGCCGTTTTCCCTGTGTTTTTCCCTGACCTTCGTAGATAAAGAGCAGCTCCAGGTCCGAAGCGAAGCCCATTTCACTGCCGCCGTATTTCCCCGCTGCAAGGATGCCCCAACCGCAGGGCTTTTCACTCACTCTCGGGTGGCCGAAACGGGCGGTGACAGCTTCATGACAGAGCAGGGCGGTCTGGGAGACGACCACATCGGTCAGGGCTGTCAGTTCGCGGGCAAAGGTCACGTCGCCGATAACCCGGGTAATATGGCGGAGATCGATGCGGAACATCTCCCGGTCTTTGAAATCGTTGAGGATCTTGACCTTGTCCTCGTGCGTGCCGCCGGTCTGCAGCTCCTCGCGCAGCATGTCGGCCCATTGCTGGCGGTCGAGAGTTTTCTCGATTTCTGCACGGTTGCGGATCAGGGGGAAGAGGTTTTCATGCTGCATACGCAGAAAATCCTCCCATAAAAAGCGGCTGACCCCCATCAGACTGGCCAGGGTCTGCATGGTTTCCGCCGACTGGATACTGGTGAAATCCGCCGCCCGATCCGGATTTTCCAGCAGCCGCGACGCCAGATCCCGGAACTGCCGGATGGCCTGGCCGGGGTTGGGGCAATGGGGCAGAAGATAGGCGAATTGTTTGATCAAGGCACAGGCAAAGCGCAATTCCTGCAGTTTGTCCTTGTCCACAACCTTGCGATGGTACAAATCCCGAATCCAGAAGGTATCGTGGACCTCATCGCCCAGGGTACGGATGGTCGCCTGTTCGATATTGATTTCCAGTAGCGCCAGAGCATTGGCAAACGCGAACAGAAAGCCGGGAATGTCCTGGGAACGGATGTCGATGACCGTGTCCGACTCGGAGAGGCTGTTGTCGATGGCGATCTCAACCGGTAACAACTGCTCGCCTGACGGTGCCCTGGATTCTATCGCGCCGGCAACCTGGTCGATGAGTCCGTCGCGCACCGCCTCGATACCGCCCTCGGCCATTTTGTTGTTGAGCAGCACAAGGTCCTTGTGCAAGTGCGTCAGTTGTTGCTCGGCCGCCTGCGGATCCGGCAGTTTGAGGGTAAGGACATCCATAATGCGGGATTTCATGACCGTCGCTGCGTGTTGGGTCTGTTTGCCCGAAGCGCCGGATACCGTAATGATGTCTGCACTGCGAATATTGGCACCATGCGCGGTTAACAGGCCCGCAATGACCGATAAAAGACCTTCTTTATCGGTGGTTGCCAGGACGACCCGCCACAAGTCGGTCGCGAGACGTTCTTTGTAAAAGACAAGGTGTTCCGGGCTTTGAACCTGATCCAGCAGATGACCGAATTGTTTCAGGATATCGGATTGGTGAGAAGTGGCGGCAGTCATACCCATTCCTTTTAGCCAATGTAAAGACATGGTGCCAGTCAATGGCATTAACAATAGAGTTCAAAGGTGCTATACCTTGTTAAACATAACATTAAATTTCAGAAAAAAACATGTCAGGAGGATGTTCATGGCAGACCGACGTGAAAATGGCGTGGTTCTCGTCACCGGCGGCGCACAAGGTATCGGTAAGGGGATTGCGTGCGTCTTGCTGGCATCGGGCATGCGGGTGGTCATTGCGGATCGGGACGAAGATGCCTGCCGCGAAATGGCGGCGGAATATGCCGACAATGACTGCGTGGCTGTTTTTCCCATGGATGTCGCCGTGGAAGCCAGTGTCACCCATGTCATGGGGCGGATAGAAGCGCGCTTCGGTCGCCTCGATGCCCTGGTCAACAATGCCGGGCATGGGCCGGCGCACGCCGAACCCGTGGAAGAGCTGACCCTGGAGGCATGGAACAGCGTGCTGGCGACCAACTTGACGGGTGCTTTTCTGTGCTGTAAGCATGCTGTGGCCGCTTTACGCCGAAGCCGTGGTGCCATTGTCAATATTGCCTCGACTCGCGCCCTGCAATCGGAACCTCACGGTGAAGCCTATGCCGCCAGCAAGGGCGGTGTCGTTGCCCTGACGCACGCATTGGCCAATAGTCTGGGGCCCGATATTCGCGTCAATTGCATCAGCCCGGGTTGGATTGCCGTGGATGACTGGCAAAAAAGTGCCAATTGTAAATCCCCGGCACTGCGGCCCGAGGACCATGCCCAGCATCCGGTCGGTCGTGTCGGGCACCCCGGGGATATCGCTGAGTTGGCGGCTTTTTTGATTTCACCGCGGGCCGGTTTTATCACCGGGCAGAATTTTGTTGTCGATGGTGGCATGACGCGCAAGATGATTTATGTCGAATAGGGGAGATTATGAAAAATATCCTGCTGATTTTACTCGGTATCGCATCCGTCGTTTATCTGTTAAATCCCGGAGCCGGTGTTTTTGAAGTTTTGCCGGACAATCTGCCGTTTATCGGCAACCTGGATGAAGCCGCCGCAGTCGGGGTGCTGATCATGTGCCTGAAGTATTTCGGAATCGATCTGACGCGTTTGCCGGACAGGGATTCCAGTCGACGCAAATAGTAATCGGCGGGATATCGATTGAAAGGCGCATTGCCCGGATATCCGGTTTACTTGGACATGGAGCATCGAAACCGAACCGACCCAGCCTCTTTGCCCCAAAAGCACGTATCAGACCTTGGTCCGTTTGCATTTTGTCCATATTGCAGTGCGGTAGATTTTGTCCGCTTCGCAAGCCTGTAAAAACAATGGATCGTTGGGCGGTTTTTGTTATGATATGCCGTATACATTTTTATTTTTATTCAACTGAACTAGGAGATAATGCATGATGATCAAACCTGTCGACACCTCGTTTACCAAGGTTCTCTCCCTGACCAGCGATGAGTCTCTGCGCCGACGTTTCATGGTTCTGGATGAGCCGATCCAGGCTAATATGCGTTTCGGTTTGCTGCTGGAGGTTCTTGACAAAGTGGCGGAAGAAGCCGCTTTGAACTATGTTAACCGATTCTATCCCGATGCTCGAGTGGTGACGGCGGCTATCGACAACATTGTTGTCCGCCACGTTACGGATATGTCCCGGGATGTGCATTTCAAGGCGCGGATCAACCATGTAGGCCGGTCTTCCCTGGAGATCGGTATTCGTGTCGAGCAGCCTGGCGGTCCGGTGAGGCATATTGCCTCCTGTTATTTCACCATGGTAGCCCGTTCTGGGGTGGGCGAGGGAGCCACCAGTGTTGCTTTGCCAGGGTTGGAATATACCGAAGAAATCGAGAAGCAGCGTGCCGACAAAGCACTGCAAAGACGCGCGGATTATAAGCAGCAGCAGGCGTTGCTGCATGAGCCGCCCAGCCGCGAAGAGTTCGAGATGCTGACCAGCCTGCACACGGCCCAGGACGAGCCGGGCTTCAACGGCTTGCTGGCCAGTAAACTTACCGCCGATGCGTGGGAACGCATGTACCCGGAGCAGGAAAACGTGCCCCAAAAGATTTTCGGCGGTTATCTCATCCGTCGCGCCTACGAGTTGGCGTCCATCTGTTCCGAGCAGGTAGCTCCCAACCGTCCTATCCCGGCAGCGGTCAATCGCATCAATTTTTTTCATCCGGTGCGCATGGGAGATAAGCTGCACTATACGGCCCGGGTTGTCTATACCAACGGCAGCCTGATCTGTGTCGAAGCCAACATCGAACGCATCAGTCGCGACCGCACCACCAAGGCCATGTCCAACTCCTGCCTGTTTACTTTCGTCAACGTCGATGAAGAGCTTCAACGTCAGCCGGTGCCCCAGGTCTATCCGACCAATTACGGGGAGGATGCACGCTATCTTGCAGCGCACCGCAGTTGCCAGGGGCTGATCAAAAATCGGCAACTGGTCTAGGGAATAGAACTTTTTTTGTTTGAATGCTCTGATGAAAAAGCCCGCGGTTGCGGGCTTTTTCGTTTCGTTCGTTACTATGCATAGGTAGAAACTTCGGAGTTTTTGCTGTTGCCAGCGTCGTCCGGGAAAAGATTCGCTGGCGACATAACCTCCAGACCCAGTTCCTGCAATCGGGCGCACCGTTCATGAATCTGGGCTCGCGACTGGCCCAGGATAAGTCCGCTGCTTCGGGGCGCTTCGCCTGGCATGCCGGTGGCCCGCGGGTCGCAGGTGACCAGCGGAACGAATAGCCCCTTGTGCATGGCTTTGTAAGTGGCATCCAGCATGGATGCAAAGCCCCTGGGGCATTTCAGTCCTGCCAGACGCATCACCGGTTGGCCGTAGCTGTTCTGTACCGCATCCGCCAGCAACAGAGCTGCCGTCGATCCGTTGATACGGAAGTTAAGGTCATAGATGCGTATCTCTCCGTTTTTCAAAATGGCCATGTCCATGCCGACACAACCACGATAGCCTTTTTCGAACCCTCTGTGGGCAATGCGTTTCCCCGCGGCAATGGCGTCAACAGGGGTTTCGTCTCCGTCATGCAACCAGTTGCCGTAATATTTCCCCGTCTGGTCGGTAATTTGTTCGGTGCTGCCAAGGTAGGTTATTTCGCCATGGGGTGAGATGGCGTAATTCAGGCACAGATTTCGAGATATGGGAAGGTATTCCTCAACAATGACCTGCCGACAATGCCGAAAAGTTTTCTGTGCGTTGCGTACATCTTTGGAGCAACGGCAGATAGCGACATCCCATCCGCCCCCGGTTGTTTTATCGGAGGCCACCTTGACTACCAGCGGTAGCGGATGTTTTTCCCAAAAAAGTTCCAACTCTCCAGGTGCAACCGCACGACGTTCAGGTAAGTAGCGGGCTTCGACCAGGTCGGCAAGGTGGCCTTTGTTGTTCAGAAAGCTCAGCAGGTGTGGATCGATCCAGTAATTTTCCGGGGCAGCAACAGCGGGGTAGGGTGCATGTTGCAGAACCAGTTTAAATCCTTCTTGCAGCAAAACGGATCGGTGTCGGTCGTGATCGTTGTCATCTCTGAAAAGGAGAGGGCGCGGCTCGGAAAAACCGGCATCCCGCAGGAGTTGCAGGCCCGCGGGTGTCGCGACACTGGCGGCGCACACAACGGGCATATCTCCGGCGATGGTTAACATGCTGCCTGTAAGCATCTCCAGGACCACCGGGTCCTGGGGCAGCCAGGCGCAGGATCCGGGTGCCGGTCGCGGAAAGAGGGCCAGGTTTGCGCCATAGATGGCGGGCAGGGAGATTCTGGGAAGAAGTTCCATGGTTATGTGACATCCCTGTGTGCATCGAGATCATCCGCAGCTGCCAAGTCATCCCGGCGTTTCAGCAATGCCGGCATCCCTCCGGCAAGGTTTTCAAGTAGGACCATCTGCTCATAAGATGGGCTGCCGATATTGAAGGACGGCGTGCGGTTTGCGTCCAGCAGTATTGCTTCGCCGTCCACCATGACAAAGTCGAATTTGCCGTAATCGAATCCCATAGCGGAGCGCAGTCTGCGCAATGAATCGGGAATCGGTATGCCCTTCTCACGCTGCAGGACATTGCAGGCCTTGACGATGGGGTCTGAGGATATGACACGCTGACTGACCTCATGGTTTCCCAAAAAGACCCACTGGCGTAGCGCGTAATGTCTGCCCTCCCGTTCCGGCAGGAATTTTTCCACTACCAGGTTTTTGTTCCACCAGATCGCCCAGGGAACGTTCATGGGGGAAGGGTAGACGGGGTACTGAGACGGCTTAAGATAATGTCTCCAGGTCCATGGCAAGCGCTTTCTAAGACTATCCCCAATCCGGGAAAGGGGTTTTCTCCGTGCCAGGTGCCGCTCCATCCCCCCGCCGAAATTCCGGTCGGTTTTGACAAGCACGGGGCCATGGTAGTCATCCCTTCGGCGTATGATATGCGAACTGATTTTGCGTTTGGAAATATCCCTGACGCCTCCATTGATGATCACGGGATAACGTTGGGCGAAGGAAACATAGTCAGCGGGCGTGGTGGTCAGATCGATGTGCATGAACACCGCATCGGCCGGTTCAAAATCCTTCGTTCCCCGCAGGATGACGACATCGATTCCTTGCTTTTGCCATAGTGTGACCAAAGGATGCAGTAAGTAGGGAACCGTTTCGAACTTGAGCCCGGCATGAGTGAGTATGGCGATTTTAGGATTCATTTGTATAGAGGGCATGTCCTTGTGTTACTGCTTTTTATCCGGGGAAACCGATATGGGCCAGGTGCTTTGCGCTTTCCATTCTTTGTTTAAGAGAGTAGTCATTTTACCGTTATAAAGCGTGTAAATAAACTTAGATAGTTTAAATAAGCATTTTCCCGCTGTGTCACGTAACAGGCGTAAAGATTGCTGAGGACCGAAAGCGTATAAAACGAAAATTCAATGTGTTCTCCATTGGTATTAAAAACGCTCGCTGTTCATGAATGTAGCATCAACCCTTCGGAGATTCTGCTCTTCATCAGGGTGACGCGGGCATACATGCTCACCCTGTTGCCAAGATGGCGGGAGGTACTGCAAGGCCAGGTAAGACCCAAATTTTTTCCGATAGATATTTTTTTCTGAAGTGCGAAATAACGCTTTGTTCCCCAGCGGCAATCGACTATATTGCAACAAATTCACACACCCCCTTTCGAGGCCTGGCCCGAGGGGGTGCTTTTCGTCGGTTGGAGGTCCGTGGGACTATGAGAATGTCGGCGATTACCCGCAATCGTTTGATTGCGGGCAATGAACGGGAATACGGCGAGCGCTATGCGCAACTGTCTTTTCCTTCCACATCAGAGGCGAAGCATGCGTTTGCGCGGCGTGCGGAGATTCTGGACGATCTGGGCGGACGTGTTGCGGTAGGTTACGATGGCACCAAGCTTGATTGTACCCACTTGTCTCCGGGGTGCAGGATATGCGCGGAAGGCGGCTGGTCATGCCTGTTCATCACCGGGCGCTGTAACTGTCGCTGTTTTTATTGTCCAACCGCCCAGACCGAGAACGATTTGCCGACCACCAACACGGTGGAATTTCGCACGCCCTCCGACTATGTCGGTTATCTTGAGCGGTTCGGGTTTCGTGGCGCCAGTGTAACTGGTGGCGAGCCGCTACTTAATTTCAAGCGTTCCCTGGCCTATGTGCGTGCCATCAAGAAACACTTTGGTGACGGGATGCACGTCTGGCTGTACACCAACGGCACCCTGGCCAACGGTGACATCCTGCACCAGTTGCGCGACGCCGGACTGGATGAAATCCGTTTCGATATCGGTGCTACCGAATACCATCTTGATAAACTTCGATTGGCCACTGGGGTCATCCCGACAGTCACAGTGGAAATCCCCGCCATCCCTGAAGACCTTGAACTCCTCAAATGCAAGATGCTGGAGATGCGCGATGCCGGTGTCGGCTATCTCAATCTTCATCAGATGCGTTTGACGCCGTATAATTTCGAGCACCTTGTTACGCGTAACTATACTTTTTTGCATGGCGAAAAAGTTACCGTGCTCGAGTCCGAACTGACTGCCTTGGAATTATTGCGGTACGGTCTCGATAAGACCATTGAACTGCCGGTTAATTATTGCTCGTTTGTATTCAAGAACCGTTTTCAAGGCCGTGCCGCGCGGGTGCGCAATGGCCGTTTCATGCTTAAGGGGTATGAAGATCTGACGAAAAACGGTTATATCCGGAGTCTGACCCTGGTCGGCAGCCCCGACGCGGTGACGCGCCAGGTCGAACGGTTCGTTCAGCTGGGTGTCAGCCCCGAGTTGTGGGACAAGGGGAGTTCACGGGAAAAGTTACGGATTCATCCCCAATTGTGGAGTTCCGTTGCCTGGCATGATTTCCGATTGCTGGTCGGTTATGCAAGTACCCGGCAACTTTCCGCCATGAGTTATCGCAACCCATTCACTTCGGTCGCCGTCAGCCCTACCAAATCGGTCATTATCGAACGTGCTCGGGCCGTAGCGGATATGGAACTGCAGGGGGAAGATTGTCTTCTTTTCGAGAAATATTTTTTACACGGCCGACAGCTGCCAACAGGCGTGGAAGTCGATTCGCGATGGGCTGATTTGATCCCGTTCGAGTTCGGCCTGGAGGGTCTGCAGGATTACTTCTGAGGAGGCAAGTGCAATGCTTTAAAGTTGCGCGATACCCCTATTGGTTTTATTGCCGGGTTGTTGGCTTGTATCCAGGAGCTTGCGAAAATAATGGGTAATGGCCATGCGTGCGTATTGGCTGGCGCGGATCCCGATATACTTCTCGTGAGCAACCATAACGGCTACGGTCAGATTGGCCTTGCCGCTCAGTTCTCTGGCAAAACCGACAAACCAGTCGTAACGGACATCGTGGGTTTTGTTGTCCATGGAACCGGT
This sequence comes from Syntrophotalea carbinolica DSM 2380, assembly GCF_000012885.1. Lineage (NCBI taxonomy): Bacteria > Pseudomonadati > Thermodesulfobacteriota > Desulfuromonadia > Desulfuromonadales > Syntrophotaleaceae > Syntrophotalea > Syntrophotalea carbinolica. Next base: position 1,603,589 of record NC_007498.2, read on the forward strand.
CTTGCCGCCGATCTGCAGTTGCGAGAGAATCTTGTCCTTTCGATATCCGCGAAAAGATTTGCGCGCGGTGCCTGATTTTATGGTGGTCTGCATCATTTGTCGCAGTACGGCCGAAGCATTTTCGGACATGGCCTGCTGTTCCCAGGATTGTTCGCCGTGGTATAGGGTGTTGCCTTCGTCATCCAGGATGCGATCGACGAGATAAGGTGCCGTAATGCGTCCCTGGTTGAGTACCGCCGAAGCCATGACCGCACCATGCAAGGGAGAAATGGTCGTGTCACGGTTGAATCCGCTGGCGATTTCGGCCCAGTTGTAGGGATCCTCGGTGATCCGAAAATGACTCGGTTGCAGGGACAGGTCAAAATTCAGCGGTTCGTTGAAGCGAAAGGTATCCGCATATTTTTCAAGCACGGATTTTCCCAGGCGAAGCTCGCCGAGTTTACCGAAAACCGGGTTGATCGACTGGGCAAACGCATCTTTGAAGGAGACCGTGTTGGTGTATTTATTGGTTTTTTCCGTAAGCTGCCTTTTGTAGAGCGTATGCTTGTAACCATTGAAATGCATGGTTGATTTGGCGGTGTAGTTGCAGTGGTCCACCGATGCTGCCGCCGTGACGATTTTGAAAATGCTGGCAGCGGGAAAATTGCTGCGCAGGCACGGATTGCCGGCGCTGCCTGTTTTATCGTATCCGGCCATGGCCAGGACACGTCCTGTGTCGGCATCCATGACCACGATGCCGATATCGCGCGAATTCTTTCGATCCATGTGGGACAACAGATAGTTCTGCAAGTCTTCATCGAGGCTTGTTTCGATCTGCAGCGTTTGTTGGCCGACCTGAAGAGCGATACTTTTGCCGGTCAGGTTGTCCATTTCCTGCTGATCCAGCAGTTTTCGAACGTCATCTTTACCGGATATGAGGGGCGCGGTTTGGGCGGCTGCGCGGGCTTGCGCCGTATTTTCCGCAACGGGTGTTACATTGCTGCGGATGACATATGATCCGGCCCAAACCAGCAGCGCCAGGGCGCAAATGCGTCGGCCGAGGCGACGTTTTCGCTGGCCGCCGCTATTTTTATTGTTCAGGCCGGACTGAAAATGGCGCCAGTCGGCATGCTCGCTTAATGCTGATGATTTCTTCTGTTTTTTTCGCATGGCATAAATTCAGACAAGATTAAAATGATCGAGAATTCCAATACGCGACCCATCGGTTGTCACAATTCTTTGACGCGCCAATAGGGCGCCCCACACTATCATTTAAAATGACCTGAGCCAAGCCGATAAATGCCACTTGTTTTCTGTATTGGCCCCCGTGCTAAAGGTAGCTTCGGGCGCCGACAAAGGTCCGGCTGAAATACGGGTTGGACATTTTTTCGACACGGACCGTTTTGCCTGTTCGCGGGGCGTGAATGAAACGGTTATTGCCGATATACATACCGACGTGGCTGACACGTTTGCCTCCGTTGGTGGCAAAAAACACCAGATCGCCTTTGCGCATGGTTTCCTTTGACACCCAGCGTCCGGCTCCATATTGAACCCGCGACACCCGGGGCAGGTTCAGTCCATTGAGGCGGTAACAGACCATGGTCAGACCGCTGCAATCGAAGCCGTTGTCGATGTCGGTACCGCCCCAGCGGTACGGGACACCGAGAAACCCGCGCGCGGTTCTGACAAGTTCTTCGCGTAAAGGAGCGGTTTGCGCGCCCTGCATGCGGGCGACGGCGTAAGATTCGGGGATAACGATGAAAAAATTCCCGATGAGCCCCTGGTCCTGCATCCTCTCGGCTTCACTCCGGGCGGCCTGATAGCTTTCATGGTTGCTGAATCGAACCTTGAACAACCCGGAATCGTGGCGAAAATAGTAGGCGTCGATGCCGCGTTTTTCGAGGGTTTGTTCGAATCGCACGGCATTTTCGATGTGGGCGAATGCGCCTACCTGAACGGAGAATCCCATTTTGCGCAGGGCAACGCCTTTGGAGGGGACGTCGGAGGGCGCATCGCGAACCGATTTGATGGTTTTGGACGGCCGATGAGGTGCGATGTTTGCATGATGTTGGGAACAGGCGGAAAGTGCCAGGGAAATGACACCGATGATGCATACGGAAAATATTCTTTTGGGGGAATGGTTGCCGAACATATCTTCCTCCATTTGAGTACATACACGTGACTTTAGCGGTACCCTGGATCCGCGTTGCTTTCAAAGATTGGTAGCAAGGCAGCAAGAGTCTGAGGGAGTCCGCCTCCGAAACAGGCATAACCGCACAGGCACGAGTGTCAATTTCATATGACGATGGGTCAATAGATCATCGTTGTATAGTTTAGAACGTATATATAACATTTTCTCTTTTTTTATGGAAAGATGCGAAATTTTGCAGGCCCAATATGTCCCTTCGGTGCTAATACAGTTGTTCTGATCTGAGCAGCTATCTCAGGACATGGATATATGGGAACCTAGTTTATTGGATGTAGTAAATTAATGATCTGTCAGGGCTGAAGTTCGGGCTGATTAAAACATTGTGATTGGCCATGAATTTATGTATTTTGTGGCTGTTCGTAAATTTCTGAAATATTTTCGACTTTTCGGTGTATGGCATGCGGGAGGCATGATGAAGTTCAACGATTGGAAAATTGGTTACAGGCTCGCTCTGCTGGCAGGGATACTTTCCATTCTCCTTGTTATGACAGGTCTGCTCGGGTTGCGCAGTCTGGAGAGTGTCAATGCTTCATTGCAGTCTGTTTATCAGGACAGGGTCGTACCGCTTACCCGGCTTAAAAAGGTGTCGGATATGTATGCGGTCAATATCGTTGATCTCTCCCACAAAATCCGCAGCGAGCAGTTCGACTGGGATGACGCCATGCGCGCGTTGAAGTCAGCCCAGCAGTTGATCGCCCAGGAATGGGGTGCCTATCTGGAGACGGCAACCGCACCAGAAGAGCAGGCATTGGTTCGCGATGCGCGGAGTCTGATGGCAAGTGCCGATAAGACCATCGTAAACCTGGAAACCATCATTGCCGAGCGGCAGCATCTCATGCTGGTCGATTTCATTGAAAACAACCTTTATCAGGAGATCGATCCGATCACCGAACAGCTCGGGAAGTTGATCGACGTGCAGCTCGAGATCGCGCACCACGAATTTGATAAGGGACAGGCAACCTACCGGCAGACCTTTGTTCTTTCCATCGGCTGCATGGGACTGGCGCTGTTGTTGGCCGGGCTTCTCGGCTACCTCATTATTCGCAGCGTGACCCAACCGGTGGCCCGCACCGTGGAAATGATCGAGGCGATGGAAAAAGGCAACCTGGATATGCGTCTGTCCCTCGATCGCAAAGATGAGATCGGTCGCCTGGCGCGGGCCATGGACGCCTTTGCCGATAATCTCAAAAACGAGGTTCTGGAAGCGTTTAACAGCCTGGCAGCCGGCGACTTCACCTTTAGGGCCAAGGGCCTTATCGCCCAGCCTCTGATGCGGGCCAACGAGTCTCTATGCAAACTTATTGCGGAGATTCGTTCCACCGGCGAGCAGATCGCCGGTGGTTCTCAGCAGGTTGCCGACTCCAGCCAGAGTCTTTCCCAGGGGGCGACCCACTCGGCTTCTTCCCTTGAGGAGATTTCCTCCGCCATGACGGAGCTCGCTTCGCAGAGTCAACGCAATGCCGACAATGCCAAGCAGGCCAACAGTCTTTCCAGTCAGGCCAAAAACGCCGCCGACGACGGTAACCAGCTCATGAACGATCTGATGGAGGCCATGTTCGACATCAACCAGTCGGCGGAAAGTATCACCAAAATTATCAAGGTTATCGATGAGATCGCCTTTCAGACCAATCTTCTGGCACTCAATGCCGCCGTCGAAGCGGCTCGTGCCGGCCAGCACGGCAAGGGCTTTGCCGTTGTTGCCGAAGAGGTGCGTAACCTCGCCGCGCGCAGCGCCAAGGCGGCCAAGGAGACCGAAGAACTCATCGAGGGCTCCAACCAGAAGACCGGTCACGGCACCGAGCTGGCCCAGAATACCGCTACGGCCCTGCAAGGCATTCTGGAGGAGACCGGCAAGGTTACGGATCTCCTTAACGAGATTTCGGCCGCTTCCGATGAGCAGGCTGTCGGTTTTGACCAGGTTACCCGCAGTCTGGATCAGATCGAACACATTACCCAGCAGGCTACGGCCAATGCGGAAGAGAGCGCGTCCGTCGCAGAGCAGCTGGCAAATCAGTCGTCCAATCTGCGCCAGATGCTGACGCGCTTCAAAACGGGGGGCAGCGGGCAGCAGACCGAGCGCATAGTGTCGAGTATCTCTCCCCAAAGGCTGACCGCCCCGAGGAGCGTCAAACCATCCGCCTTGCCGGTAAAGCCTGCGGCCAAAGCTTTGCCTGGGCCTTCCGTAACACCGAAACCGGCGGCAGCGAAACCGGCGGCAGCGAAACCGGCGGCAGCGAAACCGGCGGCAGCGAAACCGGCGGCAGCGAAACCGGCGGCAGCGAAACCGGCGGCAGCGAAACCGGCGGCAGCGAAACCGGCGGCAGCAAAACCGGCGGCAGCAAAACCGGCGGCAGCAAAACCGGCGGCAGCAAAACCGGCGGCAGCAAAACCGGCGGCAGCGAAACCGGCGGCAACAAAACCCGCGGCAGCGAAACCCGCGGCAGCGAAACCCGCGGCAGCGAAGGAAGAGACCCGGGAGTTGCGTCCCGAGGAGATTATTGCTCTCGACGATTCCGAATTCGGTCGCTATTGACAGCAAATCCTACCTGCAACACTTCTGAAAAGACCGGCCCTGGCGCCGGTCTTTTTTTATGGTGCGCCAGGCATGGCGCGTAGCGCCTTGGCTGGCGCTGTTTCGACTGCTGTGGTGGCAGTCGGATGACTTGGGGGTGCAAGTCCCCTACGGACCCTGATGACGGGAACCGTTAGCTGAACAGCAAGGGTGTCCACCGCGAGGTGGAATCTGAAGGAAGCTGTAGGCAAACTTCCGGCCCGACGAACAGGAATCGCATACGAGGCAGTGCCATCCGGGCGAGAAGGCCATAGTCTTCAAAGCCCGATAGTCATCCTGGAGGGTCGTGCTGTATATGCGGCGGGTATGTGGAAGGAAGGTCACGCGTCTTACCCTGGGAGATCTGTCAACCTGCCTCGTGCTACCGGCATCGCAAGGTGTCGGGATGGGTTGGCAGAAGTCAGCAGAGGCCATAATAGCCGGGCTAACCACCTTGGCGAAGGGCCGAACACGAGGCGCTTTTCAGGAGGCACGAATTTCGATGACGATCGAAGAAGCAGAAGCCCTGGTTGAGATGCCGGGGGCTATGTCCGAGGGTAGCGACCGGAAGTCGCGAGAGTACGGCATCGGTGCGTCAAACGTCACGGCATGCAGTGAATCATCCTGGACGGAAGTGGCAACGCGGCTGATGGAAGAAGTCGTCAGTCGCGGCAACATGATGGCGGCTTACCAGCGAGTGGTCAGGAACAAGGGCGCGGCGGGCATCGATGGAATGCCGGTTGGCGACCTTAAGACCTACCTGCAGGAGCAGTGGCCGCGCATCAAAGAAGAACTGCTGACCGGAACCTACCAGCCTCAGCCGGTGCGGAAGGTGGAAATTCCCAAGCCCGGTGGCGGGATGCGTATGCTCGGCATTCCCACGGTGCTGGATCGGCTCATTCAGCAGGCGCTGCATCAGGAGCTGATGCGGCTGTTTGAACCGGAATTCTCCGAGCACTCCTACGGGTTTCGTCCCGGACGGAGCGCCCACCAAGCCGTTCAGTCCGCCCGCCGGCACGTAGCCTCCGGGCGGCGCTGGGTGGTTGATATCGACTTGGAGAAATTCTTTGACCGCGTGGGCCACGACATACTCATGTCGCGGGTGGCCCGCAAAGTCAAAGACCGCCGGGTATTAGGGCTGATTCGCCGATATCTGACGGTCGGTGTGCTTGAAGGGGGGATTATTTCGCCAAGGGTGCAGGGGACGCCGCAGGGCGGCCCTCTCTCGCCCCTGCTGTCGAATATCCTTCTCGACGAGTTTGACAATGAACTGGAGAGGCGGGGCCATGCCTTCTGTCGCTATGCCGACGACTGCAACATTTACGTGCATAGTCGCCGGGCGGCCGAGCGAGTCATGACCTCGTTGACACGGTTTCTGGAACAGCAGCTCCAGCTCAAGGTCAACCGCGTCAAAAGCGCCGTTGGCCGCCCCTGGGAAAGAACCTTTCTAGGCTACAGCATGACCTCTCACAAAAAGCCCCGCCTGAAAGTGGCGGGATCTTCCGTGAAGCGGTTCAAGACTAGCTTGCGAGAAATCTTTCGGCGGGGAAGGGGACGCCGTCTCAAGCGGGTCATCGAAGAGACCACTCCGAAGCTTCGAGGTTGGATCGCCTACTTTCGCCTGGCGGAGGTTAAGGGTATCTTCGAGGATCTTGACGGCTGGATCAGACGGAAGCTGCGCTGCATCCTGTGGCGACAGTGGAAGCGCCCCTTTACCCGAGCCAGGAATTTGATGCGGCGGGGATTGCCAGAGCATCGGGCGTGGCGATCCGCCACAAATGAGCGAGGCCCCTGGTGGAACTCAGGAGCCTCGCATATGCACGATGCTATTCGGAAATCCTACTTCGACAGACTGGGGCTGGTCTCGTTAGTAGATTACCGCAGACGCTTTCAGTGCGCTTTGTGAACCGCCGTGTACGGAACCGTACGCACGGTGGTGTGGGAGGACGGCGGGGGTAATCCCGCCTCCTACCCGATGCAAATTTTTCCGGGGCAAGATGCGCACCGCTTTTCCTCACTATGGCACGCTTTAGGTTTGCGACAGGTGCTTGTGAACTGCTATGCTTCTGCAGCCGGGGCCATCATGAGACCGACATTTTTCAAAATTCAAGTGTCCTACAAAAAAACGGATTGATTTGTCATGTCCCTCCGATTCATCCATACCGCCGATATTCATCTGGGTAAGACCTACCGTCATGGTGGCTGCGAAGTCGCGCGTAGTGAAGACTTCTTCACCTGTCTGGCAGGTATCGTCAACGATGCCCTGGTCGAAGAGGTCAACTTCGTTCTGATTGCCGGTGATTTGTTCCATACCGGCCAGATCCTGCCGCGTACATTCGCGCGTACCATCGAAATCCTGCAACCCCTCAAGGAGGCCGGTATTCCCTGTGTCGCCGTGGAAGGCAATCACGACTGGATTCACCGGCGCGACAGCATCTCCTGGATGGAGGCTCTGTCGCAGATGGGGTATATCCGTCTGTTGCGGCCAACGCGCACCGCCGAGGGCGGTTATCTCTTCGAACCCTTCGACGAGGAACAGGGCTGCGGTGGGCATCTGGTTGTCGGCGATCTGAATATCTACGGGCTCGGCTATATCGGGGCCCAGGCTGGCAACCATGTGCCGCGGATCTGCGAGGCGGTCACCACCGAAAATAACCTTCTGCTGTTTCACGTCGGGATCTGGACCTTTTCGCCGGTGGAGATCGGCAACATGAAGCCGGAAGAAGCCTTGCCCCTGGCGGATCGTTTCGGCTATGTGGCTCTCGGCCACGGTCATAAACCGTATCTTGTCGAAACACCGGAAGGACGGCCCTACGGCTTTAACCCCGGTTCGCCGGAGCGCGTTAATTTCGGGGAACAGCGCTACGACAAGGGCTATTATCTGGTGACGGTTGAAAACGGTTACTTCCATCATACCTTCCGGAGCACCGATCCCCGGCCCATGCATGCGGTGACCATCGATCTAGATGGGACCTCCGATGCGGAAACGGCTCTGGAAAACGTCCACCGGCAACTGCGCGAAGCGCTGGATACCGGCCAAGATGAGCGTCGCCCCCTGGTCGCTCTCAAACTGGTCGGCCGGGTGGCGTTTCATCCCTTCGAGTTGGGGCGCGAGCGATTGTTCACGGTTTTGGAAGAAGTATGCCGGCCCCTGCACGCGGAAATCCGCAACCATCTGTCCCTCGTCACCCGCAGCAGCGACAGCGCATCCGCCAAGAAGAGCCTGGCCGATATCGAGAAGGAAGTACTGCACGAACTGGTGGGCGCCAACAGTCAATACAAGGATCGGCAGGATGAACTCGTCGCCTTGTCCCTGTCTATCCGCGACCTGGTGCTGAAAGGCGAGGTGTCGGATGACGAATTGCTCGGCATTCTGGCACGGGATGCGAACATCGATAAAAAGTGATTGGTGATTCGTTATTGGTGATGAGGTTTGAAGCCAAAGGCCCGAGGCCCGAGGTTCAAGGTTCAAGGTTCAAGGTTCAAGGTTCAAGGTTCAAGGTTCAAGTGACAAGTGACAAGTGACAAGTGACAAGTGACAAGTGACAAGTGACAAGTGACAAGTGACAAGTGACAAGTGACAAGTGACAAGTGACAAGTGACAAGTGACAAGTGACAAGTGACAACTAATTACTAATCACCAATAACTGACTTAATTATGTTACTGATCGAAACGATTCATCTGAAAAATATCAAGTCTCATCGGGATACGACCCTGTCCTTTTCCGCCGGGATCAATGTTTTGTCCGGTCCCAACGGGGTAGGCAAGAGTACCGTGTTCGAGGCCATCGGCTATGCTTTGTTCGGGGTCGATGCACGGGATTTCGTCTCCAATATCGAGCGGTTTTTATCCATCGGCGCCAAGCGCGGCGAAGTTTCGGTGACCTTCCGCGTGGATGCCGGCGATACCTGGCGGGTGACGCGCACCGTCGGTGGGGGCGTCAAGTGGCTTCTGGCCCGAGAGATCGCCAGCGAATTCGAGGTGGAGGAGCACGCCAATATCCGGGAGACCGAAGCGCGCCTGGCCGAACTTTTAGGCCTGGCCAACGGGCGGCCGTTGTCTGAGCAATTCAAGTTGGTCATCGGGCCGTTTCAAAACGATTTTCTCGGGCCTTTCGTCATCAAACAAGCGACCAAACGGCAGGAGGCGTTCGACGAAACCCTCGGCATCGATGCCTGGCGCAAAACCTACAAGGGCACCAGTGGCCTGCTGTCGGCGGTGCAGCATAATATCGGACTTCTGGTCGCCGAAGTGGAAGGCAAGCAGGAGCAGGTCGCCGTGTTGCCGGAGAGGGAACAAGCGCTTGCCGATTTGAAAACGGAAATTTCGGCACAGCGACGCCTGCTGGAGGAAACAACCAAACAACTGGAGACCACAGGGCGCCGACTTGCCGAATGCGAGATGCAGGAGGAGGCCCTGCGCATGGCGACCACCGCGGTGCAGGAGCTCGACATCCGCATCCAGAACGGCAAAGATAAAGTAGCCACCCAGCGGGAAACGGTTGATCAGGCCCGTGCTGCCGTCGCGACGCTGGAAAAGTGCCGGGCGGGCAAAGAGTCTTTCGAGAAGGCCGATGCCGCCCTCAAGTCCCTGCGTGAAAAGGAACGGGCAAGTCGTTCCCTGGAGCGGCATATTGCCCAGTTGGAGAAGGATTCCCTGGCTATCGGCCAGAGACTTGAACACGAGAACAACGAAGTGCAGAAAGCCGGGCAGGAACTCGACGCGGAACAGCAGCGGCTGGCGGCCGCCCGCAAGGAGCTTCAGCCCGATGCCGCACTTGTCGAGACAGCCGCGGGCTTAAAGACTCTGAGGCAGGAGGCCGAGGCGCTGCGTACCCGCCGCGGATTGTTGACGGGGCGCCGTGTCGCTCTGGCGGAAGGACAGGAAAAACTCGCCGAAGGGGTCTGCCCGTTTTTTGCCGAACCGTGCCGGAATATCGAAGGACAGCAACCCCGTGACGTTTTCAGTCATAAAATGACGCAACTCGACGCACAGGTCGCTGAACTGGATGCCCGGATCGAAAAAAATGTCCAAGACAGTGCCACTGCGGAAAAAGCCCGGCAGGCGCTGGATGCTTTGAAGGTGCGCAGTGCCGAACTCGACAAGCAGCAAACGCAACTCGAATCCCGCCGGCAAGCCAACGCCGGGCGCGCCGACGGTCTTGCCGCCCTTCAGGAGCGGCAGGCCAAAGCCGTCGAAAGTCTTGAAGAGCGTCGTAAGGAGCGTAAGGCTTTTGACGGCCTGGAGGAGGCATTGCTGCGGACTGAGCAGGAGAGGGCGACCTACCAGACGGCACGGGATAGCTTTTACGCCCATGCCAAAGATGCCGGCGAGCTAGACGCGCGGCAGAAGACCCTGACCCGCTGGCAGCATGCCCTCGACGGGCTGGTAGAGGATCGGAAGGCCAAACTTGCAGAGCGCGACCGCTGTCAAAAGGCATACGATCCCTCCCAGCATCAACGCACCCGGCAGCAAAAAGAACAACGGGTCGGCGAGATTGCCGGGCTGCAACAACGCATCAAGGGGCTGGAAAAAGACGATGAGCGTTTGACCGCCGACATTACCCGGTTAAAGCAGCTGCAAAAACTCATTGCCGAGCGCCTGGAGCAAAAGAAGCATTACGAGGAGCAGGAGCAACTGGTCAAGTATCTGCGCAATCGCGTCTTCCGCAATGTCTCCAACCGACTCTCCGAACGTTTCCGCGAGGAGATCAGCCAGCGGGCCGATCGCATTTATCGCACCATTGCCGAAGGCGATGAAGAGCTGCTGTGGGGGGATAACTACCAGGTTGTGCTGCGCGATATGGCCGACGGGCAGTTGCGCGAGCGCACCGACGATCAGCTCTCCGGCGGGCAGATGATGAGCGCCGTGGTCGCTCTGCGGCTGGCGTTGCTGCAGACCATCGGCGCGCGGGTAGCCTTCTTTGACGAACCGACCTCCAATCTCGACGCCGCCCGCCGCGAAAACCTGGCGCACGCTTTCCGCGCCATCGATGTGGGCCGTGAGGAGGTGACCGAGCATTGGTACGATCAGTTGTTCCTGGTCAGCCACGATGTCGCCTTCACGGAGATTACCGATCAGATGATACCGTTGGGAGAATAACGGATACGGTTTGATCCCGGTGGAGATTCTGTAACGGTCGTCAGCGGGGTCGGGGCCGTTGTTCTGTCCCTTTTTCTTTGACTTTCAGGTTTTTAAAAGTATGGATCAAAAAATTTACGACGTTGCCGTTGTCGGCGGAGGTCCCGCCGGGACCATGGCGGCGATCGGGCTGGCCAAGCGCGGCATCGATGTCTGCATCCTCGACAAGGCCGAACACCCGCGCTACAAGGTCTGCGGCGGAGGCCTTCTCCACCGCGCCGCGGAACGACTCCCCATCTCTCCGGAGCCTTTCACCGAGGTTGCGTGCCGTAATGTCGAGCTTAATTTTGGGGGCAGGCAGGAAGGCTTCGTTGTGCGCAGGGATTTTCCGGTGGTGAGAATGGTCATGCGGGCCGACCTCGATGCCGCCCTCTGGGAGGAAGCGGGCCGTTGCGGTGCCCACTGCCTGTCCGGACCCAAGGTCTGCGACCTCGAAACCTCCTCCGATTCGGTTCTTCTGAAGACCGACCGCGGAGAGGTCAGGGCGCGATTCGTGGTGGGGGCTGACGGCGTCAATAGCGTCGTGGCGCGCAGGGGAGGTTGGTCTCCCTCACCCCTTGCGATTGCGGCGCTCGAGTGCGAACTTGCCGTCGATGACGGAACCTACGGGCGTTTTTGCGATGCGGCCCGCTTCGACATCGATCATCCCCGGAGGGGCTACTCCTGGATCTTCCCGAAGAAAAATCATCTTTCGGTCGGCCTCTGCAGCATGGTTCGTCCGGTCTCGGGGAAGGGGCTGCGGGCAGATTTTCACGCTTACCTGAAAAATCAGGGCATCGTCCCAAAGGAACCGGGGGAAATCCACGCCGCACTGATCCCGGTTTTCCCCCGTCTTGGGCAGCTCGCAGACAAAGGGATCCTCTTGACAGGGGATGCCGCGGGACTGGCCGACCCTCTCACCGCCGAGGGGCTGACCGCAGCCCTCGAGAGTGGACGGCTCGCTGCCGGAGCGATCGCGGAGGGTGAGATGAAGCGGGAGAAGGTCCAGGCGATTTACCGGCAGAAGCTCGCCGAAGGGTTGCTGGCCGACATCGAGGTTTCCCGCAAGCTGGCCGTACTGCTTTATCACCACCCGCACCTGCGGAACCTGATCTTCCGTTTTTACGGCCAGGCTTTCGTGGAAAAAATGACCGACATTATGACCGGCAAGCGGAACTTCCGGAGCGTCAATCTGTCGCCGTCTTCCTTTCTGAAACTTGCGAAGTTCTGGAGATAAGGGAGCGGGGAAGTGCCGGGTTGCATCCACGATGTTGGCTTTACCGGCATTATCGTCCGGATGATCTGGCAGCGGCATTAAACACACGGTTTTGTCCCGCCCGGCGGCGTTTCCGTGCCTCTTGTTCTGATCGGTGTCTGCGTGAGGGATTACGGTTTTTCAAGGGAATCCAGAGGGCTGGCCACCGCATTGATATCCTTGGCCATGACATGGGTGTAAATCTCAGTGGTTTTGACGTCGGCATGCCCCATCAGTTCCTGCACCACGCGGATATTCACACCGTTTTCCAGCAAGTGGGTCGCGAACGAATGGCGAAAGGTATGACAGCCGACTCTTTTATGGATTCCGGCACGGTTTACCGCAACCTTTACCGCCTTTTGCAAGCCGGACTCAAGGACATGATGGCGGCGAATCTTGCCGGAGCGTGGATCGGTGCTACGCCCTCTGGCCGGGAAGAGATATTGCCAGCCAAACTCCTGTGGTGCTTTAGGGTATTTTTTTGCCAGGGCATGGGGGAGAAAAACTGTACCGTAACCATCAGCCAGGTCCTGTTCATGCAGCTGTTTGACCTTCTCGACGTGTTTTTGCAATGCTCTTTTCATGGAGGCGGGAAAAATGGTTGTGCGATCCTTTCCGCCCTTGCCATCGCGAAGATAGATAAGGTTCCTTTCAAAATCGAGACCCTGAATGCGTAATCGTATGCATTCCATTAATCGCAATCCCCCGCCATATAACAGTTGGGTCATCAGCAAATGTGTGCCCGTCATTTGATTGAGTACCTTTTGGACCTCCCCCTGGCTTAAAACGATCGGTGGTCGCCGTTTCCTTTTGGCTCTAATGTGTTCAAGTATTTCGTCAACCGGTTGATCAAGTACCCTCTTGTAAAGAAATATAATGGCATTTAATGCCTGTCGCTGCGTTGCGGCGGATACATTTCCCTCGGTTGCCAAATGACTCAAAAAGGATTCGATTTCCCCTTTGCCCATATCCTTGGGATGGATCTTCGCATCGAAAAACCTGATGAAGCGAACGATCCACTGGCAATAATTCTGTTCAGTTCGGTAGGCATAGTGGTGATATCGCAGCACCTCACGGACCTGGTCCATGAGTTTCAGTTCAGGATTTGGATGGAACTTTTGCTTGTTTTTCATAAGAAAAATTTATATTATCAGCAGATGGAAAAATCAAGGGGATATTTTCCACTTTTTACCCTTTAATAATGCAATAAGTGGAAAAATTTGCCTGCTATAAGGGTGTTATGCTGGAAAATTTTCCACTTAACCACAATGTTGGAGAATATTGTGATTGAAATTCCGCGAATAGTTGAAATTGGTTCAAATCCCTTGTGGCTATTTAGTTTTCTGGCACTATTGCTTGCCGGTCTCCACCTTTGGCTTGTCTTTTGGAAGCCAATAGGTGAGGTATGGTGGAAGCGTTTGGATTATATATGGCTAACTGTTGGGTCCCGGATGATTCCATTAGCAGAAAAAGCTTCCCGTTATTCTTAGCTCGGGATATGCTTTTTGATATTCTCTGCGGTGAAATCTAAAGGAGTCTGATATGACGATACGGTTACATGTCAGGTCCCGCATGATTCCTGACCTGTTTACGGAAAAGTTTTGGTTTCTTTTTTTGCCAATCCTTCAGCGCTTGTATGGGAGCTTTATGCCCCAACGCTCGCTGAGGAATATGCTGGTTGTATAGATAACCATAACGTAACAATGTCTGCTCCAAATTTTCGGCGGAATCGAACCGGGTTGTTGCCAAAACCTCGCTGATGCGACCGTTGAATCGCTCAACCATCCCGTTGGTCTGAGGGTGGCGTGGAGGAATAAGCCGATGTTCAATACCATGCTGAACGCAGGTTTTGTCGAATACATGATTCCCTGTTGGCTTTCTCTCTCCAGCAGTGGAAAATCGATCCGTGAATGCCTTGTCGTTGTCGGTGAGCAATTTTTTGATCACAAATGGCGCTTTGGCTACCAGGCGATTCAAAAAGCCCTTTGCGGCTTGGGCGGATTTGCTCTTGCACACTTCCAGGTAAACCCAGCGGGTAGCACGGTCGATGCCTACAAACAGGTAACGCCGAGAGGTTTCGTCCGGCATCTGTGGCAAATATTTGATATCGACATGAACGAACCCCGGATCGTAGTTTTTAAATGTTTTGGGCTTGTTGTTGGCCGTTTCCTCTTTCGGGATCAGGTCCGCCAATCGGGATACCCCATGTCGTCGCAAACAACGGTCAAGTCCCGCACGAGAGACGTCAGCATTGACAAATTCCCGAGTGACGACCAGGAGATCATCGAGAGACAACAACAAAGAGCGACGCAACTCGATGACAACGGCTTCCTGGGCTTCGGTCATCGTTGTATTCAGTCGGTGTGCCGTATGAGACCGATCGTGAACATCGTCACGTTTGCGCCAGCGACGTACCGTGTCAATGGATATGCCCAGTTCTTTAGCTAAAGCCTTGTGCGATTTTTCCGACTCTTGGATATATCGTCGGATTTTCGGGGTCGTTGTGGCATTAGCGTGTAACCGTATCGTCATATCAGACTCCTTTAGATTTCACCGCAGAGAATATCAAAAAGCATATCCCGAGCTAAGAATAACGGGAAGCTTTTTCTGCTAATGGAATCATCCGGGACCCAACAGTTAAAGAGGATGTTGAAGAAATAATCAAAAGTGGCACTCAAGAACCAGTGCACCATGAACTTTTCAGAGAGGCTTGGGGGTAAAGGAATGGAAATGGTAGAAGCGCACTTATTACTGGGCTTTCTGCACTAGAGGTGGCTGTCAAGACAACGATAGGAACTCTTGTTCCTAATTCTAATTGGCTTGTTGAAAATGTTCCTAGCCCTCCTGTGTCTCGGTTACTAATTGAATACCTGCCGACGTTACCAGTGGGTAATACTGTAGGTGGAAAGGTGCTTCCACCACCAAAAACTACTATGGAAGTAATAAAGAAAGCAGTAACTATTAGAAATAGAATAGCTCACATCGGCGCTAAAGCCCCAAGCGACGACACGTTAGATGAAATTCTAGACGCAATACAAGATACTCTTTGGCTATTGGACTATTACTGCGGTCATGCGTGGGCGTATGAACATATATCAAATACCACAAGGCAAGAGCTAGAAAGTTAATAATGTTTAAAAGTACCCCTAACAATGCCATAAACGCGGACCGCAAAAAGCTGCGCTATGCTCCGCATTTTGCGTCCGGTTATGGCTGGCGTTAGGCTTAAGCCATCAAAAAGGGATTATGAATACTTGGCTCAATTCACCGGACAAGATTATTGCAAACCTTCGCGGGGCACCAGAGAGGATGCATAAGGTCGATTCTGTTCTAGGGGATAGGACCTTTACGCAATTTTCAGAAGCAATAGCCAAGATTCTGAGGCACTCTGAAGTTGAGCAAAACTGCATTAACCAGCTACTTCCTAGAGAGCTTGGCGCTGATGTTTGCATTAATCTTTTTAGCGCAGCAGCTGAATTTGAGACGGGCATAAATGTACTAAGACTATCGAATGCGCCTGCTTCGCAGCGCCAGGGGCGCGTCGCATCTGAATTAATAGCCTTGAGTATTCTTATTGCCCTACCAGACAAACTTATACGAAGACTTCCCCCGAAATTACAGTTGGTCAAAAAGCTCTCTGAAAACCCTGGTAAAAAGGTTGTCGATTTGTACAAAACTCAAATGACATTTCAGGGTAGAAAACCCATTAGAATTGAACCTCAGGTGAAAGGCAACATGATCTACCCTGCTTTCCTTTCTGCCCTTAGAAACATATTAAATGCCCCTTGTGAAATTGTTGAGAATCTAAAGCTTTACCGTGAAACAGTGCAGCATCCTGCTTCACATGCTAGCTTGGAAGTTGGTCTTTTCCATTTCGAAGGTTTTGATGGTGGGCGCTCTGGGGCAACCTTTATGGAGGAAAGAACAGACACCTACAAGAATTCGGTTAAGGATCTTACTAATTTAGCCATTTGGCACGCGAGAGCTTTGGATGCAACATACCGCTTTTTGAAAGACTCAGAGGACGCCTAACCAAATGCTCAAGCGGACTGGGTGATACTTTGGCGGTTCGCGTATAGGTTTCTACACACTTGAAAAGGACCAGCTCCAGCCCGCTTAGCACGGTCCGTTAGCTGAGGACCAAGATGAGGCATCAAGATCCCCCCAAACGAATAACTATAACGAGAGAGAACCTCAGCAACTGGTCAACGTTTCAGAAACTGTATGATGAAGGCAAAGTGCTTTTCGATAATATGGGTACGCTCCGTTACCTGCATGGCGCTCCTGTTGGAGATATGGTTCTTGTTCGAGTGAACAGGGATGGTAAGGCCGTCTACAAAGAGTCGGCTGAGAACTGGTTTGATCCTGACAGTCCTGCAGCCGAAAAGTTTGTATGGCCAAAATGATCGGCTAACCATGGGGTAGAGCGGGACGCGAAATTGCGGGGTGTCTTTTTTTAAGCGGTTTACCGCGCGCCCCTCACCCCGAACGTTATAAAAACGTTCTGAGCAGCATAATATGAAAAGTATGAACAAAATCTTAACATTGGGTCCTCAAGGGACCTTTTCTGATGCAGCAACCTCGAAGTATACCGATACCTTAGGAGGGTCATGGCAGGTGGTGTATTTCCCCTCAATAGGAAGTGCATTAAAGGCAATTGGAAAAACATGTGAGATTGGTGTCCTTCCAATCGAAAACTTTTCAGAAGGTTTTATCCCATTGGTGCTTGATCAGCTAGTTAGTGCTGAACTGAGAATCATTGGCGAAATTATGCTGCCGGTTCATTTCTGCCTCGTAAGCATGACCAATGAACTGTCGAAGATCAATCAGCTGTTTGTCCAATTTGTTGCAAAAGGGCAGTGCAGTGAGTTTATTGAATCTCTAGGTAAGATCGAAATTGTTACAACTGAGAGCAATATAGAATCATTAGATCTTGCCCGAAATACGGCTGACAAGAGTGCTGCTATCGTGCCGTTAGGCTCCTTTAGACCAAACGATTTTCCGTTAGTGGTTGAAAACATAAATGATTTCAAGAAGAATCAAACTCGATTCCTCGCATTATCGAACAACACGAGGGCATCAGAACAGATTGGGGGCGAGGAATACAAAACCAGCATTGTGGTATTGGACGACAAAGACCGTCCCGGCTTACTTAGTGAGATATTGAACTCATTTTCCAAGAGGACAATCAATCTTGTTTTGCCTCAGTCGGAATTGGAATATCAGCCCTGTTGAGTTAGTGGGTTAAAAGTCTCCCTTTCCGGGACCCTATGGTGTTGGGCAGGCCGGATTTTTTCCTGCCGCCTTTTTTGTTTTCTTGCCTCTCGCGCTGCTTCGAGTTTGCTGTCACGTTCTTTGAATATCTGTTCTTCGCGGCCTTCCAGTTTAACTTTGGGGGCCACGTAGCCCAGCGCGCTGTGCAGTCGCTCGTCATTGTAGTAGCGAATATAGTCTGCCACTTGTGCTCTGGCCTCTTCAAGCGACAGTGGGACTTTTGGGCGGATACATTCCTGCTTGATGGTGCCGTGGAAACGCTCCAGTTTGCCATTGCTTTGCGGATAGTAAGGCGATGTCCGTACGTGGGTCATGCCTGCCACCCGGATAAACTCTTTGAAGTCCTTGGCGATAAACTGAGGGCCGTTGTCGGAAATGATCCTCGGGGTGGCGGCGGGATGCTTTTCCCGGGCTCGTTGGAGGATGATTTCCACATTTGCTTCGGTCATCGCCTCGCGTAGCTCCCAGTGGACGATGTAGCGGCTACAACCGTCCAGTAGGCAGCATAGATAGTAAAAGGTGCCGCAAATATTGATGTACGAAACATCAATATGCCAGTGTTCGTGCGGCTTGAGCGGCTGAACGAAGCCGGTTCCTTTTTTCGACTGTTTGCCGTTCCAGCGCCTGAGCAGTCCTGCAGCATTCAGAACACGATAGACGCTGCTGGGGCTGACGGCAACAACATCCTGATCGAGCATCATGAACGTCAAGCGGCGGTAGCCCTCCTGGGGCTTCTGCTGATAGAACTTGATGATCGCCTGCTTCTCCTTTTCTTCCAGCCAGAAATCGCGGGGGATCAAGGCGTTGTGCTCGTTGGCTTTGCCGTAGCGCTGCTGCCAGTTGTAAAACTTACTGACAGCCAGGCCCAGCCAGTCGATTATGTGCGTCACTGCGATGCCGGTGCGTTTTGCCCAGTGTTTGACAAAATCGATAACGGCATCGCGAATATCATGGGGCACCCAGGACGCTTTTAGAGTTCCCCAAGATCTTTTTTTAACTGAACGTGCTCCTCCATCAACTCAGAGAGGACTTCGTTTTTGGTCTGCAATTTGGCTTCGAGTTGAGCGATCCGTTTTTCATCAGATGTCTTTTTGCGAGAGTTGCTCTTTTCGAATGCGGCAGCGCCGTTCTCAAAAAATTCCTTCTGCCAACGGTAGAAAACCGTGGGTTGAAGCTGATATTCGTCACACAGATCCGAGACCGGTATCTGATCGACAAGATGCCGCTTGAGAATAGCAACCTTCTCATTGCCGGTGTAATTTTTACGTTGTTTTCGCATGGTTAATTTCTCCGTTCGCATAGTCTAACTCAAACGGAGCGATTCTCCAATTCACGCTGAACCAAGACAATCTAACGTCAATCATCTCCCGACCGACCTGTAGAGAGTTTGGAAAATATCATTTTTTCATAGATTTTGACGGGCGAGTTCAAGACCCAGATATCTCCGATGCCCTCAAAGAAATTCAAAAGATCAATAAAGTTAAGTTTCTTGGATCTTACCCAAAATGTAAACTTGTATAACAACGCAATTAAGCCGACGGTTGATAGCTCTGCGGGTTTCGTAAAACTTTCTACGAATTCCGAGGCCTTTACGCCGCGGCTTATCTCAGCCGTTGAGGCTGTAGGAAAACCCAAAAACGTGTTAGAATGCGAAAAAATTCATGAAATGCTAAAGGGGTTTTTCTCATGGCTCGTTTCAAACCCTACGACTACAAGCAAACCGTTATGTTGCCGGTGGATTTCGAACAGCAGATCCTGCCCGGCACCTTCGAGTATTCCCTGCACTACCTGGTCGACAACGAACTCGACCTGAGTATTTTCAACAGTAAATTCAACAACGACGAAGCCGGCCGTCCCGCCTACGATCCGGCCATTCTGCTGAAGATTGTGCTGCTGGCCTATTCGCGCGGGGTTACTAGCAGTCGCAAGATCGAAGCACTGTGCCGTGAAAACGTGATCTTTATGGCCCTGTCCGCCGACAGCCGTCCGCATTTCACCACCATTGCCGACTTCATCTCCGGGTCTGCCAAACAGATTGCCGATCTGTTTCATCAGGTGCTGATGGTTTGCGATGCCCTGGGGCTGATTGGTCATGAGATGTTCGCCGTCGACGGTTGCAAGATGCCATCGAACGCCTCCAAGGAGTGGAGCGGCACCCACGACGATTTGAAAAAGAAAGCCAAGAAGATCGACCGGGCCGTACGCTTTCTGCTCAACAAGCACCGCGAAGAAGATAAAAAGGGGCCGCCCGATCCGACCATGCGGCAGCGGGAGGAAAAGCAGAAAGAGACTCTGACCAAGGCCAGTCGTAAGATCAAGAAGTTCCTGACCGAAAACAAAAAACGCCAGGGTCGTCGCGGCAAGGAAGTGAAAAGCAACATCACCGACAACGACAGCGCCAAGATGAAGACCAGCCACGGCGTGCTTCAGGGCTACACTGGCGTCGCCGCGGTCGATGCCGAGCATCAGGTGGTGGTGCATGCCGAAGCCTTCGGTACGGGACAGGAGCATGGGTTGCTCGAACCGATGCTTGAGGGCATCCGCAAGGCCTTCAACGGTAACTATCATAACTGTGGTGACGAGATTCTTAGCGAGGCCAAAATCCTGGCCGATAGTGGTTTTCATAGCGGACAGACTCTGGAGCATCTGGAAGCAGAAGGCATAGACGGCTATATCGCCGATCCTGGTTTTCGCTCCCGCGATCCCCGTTTCAAGACCGCGTCACGTCACAAGCCCCAAGACTCCGGTGCGTCAAAGAGCCACCCAAAAAAACGCTTCAGCGTCAGCGACTTTCAGGTCGATCTTGCCAACAAGACCTGCGCCTGTCCGGCCGGTAACCCTCTGTGGCTCAAGTGCGCCAAAGCCAAGATCGGCGAGCGTTTATTCATGCAATTCATGGGCTATCAGGCTGATTGTGATCGCTGTGCAAAGCGGAGCCAATGCTTGCGAGACATCCGCCAAAAAGGAGCCCGCCAGGTCAACGTGCTGCTGGAGACGCTATCGAGTCCCAAGATCGGCATCATCGAGCGGATGAAACAGAAGATCGATTCCGTGTTCGGTCGCCACATTTACGGGCAACGCCTGGGCATCGTCGAACCTGTCTTTGGCAATCTGCGCGAAACGCTTGGGCTGCGACGGTTTTCCCTGCGTGGTCGCACCAAAGTCGATGGGCAATGGAAATTGATGACAATGCTCCACAATATCGGCAAGATTCATCGGTATGGATGGACTTTGTAGGGTAAAAGCGGGAAATCCGGGTCTAGATGGAGTAAAAGCTTCTTCTTTGTACGGTTTGTGGAGTCGTTTTAGAGAGAATAAGGCGAAGGAAACCGAAGAGAACTTAAAATAGGAATCGGGGCCGAGAAGAATAGATTGACGGAAAACAGGTTCAGTCAAAATGGTTTTTCTACAGGCTCGTTAGGCTTCCGAGTTACCCATACTTAAAGTAGAGATGGGCCTCTTTACTTTAAGTAACTAAATTATGGCCCACACCTATAGGAGGTCAAAAAAATGGCTGGAGTCCCTTGTCCACTTTGTGGCGGAACTGGCAAAGGTAAGCGTGGAACACCTGGCGCTTGCACTCTCTGCGGTGGTACTGGTCGAGTTTAGGAAAAAAGGGCAGGTTGAAATAATCAACCTGCCTAAGTTTATCATGAGTCATGATTTAATACATATTTTTGAAGAAATAATTAAGTGTAAAAATGGAAGAGAACAAGCCATTGATGCTTTCTTTGAAACTATCAAAACGAGTCTTGTTCCTGATGATGTGCAAGAAACATTGCTTAAATTATTTACTTCACTTCCAGAATATAAAGAACTTTCTTCTATGATAGCTCAGCAATTGTCTGGCGAGCTAAATGCATTTATTGAAAATAATAATTTTAATTTGTTTATCAGTAAATTGCGTAAACTATCGCAATGCAACAAAAAAACGATGAATATTTAACATTTCTTAACACTTATAAGGCCCCCGTTCGTCAAGGACAAACTAATCCCGCGAACGAAAAAGATTGAATCTTTTTGCTCTTTGAAAAGCGACTGATCCTTGAAACCTGCCGACTCCGACTTTGGTTTCCACCTGGTTGCAGACGAATTCTGCACCAAACACTTATCGAGGCTCTTTTGTGCGAGGCCCTGTCGAGCTCTCGCCGCCTGGAAACGCGTGCGTACCCTTATGCCGGCCCAGTCAAAAAGTCGGGGTCCATCCTGGAGTTGATGGCCGCAGTTAGGTTTGGGCTCGGGGAAGGGGCAGAATCCGGCGCTGGTCCTTCGGACCATCGCGCAAGCTGAACGTAGGAGCGAGGCGGACCTCCAATCAATCGCCGCTGGATGGCGGTAGCTGGCTGATCAAACGGCCTTGGTGCGGGCTCTTAGTCCAGAAGTCTTCGCTTCGTTTCGGCCGTCCAGAGATCTGCACATCAAGATGCCTTCCAGTTAGACGGTCAGGCTGATCCGCCTCCTCCCTTCAAGTGCCTTGCCGCAGAAACTGCTGCGGGTCGAAAGGCACCTGATTCTTGAGCATGTAATACACGGCCCGACCAAGGCGATGGGACAGAATGGCAAAGGCTTTGCCCTTGCCGTGCTTGCTGGCCAGTTTCTGCACCACAGCTTGAGCGGGCTTGTTGCCTTTAAGCATCAGCACCACCGCTTCCGCAAAAGCCCAGCGCAGATGGGCATTGCCAATCTTTTTGCCGCTGTGGCCGTAGGTTTTGCCGTTCGATTCCTTGGACGGCTTCACCAGCCTGCAGTAGGAGGCGAAATCCTGCACCCTGGGAAAGCGCGCAATATCTTCGATTTCGTAGAGCATCACCAGACCCAGGATGCGACCGACACCCGGAATTGACTGCAGCAGCGCCAAATTGACCGGGTCGTGCAGCGTGGCCATGCGCACCAGTTCTCGCTCCAGGCCATCGAGCAGATGCTCGTAATGTTCAATAGTTGCCAGATCGACCTCGACCATACGACGCACCGCCGGGTCGGCAAAGCGGGCAGGCAGGTCGCCCCTCTCGCTCGGCTTGGCAATGCGTCCCAGGGGTTCGGGCAGGTTGTACTGCGTGGCCGTATTCTGAATATGGGAAAGTAGTTCCCCCTTCTTGCGCGCCAGGTGGTTTCGACGGCGCAGCAGATCGCGGGTGGAGCGCATGCCCTTGGGATAGACATAGGCCTGGGGCAAGGTTCCGCCGCGCAGCAGTACCGCAATCTTGTGCGAGTCGATGCGGTCGTTCTTGGCCTTGCCGCCATGAATGGCTCGCATATACAGGGCGTGGCCGAGGACGAAAGCAATCCCTTCTTTGGCGCAGAGATCGGCCAGCCAGTACCAGCAAAACATGCACTCGGCCGCCACCGCGAGATACTTGCGATATGGTTTGATCAGGCGCAGAAAAGATTTAGGACGGGTCGGGATGTTCTGGTGAGCAACAATCTCACCGGCCGCATTGAGGATGCACACATACATGGCCCCGGCATGCAGATCGACGCCACAATAATGCTGATGCTGTTTGGTGTGAAATCTCATGGTGCAGGCTCCTTTCTTTGAGGTTTGGTGTCTGCTCAAAGGATACCGGATGGTCCGGTATCTGAAGGGGGCCTGCACTTAGTATCAAATCAATCAACCGGACGGAAAATAGCTCTGCGCTAATCCGAAAAACAAAACCAAATTGCGGTGGTGGCCGTACCTTCGCGTCGCCGCCGGTTATCATGAACCGTTGGGCATAACAAGGGAGGGTCCGTTGCGCGCAATTTCTGTCATTCTTGGCTTTGCACTTATATTTAATTACCTCTTCAATCTCCAACACGTGCTTTTGGCACTCAAGCTCTTGCCGGTCGAGTTTTATCAATACCCACAGAGCCGCTTTAGCAAACATGAGCTTATGGTGTACAAGTTAATCCTTGGCTGGGCAATACCTATAGCCATTTCGACAATTTTCGTGCTTAAAGCAAAAATACATAAAAGGCTTACTATTAACTATGGCTACATTCTTTTCTCTATAGCCGTAGCGACTTTTATTCTACGCATGATTATTTTGTACCTTACCACCTTTATTCAGGGTGGTGGCGCTACGTTCGTCACCGCTTACCTTGTTGGTTATTTAGCTTTTCCGCTCAAATTCATGTTG
This sequence comes from Syntrophotalea carbinolica DSM 2380, assembly GCF_000012885.1. Taxonomy (NCBI): domain Bacteria; kingdom Pseudomonadati; phylum Thermodesulfobacteriota; class Desulfuromonadia; order Desulfuromonadales; family Syntrophotaleaceae; genus Syntrophotalea; species Syntrophotalea carbinolica. The sequence continues at coordinate 1,627,094 of NC_007498.2, forward strand.
GTTTTTGGCGCTGTAAAACTATTAATAACTCTCAAGCCCTTAGAGCACGCACAAATGCCCAACCCATAAGTCAACCGGACTGATGATACAGGGGCTATTCTCGAAGAAGACTCTACTAAATCATCCCGGCACAACGCAGCCGGTTACCACAACGTTATGCGGTCCGAAGACCAAAATGAATGCTTAGATCAAGTCCTGGTTTTGACACAAGTGACCGTTCCTCCGGAATCGACGTCGGAATCGGCACAAGCCAACGCCGCAACATCGGATAACTTTGCAGATCGCGCACTACAATATAGAAGGATATTTTGAGCGAGGAATGAAGTCGAAACCAGGTAAATACGGTATTGAAAGCTCATTGATACTTAGCTCGTTTTATCCGGGATACTGGAAGACTGTTTCCAACTTACGCGCAGTCATCCATCCTGAAGTTAATCTTGAGGGTTCCGCATTGTGCTTCACCAACTATCCGTTTGAACCTTCAACGGTGTTTCCATCCGGTACTGTCAAAGTTGATCAAATCATTGAAGTCAATTTGGGCTACCCATCTCAAGTCCGACTCAAGGGAGGAGACATCCTATTCGTTTCGGAGCTTGGAAAAGAGGCGCTAGTTACATTCATCAATCAAAACAATGTCAAGATAGAGAACCGTTTATCCGTCTGGAGTTCCTTACTTGATCCATTTCTTGACACTTGGGAGGAGCAAGAGACTATCGATAGGCAATTTTTGTGGTTTGCAAGCCTTGGACTGAACCGTGACGCCGTGGATAAGTGGCGACGCGAAGTCGCTGTCGCGATGGTCGCGTATAACTTTGGAACGAGATTGTGGGAATGGACCATTCTCAATCTGTACGATGTGTTGGTCGCTCAGCGGGCACGTTTGAACCGTAAGGCATTCGCGGACTTTTATTCCCGCGCTATAAGTCTAGCTGCAATGGATCCGTTGTCCTCGGATTATAGCCTGTCAACCGACAATAAGATCGACAGAGCTCTGTTGTCGGTATTGATAGATTGGTATCCACGAGAAAATGATGGAGCCATGAATGATTCTAGCGAACAGTTGGAAATGCGGAATGAACAAATTGAAGGGCTGCGGCAGAAACTGATTGTTGAGCTTACATCCTCCTATTCGGAACCACACCGTTGCTATCACACTCTTGCGCATATCGAAAAGTGTCTACTGGAACTGGGTGAAGTATCGGAATATGCTATACACTTGAACGAAGTACGGTGGGCACTTTTGTTTCACGACGCGATCTATGATCCTCGCAGGCAAGACAATGAAGCTCGTTCGGCTGAATGGGCCTGTAGAGTAATGGAAGAACTCCAAAGACCGGAGGATGAGAAGGCGCGTGTTCGGGGAATGATCCTTGCGACAGCGCACTCAAGCGAACCTCGCACGCCCGATGAGGCCCTGCTAGTTGATATAGATCTCTCAATTCTCGGTGCCGACGAGGCGACATTTGACGAATATGACCATTCGGTCCGAACCGAATATCGATGGGTTCCCGAACATAGTTATCGACAAGTGCGGACGGAAATGCTGGAGTCCTTTGTCAATCGTGATTGTCTATATCACACTGCGCCATATAGGCGACGTTTTGAGGAGTCTGCGCAGATGAATATCGAGCGTGCTTTGCTGCGACTGCGAGTCGGATAAATTCACCTCATACCAGAAGCTCGTATGGACGTATCACAGTGTCGCACAACAAGGCAAATGCAGCGGATCGCTATTGCGCCCGCTAAATTGTGCCGTTCGGGAATATATTGGAATTGAGATGAAAATCCGTCGCGCAAACGTAAGCGATGTTGAGATCCTTGCCAATGTCCACACAGATTCATGGCGGTCGGCCTATCGTGGCTTGGTTCCTGAAACCTACCTAGCCAATCTCGATTGTGACCGCCTAGCTGAATGTTTTCGGAAAAACCTTTCTTCAAATTCTGAAGAGATGTTTCTGGCGGAGCAAGGAACCGGCATAATTGGTTTCCTCGGGATTGGGGGATGTCGCGACCTCGATTGTGGTCAGGGTTTAACTGGCGAAATTTATGGCATTTATCTCCACCCTGGCTACTGGCGAAAAGGCATTGGTCGTTTACTCTGCCAGAAAGGCCTACGCGTTCTCGAGTCACAGGGCTATTCCAGTGTCGTTCTCTGGGTTTTGGAGGGCAATCAACGGGCAAGGGGGTTCTACGAGGCGATGGGGTTTGTGACTGACGGATCAACTAAAATACTGAATCTTGGCTCTCAATTGACAGTAGTCCGTTACCAAAAGCCACTGGGGAGTTCCGAACCAGGGCATTGAGTAGGTCGCGCAAAAAGCCGCGCGCCTGTGATGCCAATTGTTATGATCCCGGAAGGTAACTGTGTTTGAAGCAATAATATTTGATTTTGATGGCACATTAGTAGACTTTGTAGATTCGGACACCAAGAGCCTTAAACACTTGCACTCCCAAATAGAAACTACAGTTTCATTCAAAGACTTTTTTGGCACAGCAGTTGATGAAATAATGAACTTTCATCAGCTTGTTGACCAAGGGGATATAGACCCTCTATTGATGCACAGGTTCCGCCTTGAAAGAACGTTTGGGGTTCACGGAATACAATTAAATGATTCAGCCATTGATATTTACAAAGATGAATTGTTTAGGACTTGTGTGCCATTCGATGGAATAGCTGAAGTTTTATCAAGGCTGAAAGAGCGCTTCAAACTTGGTTTGCTCACGAATGCTTATGATGCACCAGAACAACGGAAACGCATTTCTTCCTCGGGCTTGCATGACTACTTTGATGAGATACTGATCTCTGGAGAGATTGGTGTTTATAAACCTGACCCAAATGTTTTTTTTAGTATATTAAATAGGCTCAATGTTGTGCCTGAAAAGGCAATCTACATTGGTGACTCAATCAAACACGATGTGGGTGGTGCAAACTCAGCAGGCATGAAATCTGTTCTGTTTAGCAAAAAATCTAAAAGAATTAGTAGTGAAGCAGATTATCATGCACACGGAGTGGAAGGTTTAGAAAATTTGGCAAAAAAATTCTGTGGATTAGCCTTAGTAGGATCATAACACCGACATCAACCTGACAGAAAATAGCTGCTAAGCTTCTTGAATACTGTTATTGGTACACGCAAGATAATAGTATTTGGTAGTATTTGGGGTGAGTATTTGAGGTCGGACCAAGTCAACCTACTATCAGCAAATGTTTTCCATTTTGCAGGGGGAAGATTTTGAAGGGGAAAAGTCTTATGTTGTGGTTTGTGGCATGGTTCGGCCTGGCCGGTGTCTGTTCGGCCGGGGGATATACAAGCTATCCTTTGACCGGAGAACTGGTCGCATCGGGCATCACCATTGTCGATATCCGTACTGAACCGGAGTGGCTGGAGACCGGGGTGGTTGCCGGATCGGTACTGCAGACCTTTTACCGGAAGGATCGCAGTTACGATCTCGAAGGCTTTATCGCCGAACTGCGTCGGCATGTTGAACCCGGACAGGAGTTTGCTATTCTTTGCCGCCGAGGGAACCGTTCGGCCAGAGTTTCCGCCATGCTGACCGATCGCGGTTTCGGTTCGGTTATCAATCTTAGTGGCGGAATTCAGGCCGCCCGCAAAAATGGTGTGCATCTGGAACCCTATGCGCCAAGGCGGTAGTGGTATAAAAACACGGACACTCCCGAATGCCCCTAGTTTTTTCTTTTGCACTGTTTTCTAGCCTGCTTTCCTATCAGGGTGCCTCGGCTCTGAGTGCGCGTTTTCGAACAGCCCTTTTCAGCAGGTAATAGCCGCTGAGCGCCGACATCAAAGAGCCTAGCAGGACTCCTAGACGAGCGGCATCCGCCGTTTCCTGACTGCCGTCCAACGCCAGGGTTGCGATAAACAGACTCATGGTAAAGCCGATGCCGCACAATACCGCCATGCCGTGAAATTCGCCCCAGCTGACGCCCTGCGGCAGGCGGGCCATTCTCAGTTTGACGCCGATCCAGGAGAAGACAACGATACCGAACTGTTTGCCGACGAAGAGTCCGGCGGCTATGCCCAGGGGCAGAGGGGAGAAAACATCCGTAAATGATATTCCGGCGAGGGATACGCCGGCATTGGCAAAGGCAAAAATCGGCAGGATGCCGTAGGCAACCCAGGGGTGCAGGGTATGTTCAAGATGGCGCAGCAGAGAATGGCCGTCCTGATCCTTTGTGCGCAAGGGGATGGCGAAGGCCAGAACTACCCCCGCGAGGGTAGCGTGAACTCCGGATTTAAGTACGCAGATCCACAGAAATACCCCGAGAAGGACGTAGGCCGCAATGTGCGTTACGCCGGTACGATTCAGGATAAACAGGCCGGCCACCGCTATCATCGCCAGCACCAGCGATAAGACGGACAGATCGGCGGTATAAAAAAGTGCGATAATGACAATCGCTCCCAGGTCATCCAGAATGGCCAGGGTGAGCAGAAAAAGCTTGAGAGGGCCCGGTACGTTCTTGCCGAGCAGGGCGATCACCCCCAGGGCAAAGGCGATGTCGGTGGCTGCCGGGATGGCCCAGCCCTGCAGGGTGGCGGGCGCGGACCAGTTGATGCCGGTATAGATCAGCGCTGGGACCAACATGCCGCCGACGGCGGCGATTCCGGGCAATGCTATCTGCGGCAGGCTGGACAACTCCCCCTCGAGTATCTCGCGTTTGACCTCAAGTCCGACCAGCAGAAAAAAGATGGCCATCAGGCCGTCGTTGATCCATAGCAGCAGGGGTTTGGCAAGGCTCAACGCTCCGAAATGGATCTCGAACCGGGTTTGCAGAAAACCGTCGTAAAGCCAGGAAAGCGGCGTGTTGGCGCATAGCACGGCCAGCAGCATGGCACCGATCAGCAGCAGGCCACTGGCCGATTCGAGTTTTAAAAAATCACGGATAGTCTGGACAGTCATTTCTTTTACCTCCGAATACATTTTTACATGCCGCAGGTAAAAGAAAAGACCTCTACCCGCAGCATATTGATATGCAGTGGATAAAGGTCTTGCAGATTTCGACTTGGTGTCGTAACCCCGCATCCGGGCGGACGGGCCGCCGTAATGACGAATGTCGGGACGGCGTTTTCTCCCGCCGTTAGCTACTCCCCTTTGTTGGGGCCTAAAATATCCAAAAAACTTACTCGTTGTCAACGATAATCGGTTTCACGGGTGCTATTGAACGGTTGCATAGTCCCGGGAACCGTAGAGTTAAGTGCCTGAAGCGGTGCTGCCCCTGCCTTTGGCATGGCTCAGTGTTTCCGGTAGGTTCCAATAAGTGTCGCCTGCTCGAGGATGTGCCCGGCCATGGCTTTTTCGAGTTGATCCTTGGTCGGGTGTTTCAGGCCGCTAAGAAGGGTATCCAGGGCATAAAGTTTGTGGAAGTAGCGATGCCGACCGATGGGCGGGCAGGGGCCGCCGTAACCGGTTTTGTGCCAGTCGTTCAATCCCTCCGTGGTGCCCTGCGGAAGCTGCTTGACCGCTTCGGGAAGGCCGGTGCTATTCGGCGGAAGATTGAAAAGCACCCAGTGGACCCAGGTCATTTTCGGGGCTTTGGGATCGGGTGCATCGGGGTCGTCGACAATAAGCACAAGGCTTTGGGTCTGCGGCGGTATTCCGGACCAGGCAAGGGGCGGTGAAATATTATCACCCTCGCATGTGTACAGGGCTGGGATCGCGTCGCCTTCGTCAAAGGCTGCCGATGTGATTTGCATGGCCATGATAGTCTCCCTTCCGATAAAGGTTAACAGCAGAGCAAACAGCAGCACCAGGCGAAGCGTTTGGGTGGTCATCTGTTTCCTCCGATTTTTAAACTTTATGGGCAATGATGGAATGCATCCGCAGATAAAATCAGCATAGCCGTTTTGGCGTCGATGGCAAACGGCAGGCACAAGGGATTGCGCAGAATAGCTGAAGATGGAAGCGGATCAATATCATGCTGCAAATCGTTTCTTCGGCTTTGAACCGGGTAGTGCTGTACTTTCCATTCAGGGCTTTTGCGCGATCAGGAAAAACAGGGGAAACGGCTTGTGCTTGCCGTCCTGGGTGGTTTTTTCCACCATCAGCATGCGACAGGTACGCACTTTGGAGAACCCGCAGTCCTCCACCTGTTTCTGCAGTTCGCAGGGGTCAAATCCGCAGTGCACCTCCATATCCTCGCCATGAAAGGAACCGTCTTCGGGTTCCAGATCACCGATACACAGGTATCCCCCCGATGAGAGCAGATCATAAAAGCGGGACAGGATGGGGGGCACCTCCTTGATATGATGCAAGGTCATCAAGGCGTAGGCCAGATCAAAGTTTTTTTCTTCGAGCCTTTCCTGAAACAGGTCTCCCTCGAAAACATGCATATTGCGCACGCCGGTACGGGCGATTTTTTTTCGCAGCACCTTCAGCATCCCTTCCGATGTGTCGACCATGGCTATGGAATGTAGCGCGGGGCAAAGTCGGATGCTTACCTGGCCGGTACCGCAGCCGAAATCGAGGGCCCGGGTCTGGTCCGTCAGGGGGACCTGCTGCCTGATGTGCGCGGCGAATGTCGCAGCCATCTCGGTGATACGGGGATTGTCGTCCCAATCGGCGGCCATATCGTCAAAGAGTTTCTGGTCGGTCATAGATGATCTTTCCTTTCGGGGTGTTTTTCCTGTGCGGAAGGAGCCATTTGTTGCAGGGCTGCGACCCGCTGCACAAGGGGCGGGTGGGAAAAGTGAAACCAGGCGTACAGAGGGTGGGGGTGAAGGGCTGCAAGGTTGTCATGTGCCAGTTTGACCAGGGCCTCCGCCAGATCAAAGGGGCGGCCCGTCAGTGTGCAGGCGAAACGGTCGGCCTGGCGCTCCTGGCGCCGGGATAAGGCATGGCCAAGGGGAGCCAGGGCAAAGCTGACCAGGGAGGCCAGCAGCGCCAGGATCATGGCCTGTGCCGAAAACGATGCCGAGGGTAGGTTCAGCAAGCCCGGCAAACCGTCCCATTGCATAAGGTGCGCGGCCAGATACAACCCCCCAAGCATCAATACCGCATTTGCGCATAGCCTTCGGCTGATATGCCGGTGTTTCCAGTGCCCGATTTCGTGAGCGAGAACTGCCAGGATTTGATTCTCGTCCATGTGTTCGAGGAGGGTGTCGAAAAGCACGATGCGTTTTTGACGTCCCAAGCCCGTGAAATAGGCGTTGCCGTGGCGGCTGCGACGGGAAGCATCGACCTGAAAGATACGACCGGCATGGAGTCCGGCTTTTTCCGCCAGGCATCTGATGTTTTGCTCCAGGCCCTCTTTTTCGATCGGGGTGAATTTAAAAAATAGAGGTTCGATGAGGTAGGGGGAAATAACCATCACCATCAGACCGAAAAAGAAAATAAATGCCCAGACCCAGATCCACCAATGCAGGGGACTGGTCTGTACCAGCCACAGGACTCCTGTCAGCAGCATGCCATACAGGAGCACTGAAAGAACGAGCCCTTTGCCGGCATCGATCAGCCACAGGCGCAGCGGCATGGTGTTGAAACCGAAATGCGCTTCGATGCGAAAATTTCTGTACCAGGAGAAGGGCAGATCAAGCAGCATTTGTACGATCAACAGACCGAGGAAAAACAACACGCCCTGGCCGATAAAGGTTTCTGAGATTTCGCTGGTCCAGGCATCGTAACGAGGCAGCCAACCTCCGAACATGAAGGCGGCGAAGAGGGCAGCGGATAGACCTGTTTCGATAAGGGCGGCTTGTTTTTTGCGGGTCTCGTAGGCGAGGGCGCGATGCACCGTGGACGGATCGTAATGGCGCGCGAAGATGGCCGGTATATGGTGGGCATGACGGTGCTGGTAACGTATATTGAACCATTCGAGGATTTGCTCGCAGATAAAGACGAACAGATAGACGCTCAATAGGGCGGTTTTCATGGGAAACTCCTGCTGTGCATGGATTTTCTTTCGCGCGCCTGTTAAGTGCGCGTGCCGTTGTTACCGGGGGCGTTTGCGCTTTTACCCCCATCTCCTTTATGTTATGAATATCGGTCGAACCTTGATTCGGAACAAGGTTCTGCTGTTATGTGCCGGTTATCCTATGTGAAATACTCACACAGCATGCCGGTTGGGAGGAAGAGACGACGATGAAGTGTACCAGACCTGCAGAGGCTCCTGCCAGTCCGGAGTCGGCTGCGCTCAAAGCATACCCCAGCAAACTTTTTGTTGAAAGCACCACTTTTTGCAATCTGCGTTGCCCCATGTGCGTTAAGCAGGCCGCGGACAGTCAGGTTATCGATGCCGATATGTCCCAACAGACCTTCGCCGCGTTGGAACCGGTGTTTCCCTATCTGGAATCGCTGGTGCTCAACGGCATCGGCGAACCGCTGATGCATCCCCATATCCTCGAATGGATACGACGGGCCCGGCAAAAGATGCCCGATGACGCCTGGGTCGGTTTTCAGTCCAACGGCCTGTTGCTCGATCGCAACCGGGCGCGGGATCTGGTGGAGGCCGGCCTCGATCGTATCTGCCTGTCGGTAGACGGCGTCAAGCCCGAGACCTTCAGCAAGGTGCGCGAGGGGGAGGATCTCAGCGATATGGACCGGGCCTTCAGGATGCTGAACGAAGCCCGCGGCAGACGACCGGGGAGCCGTCTCAAAGTCGGGGCCGAGTTCGTCACCATGCGCGAAAACTTTCGCCAATTGCCCGATACCGTACGCTGGGTGGCGCAGCGCGGTGCCGATTTTATCCTTATCAGTCAGGCGCTTCCTTATGACATCTCCGGGATTTCCCAGGTAGCTTATGACAATGCCAGCGATGCGGCGGTTGCCATCTACGACAGATGGAGACGGCAGATGCTCGACCAGGGCCTTGACATCAAGATTTATGATTACATGGCCTGGGAAAAGGAACGGGTCATACCCGGCGCCGTCAATGAGCAGATACGCAAGGTAAACCAAATGGTCAACCGCATGCGGGGCGAGGCGCGCAAGCGTGACATCTTTATGGATGTCATGCAATTGCTGCGGCGGGACGATGCCATGATTGCCGAAGTGCAGGATGTCTTTGCCGAGGCACAGAGGGTTGCGGATGAATTGGGCGTCGAGATCAAACTGCCGGCCGTCACCCCCCAATATGAACGCGAATGCCCGTTTATCACCAAAGGCTCGGCCTTTATCTCATGGAATGGCGATGTCCATCCCTGTTACTACCTCTGGCATCATTATCGTTGTTATGTCAATGATTGGGATCGTCTGGTCAAACCCAAGGTTTTCGGCAATGTCAACCGGCAACCGCTGCTCGATATATGGCGAGGTGAAGGCTTCCGTACTTTCCGCGAACACGTGGTCGAATTCGATTACCCGTATTGTTCCAATTGCGGTGTGGCTCCCTGCGACCTTGTGCAGGAAGAAGACTTCGAACAGGACTGTTTTACCAACCCGGAGCCTTGCGGTGCCTGCCAGTGGGCGATGGGTTTGCTGCAATGCCTGCAGGATTAAGTCGCTAAAAACAAAGAGAAAAACAAAAGCGCCCGATCGTAAAGATCGGGCGCTTTTGTTTGGTCAGACAATCGGTTCGTTGCGGGTTACCACATGAAGAAAGTACCCAGGGCAATGATATCGACTTCCTGCTTGCCGTCATTGAACCACTCGAGTTTGGCGCGGTTGTATTCAAGCACCAGCTTGAGGTGGGGGTTGATGTCGTGGAACAGGCCGACGGTGATGACATCCTGCTGTTTCAGTTCGCCGTTACCGGTGGCGGCGCGGACTTCTTTTTCGGCGGAGGTTTCATCCATGCGGTTGGCGCCGTAACAGATACCGAGTTTGGTTTTGCCGAAGCGGTTGTCCCAGGTGTAGGTACCTTGCAGCAAGTAGCCCATGGTTTCACGTTCTTCACCGGTGTAGTCAAGCGAATCGTAATCGAGCATCAGCGTGGAGCCCAGGGCTTCACCGGTAAACGCCGAAGCCACCAGTTCGTAGCGTTTGTAGCCGAGCTGAACGCCGCCGGCGACACCCCAGGCAGTAACTTCGTCGTCATCGTAGAGGCTGTCATCGACGAATTTCGCCGTCTGGTACAGACCGCTGACCCAGGTTTTGAAGCTGCCGTCGCCATCGGCGTAGATACCGGCATAGGACAATTCGCCTTCCCATCGAGGGGTGTTGGTTTCCGTAGCTTCAGGGGTGATGACGGTGGACCCGTCCGGTCCGACGCCCGAGCCTATGATCTGGCTGGGGTCATGGATGGCAACGGCCAGTTTGAAGCCGTGAAAATCGGGGGTGGTATAGCGCACCTGGGCATTGAACTGGGGATAGATGTAACCGTAGCCGATGTTGCCCAGAGTGGCACCCCCGCCGGATACGGCACCCTCGATGGCGAAGCCGTAAACGGACATGCCGGTCAGGCAGTTCTGGCCCTGAAACAGGCTGAAGGCTTTACCGACCAGGAACTGGCCGAAGTTCCCGTCGACGGTGAAGAAGATTTCACGCAGGTCGATCTGGCCGCTGAAGCTGTTTTTGGTGTTTGCGTTCTGGGGATTCGGATAAAAACCGACCCGGGCCGCCATGTCGAGACCGCCCATGGTCGGAGCTTTGATGTTGAATGCCAGCACGCCGGGGAGAAAGCCGCTGCGGGTTCGGAAAGACTCTTCTCCGTCGGACAGGGTATTGAAAGCACTGTGAACGTTGTCGGGACGCGCATCGGCGGTAGCGTAACGCAGAAACAGGTTGACGTTACCGTCGGTGCTGAAGGACCAGCCGTCCTCGCCGCCTACGACAAAAGCTGCCTGGGCGGGACAGACGGAAAAAAGAGTAGCGACAACGGCAAGTCCGCATAAAAGTCGTTTGATGACTGGCATATTCCTTGTACCTCCTAGATACAATAAATGGATAATTGCGAGAGTGGATTTTCATTGCAAAGCGCCCTCAAATGGGCGCAATGGCGATATCAACCGCCGATAGATATATTTAGCCCCCTGTCCTTGAAAGGCTGAATCCGGGATTCGACGTCTTCAAGGGTGAGTGCGGGCACGCCCGTCAGGGAATAGTCTTGACCGAGTTGTCCCCATTTCATTTCTCCCAGACGGTGATAGGGCAATATGTCAAGGGATTGCACATTGCTCAGTTGTTCGACGAATTCGGCGGTCGCTGCGAGGTTGCGATCAGAATCGTTGAAGCCGGGGATCAGTGGTAGACGGATTTTAATCGGAATGCCAAGCCTGGAGATGTTGCGAATATTTTCGAGGATGACCTTGTTGGAAACCCCTGTAAGCCGTTTGTGCTCGGCGTCGTCCATGTGTTTTATGTCGGTCAGTACCAGATCGACATTTTCCAGAATGGAAGCGAAGGTTTCCCATGCTACGAATGAACTGGTTTCGATGGCGGTGTGAATGCCTCTGGCCTGAATGGCTTGCAAGGCGGCCTTGAGGAACTCGGGCTGTGCTGTCGGTTCACCGCCTGAAAAGGTAACGCCACCGTTGCTTTGCTCGTAGAATTTCCGGTCGCGTTCGATCATGGTCACCAACTCCGGTACCGACAGGTAGCGGCCAATGATATTGATTGCTCCGGCATAGCAGAATTTAGCGCATTGCCCGCACAGAGTGCAGCGGTCCCTGTCGATGATCAGCCCTTTGGCCCCGGTTTCGTCTTTGCGGATGGCTCCGGCCTTGCAGACTTCCAGACATTTGCCGCAGCCGATACAGTTGTTGCTGACGAAGGTTATTTCCGGTTTGCCGGCGAGGGATTCCGGATTGGAGCACCATGGGCACACAAGGGGGCAGCCTTTGAGGAAAACCAGGGTGCGAATGCCGCCGCCGTCATGGATGGCGAACTTCTGTATATCGAAAACCAGCCCTTTGAGGCCTTCACCGCGATCGCCGATATGGTCAAAATCGAGGACCTTTTGTCTCCAGTTCATGGTCATTCTCCAGGTTTTACGGTGTACTCATTTCCCGGGCGGGGCCGGATCCGGAAGATCCGGCCCCTGGTTTCGCATCAGGTCGGATAACTTAAAAGACCTGCTCGGTACGGGAAATGATGTCGTCCTGCAGCGATTTGTCCAGCGCGGTGAAGAATGCGCTGTAACCGGCGACACGTACTACCAGCCCTTTGAAATCTTCGGGTTTTTTCTGGGCGTCGAGCAGCGTGTTGCGGTCGATGACGTTGTACTGCACGTGGAACCCGCCGTTTTTGAAGTAGGTTTCGGTCACTGCGATAAGGTTGCGCAGGCCTTCCTCACCCTTGACGGCATTGGGGTGGAACTTCTGATTGAGCAGGGTGCCGTTGGAGGTGACTTCATGGTCCAGTTTGGCGACCGAGTTGACCGTAGCGGTCGGGCCGGAGATGTCCGCACCGCCGATGGGGGACACGCCGTCAGCCAGGGGGGTGCCTTTTTTACGGCCGTCCGGAGTCGCTTCAACAACGCCGCCGAAAGGCACGTTGGCGGATGCCGGGTAGAGGCCGGGCTGGAACTGGCCGCCGCGGGGGTTGCGGTATTTGTTGACTTCGGCGCAGTAGATATTGGCCGATTCGACGGCGATTTCATCGGCATAGTCATCGTCGTTGCCGTACTTGGGCGCGCGGTTGATGACCATCTGGCGGATTTCCTCGGCACCTGCGAAGTCCTTGTCGAGAACTTCCTTGAGCTCCGGCAGGCTGATGACTTTGTCATCGAAGCACAGCTTTTTGATGGCGGTCAGGGAGTCGCCGGCATTGGCCACGCCCACGCCCTGCGGGCCGCTGAAGTTGTAGATGGCGCCGCCTTCCTGCAACGACTTGCCGCGGCCGATGCAGTCTTCGACCAGGCTGGAGAGGAAGGGCAGGGGGACATTCTGGCCGTGGGCCAGATCGACCATGTTGTCGGCATGACACATCAGGCCGACGAAATATTCCATCTGCTTGGCATAGGCGGCCATGACGTCGTCAAAACTCTTCATTTCGGTGACGTCGCCGGTTTTGGGACCGACCTGCATTTCGGTACGTTTGTCGTAACCGTTGTTAAGGGTCAGCTCAACGACTTTGGCCATGTTGAAGAAAGCGGCATCGTGCCAGCCTTCGGTTTTGCCGCCCACCTGCGGCTCGACGCAGCCGATGATGCCGTAGTCACGGGCGTCTTCCAGGGTCAGGCCGCGGGACAGCAGGGCCGGAATGATGGTGCGGTCGTTGAAGTAAGCCGGTACGCCCAGACCCATGCGGCTGACTTCGGCGGCTTTCATGTACAGCACGTCCGGAGTTCCTTCATGGACACGGATGGACAGGGAAGGCGCGTAGAGCTTGGTATTGGCAGCGCACTGCAGGAGCATCAGAGACAGCTCGTTGGTCGCATCCTTGCCTTCGCGATCCACGCCGCCGACGATGATGTTCATGAACATCGGATAGCCGGCGAAAGCCATGGTGGAGTTTTCGTCGCGTACTTTGTTGAGGCCGTTGAATTTAAGCCATAAAAGGTCAAGCATTTCCTGAGCTTTTTCGTCCGACAAGGAGTTTTTGCTGGCCGCGTAGAAGGGGTAACAATACTGGTCGAAGCGCATGGGCGAGATGGAGTGCCCGTTGGATTCGATCTGGATGACCAGGTGGATGAACCAGAAAGCCTGCACTGCTTCCTGGAAGGTTTCAGCAGGCTCGGCCGGTACCTTACGGCAGATACGGGCGATCTCGAGCAGTTCGGCTTTGCGGGCGGCGTTTTTCTCCGCTGCGGCGAGGCTCTCGGCTTCGTCGGCAAAGCGATTGGCAAAGGCGATCACGGCCTTGTTGGCGATGATGGTCGATTCAAGGAAGTGCAGCGATTTCATCTGGTGAGCGTCGGCGAAGTCGAACTTTTCCTTGGCGGCTTCGGCTTTGGCGATGACGCTGTTGAGACCCTGGTTCATGACCTTGCCGTAGTTGGCCGAAATGTGGCCGACGCCATTGAAGTAGTAGTTACCGACGGTGTAGACAACCGCATTGCCGGCGTCGATGGCTTCCTGCTTCATCAGCGCGGTAGCGATCTCGTGGTTGGTTTTGCCTTTCCAGTAGGGGAAGACATCTTCGCGAAGGGTTTTCTTGACGTCTTCGCTGATCAGGAAAACATCGGCGCTGCGCTTGGCCAGGCGGTCGAGTTCATCTTCCACCCATTCGCAGGAGAATTCGGGATAGATCGGAGCGGAGCGGGGCATGCTGCACTGGTTGCCGACGATCAGTTCGTCGTCGTCGATGTAGACCGACATTTCCAGGAGGATCTTTTCCAGCGCCTTGGCGCGGCGGATGCTCATGGGCTGACCTTCGGTCTCCTTGTAGGATTCGGTGATCAGCTTGGCCCTTTCGGCGCAGATTTCCGGAGTCGTGGCCAGGAACCGGGCTTTGATTTTTTCGACGCGTTCGGTCGGACCTTGAGATGCGACAGCGGGGTTAACTTTTACTTGGATAGACATGTTTTCTCCTTTTGACGGGTTTTGAGATGTCTGTTTTATTCAGCAGATAAGCATGCCCTGCCGAATGCTATTTAATTGCTGCCAAAAGCGGATGTTTATTCCGGCGGGAATTCCCGCCGGATATTACATGTGCTATTTTATGAAGCCGTGTGCCAGGTTCAGGATCAAGGTACCGACGGCGATGGCACCGGCCGGCGGATCGATATGCGTTGAGCCGTGGTTCCACATGGCTCGAGCTACCAATTCCTGCAGCAGTCCCGCCAGTACGCCGACGATGGCGGCCAGGACCAGGGAGTTGAAGAGCAGGAAGGCCAGGGCGCTGAGGATAGCCTGGCAGTGCCAGACCGGGAATTTCTGGACTTCGCCGGTACCCAGTTCCAGCCCGAACAGGCTGATCGCGGCGATGCCCCAGGCAAAGATCAAGGGAACAACAAAGGCGCCGGTGGCCGAGACGGTACCCTGAACCACCATGGGGTCGAGGACATTTTTGGTTCCCATGGCCATGGCTGCCGACAGCAGGCCAACGCCGAAGCTGAAGACCATCAGGCGGGCAGGTTGCGCCATCCAGGGAACCCACGACAGGGCGCCATCGTTGGTGCTCAATAAGCCATGTTCGCGTATCGATGCGCCATTGCCCCAGGGCAATTCCTTGAGGAACAGCAACCGTGCCACACATGCCGTGATGACAACACTCAGGGCGATGCAATCCGCCGAGTTGACAAATGGGATTTTGACCAGCAGTTGCAGCAGTACATGACCGAATACCGCAAAAACACCGCCGACCAGCAGGACATCCCAGGAGGTGCCCATAAGTGGTGAGAGGATGTCCTTGCCGCTGCCGCTCGCGAGGTTCTTCTTGATGCCTGCGGCGTAAGCAACCGCCGCCACGCCTGCAGCAAAACCTCCGGTGTGGGGGGCGAAAATGGGTCCCAGGCCGACCTGCATGAGAAGGAATTCGGAACCGCCGTTAAGGATGACGAAACAACCGGCCAGAACGATAAGGCCGCAAATGCCGAAAGAGAACAGTCCGCCGAGGGCCGCACCGACGATACCACCACCAAAGCAAAGTAAAAGCGTGTCTACAGACCATGGAGCCATTGTTTTTACCTTTCCTGGATGCACATTGAATAAAAGTGATTGTAAGGGTTGAACGATTTGCGAACGGTTGACGTACGTCCTTTTTTGTAATGTTCCTTGTTTCGGGTCGTTGTGTTGCGCGCAGGTATATTTTTAGGTCAGTAGGCGTTCAATAACAATCGCTACAAAAAGCCAAAACCGTCCCCCACTATAGTGATTCTGAATCTCACCCCCCTGCCGAACGCCACAAAAATGCATCATTTGTCCCCCGAAGTAGTGATTTAAGGTGTCACCCTTTGCCGTAAACGCAATTTCCCTTTGGGGCAAATCGGTGCTCGTGTTATTAATTAAGGAGAAAAATACTCTTACTGGAGATGTTTACGGAGTGGGCGAAACAGCCCGATGAACTCATTGATGATCGAAGGAGAGGGTGTGGCCAGTCAGCAGATAAAAATCCTTGATCTGATAGAAAAAGATGTTCTCGAGGAAATAGTACGGGACTTTACCAAGGCAACACGCGTCGCCTCGGTTCTGGTCGACCTGGACGGACAGCCGATCACCAGGGAACATAATTTCTCCCGAGTATGTAAAGAATATTGTCGTTCGACACCCATAGGCCGGGCAAAGTGCTATGCCAGCGACCGGTTCGGTGGCGAAGAGAGCAAGAAGATAGGAAAACCCTTCATTTATAAATGCCTGAATGCCGGGCTTATGGACAGCGCAACGCCGATTATCGTCGAAGGCTATCATGTCGCGACGCTGGTCATGGGGCAGGTGCTGACCAAGCCCATCGCCGTGGACAAAGCCGTCGATGCGGCCAGGAGGATCGGCATTGAGGATGTAGCCGGATATCTCAAGGCCTTGCATGAAGTGCCCGTGATGAGTTACGAGCGGTTGCAGTCCGCCGTAAATTTGATGTGTACCATCGCCAAAACCATCAGTTCGCTGGCGATCCAGAAATACCTGTCCAAGAAGGCCTACCAAAAAAATCTGCATAACATCATCAACAGCGTTTCGGAGGCGATTATCTCCACCGATCTTGACGGCACCGTGACGTTGATCAACAAAGCCGCCATAAAAATGTTCGGACGTGAGTCCTCATCCATTGTCGGTCAGCCGATTTTTGAATTCTTCGCCCGCCCCGAGGATTTTCGCGAACATCTGACCTGTAAGAAGCAACACGCCGCTTCTGAAATGCCTCCGGTATTTGAAGTTTTCCGGCCCAATGGCCAGATATTCTATGCCCAGGCTTCATTCCGGGAGATCTTTCTCAGTAAACGGGAAGCTATGGGGTATGTCACTGTGCTGCGCGACGTTACCCAGGAAAAAAAGGTCGAAAAAATGAAGGAGGACCTGATCGGCATGCTCACCCACGACATGGGCAATCCGATTCTGTCCACTCAGAGGGTGCTGGAATTGATGCTGGACGGCCATCTCGGTTCCCTGAACCATCGAGGCGACGAGATGGTGGCTCTGGCGCTGAATTCGACGCACAAACTCTCGGGGATGGTTTCGAATTTTCTCGATATTTTTCTGGACGAATGCACGGGTCTGAATCTGTGTCAGATGCCTGGGGACATGGATGCCACTCTGGTCGAAAGTATTCAACATGTCGGTTTCTCCGCCGATGACAAGAAAATACGCATACGCTTTCAACCCGGCAGGGCCGGTGTGCGGATGTTGGCGGACTGGAGCCGTTTGCAGCGCACCTGCGTGAACTTGCTGGAAAATGCCGTTCGTTTCAGTCCGTTAGGCGGTGAAATCGTTGTCAAGGCGGAGCAACTTTCCAGCGATGAGCAGGGGGATTATATCCTGGTGACCATCGATGATCAGGGCAAGGGGATCGATAAGGAGAAGCAGGCGCTTATTTTCGAAAAGTTTTATACCACCAGCATCCGCAACAGAGATGAACGTCGCGGAGTGGGGCTGGGGTTAACTTTCAGCAAGATGGTTGTCGAGGCTCATGGCGGCAGGATTTGGGTGGAGTCGCCTTATGTCAATGATGAAGGTGAAGAGGTTACGGGGGGGCGTTTCCGCTTTCGTATTCCTGTTTCAACCGGGCAGCAGTACATCGTTCCGAGGGGGGATGAGCATGAGTGAGGCACAATCGATTACTGTTTTTATTGCCGATGACCATCCTATTTTGAGGATCGGTCTGAGCATGTATCTTGAATCGAAGCAGAACATCAAAATCATAGGCGAAGCCGACAACGGGTTTGATGCGGTCAATGCCATCAATCAAAATCCGCCGGATGTCGTACTTATGGATGTCGATATGCCGGGACTGTCAGGTATTGAAGCTATCCGCGTGTTGCGTAAAACCCTGCCGGACATGAGAATCATCGTTTTGTCCACCTATACCAAAAAGGAATATATTCAGGAGGCCATGATGGAAGGGGCCAACGGGTATGTGGCCAAAAATACCAAGATCGATGAACTGATCAAGATTATCGAAGATTTTGCCGCAGGTCGGGAAAGCCATTCCCCCTATCTGTTGAACCTCGCGGTGAAATGGCGTCAACGGCAGGATGACGGCGGGGCGGAGCACAATCTGACCAAAACCGAAATCAAGGTGCTGAAACATATTGCCGAGGGAAAAACCAACAACGAAATTGCCCAGATTCAATTCGTCAGTATCGAAACGATCAAAACCCATGTACAAAGGATTTTTAAAAAGCTTGAAGTCGGTAATCGCATGGAGGCTGTGGCGGTTGCCCGTAAGAAAAATATCATTTAAAGGCTTGTATCGGAACCGTCGTCACCTGATGCTGGGCTTGTAGTGTTGCTGCCAGGGGTAGGCGGTGCGATTGCATCCTAAAAACCCTAAAGTGTTGGGTGTTGGGTTTCGAACGCATTTTCATTGCTGGATGAACTGTCTTGCATGTGGTAAAAATCATATTATTCATGTAGTTACGTTATAATAGGTGAAGTTAAATATCGTAATCTGTGGGAGTAAAAATGCTCCGTAATTTCGCGTAATCCGATTATTGCCGCCCCATTCACTCCTGTCTGATATTTTCCCCTGATCATATCTCTTCCCGCTACACAAATAGCACTTTTCTGTGCTTTTCCTTTGTTTCAACATCGTCTGTGCCATTTTGAATATTTTTTGATTTTCGCTATTTTGTGGCCATGTACATTTGGGGGATGTCGGTGGCAAGGCTCCGTGTAGCATAAATATGTATCCTTTTATCCGATTATGATCCGTCGGTTTAATACGTATTTTACGGTTGAATTTATTGTCGTTTACTTTTGATTATGATTATTTACAAAATCTGTTAGTTTTTGATGTCTTGTAGTTCGACCAATCATAATAGCGGCTATAAATATAATTTACAGTTTTTGTTATTTTAATTATTGTTCTTGATTCAAAAATACGCCGATAATTTTACTAAAAATTTGTGCGGATTGCATCCGTGATATCAGAAAAATATGGATAAAATTAAAGCAATTTTTTAGTCGATTTGACAGATTTGTCAGGGGCATGTTACGTTAACCCGCATTTTAACCAGGAAAGGAGAAGAACAATTTTATTGCAGAATCAGAGGAAGATAGCTAAAAAATTCGGTGGCAAAGATACATTTACAAATCATTGGGAGGACTGGAAATGGCATGCTAAGCATGCTATTCAAGATATCGATACATTCGAACGTATAACGGGTATCAAGCTTGACCCTAAATTTCGTGAAAACGTTGCGTTAACACTCGAAAAATTCCCACTCTCCATCACTCCATATTACGCATCCCTTATTGATCCCGAAGATTATCAAAACGACCCCGTTTTTATTCAGTCATTTCCGTCCCCCCATGAGTTGGAGGTGGACCCTCGCGAAATGGCCGACCCCCTTGCGGAAGACAAGGACAGTCCGGTGCCCGGGATTACCCATCGTTATCCGGATCGTGTCCTGTTTCACGTGAGCAATCTGTGCGCCATGTACTGCCGCCATTGCACGCGCAAGCGAAAAGTTGGCGATCAGGATTCCATCCCCGGACGGGAAGAAATCAAGCAGGGTCTTGAATATATCGCCGAGAATCCCCAGATCCGCGACGTATTGCTGTCCGGTGGCGATCCGCTGATGCTTTCGGATGAGTATCTGGACTGGATTCTGACGGCATTGCGAAATATTCCCCATGTTCAGGTCATACGTATCGGTACCCGGATGCCGGTTGTCCTGCCCTATCGCATTACCGATGACCTGGTCGACATGTTGCGCAAACATCACCCGGTGTGGGTCAATACCCATTTCAATCATCCCCGCGAGCTTACGTCCTCGGCGCGGGCGGCTTTGCGCAAACTGGCGGATGCCGGAATTCCCCTGGGCAACCAGACCGTGTTGCTGGCCGGTGTGAACGATTGTCCCCGTATCATCAAGGAACTGATGCATCGTCTGGTCGATAACCGTGTGCGTCCCTATTACCTGTACCAGTGCGATCTTTCCGAAGGTCTGATGCACTTTCGTACACCGGTCGGGAAAGGCATCGAAATCATGGAGAGCCTTATCGGTCATACCAGCGGTTTTGCCATTCCGACGTATGTTGTCGATGCGCCGGGCGGCGGTGGTAAGATCCCGCTGAATCCGAATTACCTGGTTTCGTTGTCGACCAATAAAGTGATTTTGCGAAATTACGAAGGGGTCATCACCACCTATCAGGAGCCTCATAGTTACGAGCCGATTTTTTGTGATCGTCATTGCTCCGATTGTCATCTTCAGCTTAAGCTCAAGGGCGCGGAAGAATGCGAGGCGACCGGTCTCGTCAAGTTGTTGTCGGATCACGATGATACCATCTCCTTGACACCGGAGGACAACGAGCGCATGGAGAGGCGGGGAGATGACTGATCGGATGGAGCGGATCGGCGACTCCCTGATACAACATGGCTCCAACAGTGAACGCATTTATCTCATGAAGCTTGCTTCCCGAGATTGTCCCGGAATTGTCGATAAACTTGACGATCTGGCGGCGCGGCATGGATATACCAAGATCTTTGCCAAGGTTCCCGTAAGCGCCAGTTCGTTTTTTTTGAATCGGGGTTATCTGGCGGAAGCGCGCATTCCTCAGCTGTACCATGGGCAGGAAGAGGGAGTGATGCTGGGGAAGTTTCTGCAGCCCGAGCGTAACATTGAGTCCCACGCTGATCTGGTGAAGGATGTGCTGGCCAAAGCCCATGCTAAAGGTAGGGCTGGCAGGCAAAATGAAACGTGCCCTTCGTTGCCGGAAGGTTATGTCCTTCGTTCCCTGATCGAGTCGGATGTTGAGGCCGCAGCGGCGGTTTACCGGGAGGTGTTCGCCAGTTACCCGTTCCCCATTCATGATCCTGCCTACCTGCTCGAGACGATGCGCGATCATGTGCGCTATTTTGGCGTCTGGCATGAAGGTCGTCTGGTGGCTCTGGCCTCCGCGGAAATGGATCGGACTGCCGGGCATGCCGAAATGACCGATTTTGCCACCTTGCCCTCTTGCCGGGGGAATGGGTTTGCGCAGGCTCTGCTGGCTTTTATGGAGCAGGAAATAAAGGGTGATGGTATACGGACGGCTTTTACCATCGCCAGGGCCTATTCCTACGGTATGAATATAACCTTTGCTCGGGCCGGTTATCGATTTGGTGGTACTTTGCGTAACAATACCCAGATCTGTGGCCGATTGGAGAGCATGAACGTCTGGTACAAGCCGCTTCCTTGAATCGGATATGCCGTCAGTGGAATTTCGCCGATAGGCTGTTAAAAAGGAATGTCGAGTCTTTTGGGTTGCAAAATGGAGCGGCTCGTGTTAGAAGATTCGTTCTTGTCGGGGAGTGGCGCAGCTTGGTAGCGCGCGAGTTTTGGGAACTCGATGTCGCAGGTTCGAATCCTGTCTCCCCGACCATTTTTTTGCGCCAGTAGCTCAGCTGGATAGAGCATGTGACTTCTAATCACAGGGTCGAGGGTTCGAGTCCTTCCTGGCGCGCCAGAGACTCCGAGGGTTGGCATATATGGCCAGCCCTTTTGTTTTTTTGTGGCATACTTGCAAAAGCAAGAGCATCGGTAGTGCCGCGCGGTGTGGATTGTCGCAAGCATTGCGGTCGTTGCATGATTTTGGTTATACTGCTGGTTCGCTTGTTTTGTCGATCGGCATGACGTCATCGGAGGGGAGTTTTGCTCGAAGCTAAAAGTGCCGCGTTGTTGGAAGATACCATTGATTATGTGTTTGATAACCAGGCTCTTTTGCTGGAAGCTTTGACACATAAATCTTTCAGCAACGAACAGAACGACCGGACCGAGCCTGACAACGAAAGACTCGAATTCCTCGGTGACGCGGTGTTGGGGGTGGTTGTCAGCCACTACATTTTCCGTACTTTTCCCCACCTGCCCGAAGGAGAATTAACCCGTATTCGCTCAGAAGTCGTCAGCGAAAAAGGTCTGACGGTTATCGGTAAAGCGATCTGTCTGGGTGATTATATGCGTCTCGGCAAAGGGGAAGAGCGCAGCGGCGGTCGGCAAAAAAGCAGCTTGCTGGCCAATACCATGGAAGCATTGCTTGGTGCTGTTTTTTGTGACGGCGGTTTTGACAGTGTTCGGCGGGTCATCGAGGCCTTGTTCATTCCCCATATTCAGCGTGCCGCACGTCGCAAGACAGGTGTGGATTACAAAACCCGCTTGCAGGAACGCCTGCAGGCAAGGTTCGGAGATGTCCCCCAGTACGTTCTGATTCATGCGGACGGGCCGCCCCATCAGCGTTCCTACTCGGTCGAGGCGCATTTCCGGGGTTCCTGTATCGGCCAGGGGCAGGGGCGCAGTAAAAAGTCCGCTGAACAGGCAGCAGCCAAACAGGCGTTGGAGTATCTGGAAGAGTGAGCCCGTTGATGCTGCCTTTGGCGATTTCCGGAAAGGCGCTGATGCTGCGCTGGCCCGGCGTCGCCTGATGCAGAATCGGGACCTTGGCATATGACTGTTTATCCCTTTTTTATTCCTCATCAAGGTTGCAAGCATCGTTGTGTATTTTGCGAGCAACATCGTATAAGCGGTGTCGTTTCCGCTCCCGCCCCTGCGCAGGTATCTCAACAACTCGATAGCATGTTGCCTTTGTGCGGTGACGGTGAGGTGGCTTTTTACGGCGGCAGCTTTACGCTGCTCGATGCTTCCTTGCAGCTGGAATATCTGAGGTGTGTTTCGCCTTATATAGCCGCCGGGAGGGTTTCCGGGGTCCGTATTTCGACGCGACCGGATGCCTGCGGTTTTGATGTGGTGGCCCGTCTTGCTGCTCTGGGGGTTACGACTGTTGAGCTTGGCTGCCAATCGTTTTCAGCGCGTGTTCTTGAAAAGGCGGCGCGCGGTCATGGGCCGCAGGCCGCCCGGGATGCTGTCGGATTGTTGCGCGATGCAGGTATCCGGATCGGATTGCAGTTGATGCCGGGGTTGCCAGGCGGCAGTTTGGAAGAGGCCCGTTATTCTCTTGCCTGTGCCCTGGATCTGAGACCGGATTTTTTGCGGATCTATCCGACCGTGGTGATAGCCGGGACGGATCTCGAGATACTCTGGCGGCAAGGTGAGTACATACCGTGGACCCTTGAGGAGGCCGTTGAACTGTGTGCCGAACTGATGTGGCATTGCCACAGGGTCGGTATGCCGGTTATTCGAATCGGCCTGCAGGCATCCGTCGAACTGGATACCGGAGATGCTGTTGTTGCAGGTCCTTATCATCCGGCCTTCGGCCAATTGGTTCGATCCCGAATCTGGCGCCGGGCTCTGGAATCCGTGGCTTCCCAGACCGGGGAACGGCAGGTGGATGTAGCTTTTGCGGACCTGAGTGACGCTCTTGGTCACCGTAGGTCGAATATCGACTATTTGAAGCGACGTTTCGGTTCTTTTGAAATCGTCGCTAAAGGCGCTCCGGCCCGCCAAAACTTTGTGGTGAAGGGCCATAACTACGATATGATGTCAAAGGCCTGTTATTTGCAGCCTTTATCCATAACTGTCGGCTGACGGCAGCTGCTGCCGGCAGTTTTTACAGGGAGTACAAAATACTTTGAATACTGAAAATCGGTCCGAAAAGCCATTTCGATCAGGTTTTGTTGCCATTATCGGGCGGCCAAATGTCGGTAAATCGACCTTGCTCAATTCTGTCCTGGGGCAGAAAATCGCCATCACTTCGAATAAGCCGCAGACGACGCGCAATCGCATTCTCGGTATCTACAACCAGCCTGATGCCCAGGTACTGTTTCTCGATACGCCGGGGGTGCACAAGGCCAAAGGCATGCTCAACCGTTACATGGTAGATCAGGCTTTGAGTACCTGCGGCGATGTTGACGTGGTGCTCATGCTGGTCGAGGCCAATGATCGTTTGGGCGGAGGTGACGATTATGTGCTGGAACAGGTGAGTCGCAGCAACGTTCCGGTGATTCTGGTCATTAACAAGGTCGATCTGATCCATCGCCCCGAGTTGCTGCCTCTGATCGAGGCTTACACCGGCAAGTATGCATTCAGCGAAATCATACCTGTCTCCGCCCTGACGGGGGAGGGGACCGAGCAGCTGGTTTCGTCGCTGGTTAAATATCTTCCCGAGGGACCGCGTTATTATGCGGAAGATATGGTGACCGATCTGCCCGAGCGGTTTATTGTTGCGGAAATGATTCGCGAACAGATCCTCAAACAGACCCACCAGGAGATTCCTCATGGTGTTGCGGTCGAGGTGGATCATTTCGAGGAGAAACCCGAAAAGAACCTGGTGGTGATCGAAGCATGCATTTATGTGTCGCGGGAAGGGCATAAAAAGATCGTGCTTGGTCGTGGCGGGGAAAAGATCAAATCCATTGGAAAAGCGGCGCGCTACGACATTGAACGTATGTTGGGAACCCGGGTGTTTTTGGATCTGCTGGTCAAGGTCGAAAAAAACTGGACCGAAGAACGCCGGCAACTCAAGCGTTTCGGTTTCGAGTAAGCGTCATTGGTCGATGCCTCGAGGGCGGCGCCTTGTGCGCGGTTCGTCGAAGGTTTTCGAGCCATATAAACGGTCGGACTCCCATCCTGATGCTATGAACCGGTTCGGGAGGGGATCCGTCATCATGCTGATCTAAACATCTACAACCTTGCAGGTTTACTCATGTCAGTTGTTGCAATAGTTGGCCGGCCGAATGTCGGCAAATCCACACTTTTTAACCGCATTCTCGGTACGCGGCGCGCCATTGTCGAGGATTATCCCGGTGTCACACGCGACAGGAACTATGCCCAGGTGACCCGCTACGGGACGCCGTTCGTGCTTATCGATACGGGGGGCTTCGAGCCCGCCAGTCAAAATCGGCTGTTGAAACAGATGCGTGAGCAGTCTGAACTGGCCGTTGAGGAGGCTGACGTCATCCTGTTTGTGGTGGATGCCAAGGAGGGCCTGACGCCGTCGGACGATGAGGTCGCTGGTATGTTGCGTCGCAGTGGCAAGCCGGTTCTGTATGTCGTCAACAAGGTGGATGGGGATTCGCATGAGGCGGCTGCCAGCGAATTCTATGCGTTGGGTGTAGATCAGCTTTATACCGTTTCTGCCGAGCATGGCCGAGGCATGGACGATTTGATGGCGGCCGTACTTGCCGCACTGCCGGCACCGGCAAAACTCGATGCCCGCAGTTGTGAGGAGACGCGTCTTGCCGTTATCGGACGCCCCAATGTCGGCAAGTCGTCCCTTATCAATCGCATGATCGGCGTCGAAAGGCTGGTCGCCAATCCGACCGCCGGTACCACGCGCGACAGTATCGACACGCCTTTTGTCTACAACAAAAAGAGCTACGTATTGATCGATACCGCTGGTATCCGGCGTAAGGGGCGGGTGCAGCAAAAGCTGGAAAAATACAGCGTCATCCAGTCGCTCAAAGCCATGGAACGGGCCCATGTGGTGTTGGTGGTGATCGATGCCGAAGAAGGTGTTACCGAACAGGACCTGACGGTTGCCGGGTATGCTCTGGAACGTGGCCGGGCGGTGTTGCTGGTGGTAAATAAATGGGATTTGGTGACCAAAGACCATGGAACCATGAAGCAATATACCGAAAAAGTTCGGCATGCATTTAAGTTTCTCCCGTTTGCGCCGATTATATTTGTATCCGCCTTGAGCGGCCAGCGTGTTTCCAAGATTATGGCCGAGGTGGAAAAGGTTGCCATCGAATTCAATCGCCAGGTGCCGACCGGGGTGCTGAACAGGGTCCTTGAAGAGGCCGTGCTCTCCCATGCCCCGCCGATGGTTCAAGGTAAGCGGCTGAAATTTTACTATATGACGCAAACCGGTGTGCGGCCCCCTTCGTTTGTGGTTTTCGGCAATCGTGCTACCGGAGTTCATTTTTCCTATGAACGTTATCTTTCCAATAAATTGCGCGAAGCATTCGGGTTTTCCGGGTGTCCCATTCGGTTGAAATTCAAGGATCGCAATGCACGTGAGTGAGTTTGTCGGTTCCGATGTTGTTTCGCGTTAGAAAGACTGCCCTGGTGACTGAGACCGATGGGGCGGCGATAAAATTCAAGAGAGGCGGGATCCATGAGTTTGGTCGGCCAACTGGCAGATCTCAGCTTGGATGACATCCTTAAGATCATCCATCTAAGTCGTAAATCCGGACAGTTGACTGTATGCGGTCGCGATCAGCAGTGGACGATAGCTTTTTGGCATGGAGAGGTTGTCCGTTTATCGTCCGAGTATGTGTTGCCGGCGTTGATTGCCGAGTTGCAACGCCAATCTGCTGTAGATCCGGTCGTCATCGACCGGGCTGTTGCAGCGCTTAGCGATGATGATGCACCTTGCCTGGCGACGATTCTTGTGCGTCGCTACGGTGTTTCGCAGGATCTTGTGGAGAACGTAAGTCGCCAGGTCGCCCACCGGTTCATGCAGGAATTGACCTCCTGGACGGAAGGCGCGTTCAGTTTCGATCTGTGCGAGGATGATGGTATTTTGCCTCCACCCGGCGAAAACACGCATCTGTTGCTCGGTAAAGGTCTGATGGACGGCCTCCAGGCGCAGCCAGGCTCGCCGGACCGGGCTGCCGATGTTTCCGCAAGCGCGGGCAACAGTGGGGTTTTCGATGAGCATGGCTCGAAACAGACGTTCACCGCACCCGTATGGATTGTCGATGATGATCCCTGTTTGCGACAGGAATTGGGCGCCTATCTTACGCGGAGAGGCATGACCGTCCAATTATTCGAGACGGCAGCGGATTTTTGGATCAGTCTTAAAAAAGCGCGTATGGAAGGGATTTGTCCGATCGCGGTCATCGACCTTGTCATGCCTCGTTTGGATGGTGTAGGCATGCTCGGTGGGCTTGAATTGCTGGAAAAGGTTTGTCATGCCTATCCGGATATGCGCGTGCTGCCCTTGTCGGATCACTGCTGTTCCGATGCGGAAAGTAAAGTCTGGGCATTGGGCTTACCGGAAATTTTTTCCAAGCCGCAATCTTCCGATATGGGTGAAATCGGCCAGAGTCGGGCCATGGATCATTTCAGTCAGGTCATGTTTGCCGCACTTAATGTCGTTGATGCGCCCGTTGCCATTCTGCCGGAGGAGGGGCAACAGTCTGCATCCGGACAACAGAAGTCGCTTCCTGAAACCGAAGCCTCCAAGCCGTATCGGAATTCTCCCGGCTTGCATCTGCTTCGGGGGATGCTCGAGGAGTTGAATAATCCTGCGCTGGGTGGAGGTATCATTCTGCTGGTGCTGCGTTTTGCCAGCGAAGTGATGAATCGGGCGGTTATTTTCTCTGTCAAAGAGGATAATATCGTCGGTCTCGGTCAGTTCGGTGTGACGTTGCAGGAAGGGGAAACGGATGAGGCTATTCGAAATATTGTCATTCCCCGTGACGGCGATTCGATATTAAGCCGATTGCTTGGCAATCCACGTCCTGTACGGACCCGTTTTGGTGATGGCCGTGAAGATGAATCCTTGTGCGTCGCTCTTGGGGGCGAGGTGCCCAAGGAGGTCTTTCTAGGGCCTATTTTCAGCGAGGGCCGTGTGGTCGCCATTCTGTACGGCGATAATCTGCCGGATCATACCTCGGTGGGCAATACGGAAGCGCTGGAAATCTTTCTCTCCCAAGCGGGTATGGCCATGGAGAAAGCGCTCCTTGAAGGCAGGCTTCTTGGTTCGCACGGTGGTTAGTGGTTCATCCACGATATGTGGTTTGTCCCTGATGTCCCTGCTGCTGCCGGACCACCTTCCTGGCTGATAAACTTGAGATCTGACTGTTGTCGAACAAGAATTTTTCTCTTTTAACCGGCGCGGTATGCCGTGTGTAGCCGAATCTGCGTGTTCAAGCAGCTTCGCAGACGGTAGGTATCTTGGTTCTTGGTTTGTAGGGGGGCTGGTTGTTGGATCCCGATCTTGAGTTTGTCAGCGAAGCCGAGGACCTTCTCGAAGCTGTTCGTGGCGATTTGGCCGAATTGTTACAGCAGCATGGCGATCCCTCTGCCGTTGCGGATCTTGTCCATCGGCTTTTCCGCAGGTTGCATACCTTGAAAGGGCTCTGTGCGGCAGTCGGCCTGGATCAGGCGAGCAGGCTGTCTCATCTTCTGGAGACTTTTCTCGATGCGTTCCGCATGGGGCGTATGCAACTCGGCGATTCCTTCCTTGAAGCCCTTTCGGAATCGGTCATGCTCTTGGGCGGGCTGGTACATCAGCGTCCGGATGCGATCAAACGGTGTGACCGGTTTATTTTATCCCTCGTGGGACTGCTGGATAAAAGTTCAGAGGTTTCATCGACGCTTTCCCCTTCTTCAACAACCCTCGATCCGGATCTGTTCAAATCCCTTACCGGTTTTGAGTGCTATCGGCTGCAATGGTGTCTTGAGCGGAGTAAACCTGTTTTTTTGATCAGTTGTTGTCTGCCTCTGGAGTCCTTTCAATCTTTACTGGCTGAGTTCGAGCAATTACTGCGGATTCATGGGGAGCTTATCGCCACTATGCCGGCTGGGCTCGGAACCGCTGATGCGGTTGATTTTCACCTGTTGTTTTGCGGTGCTTTGCCTGAAAGTACGGCCGGTCATTTTCCGGCTGAGTATCGGCTAAGAGTGCGTGCCGTCAATTTGCGCGGAGCCATGAATTCAAGTTCTGATGCGTCGTCGGTGCAACCGGCAAACAGTGGAACATCTCAGGTGATACGTGTCGATAAGGGCCGCCTCGACGAACTGCTGGAGATAGCCAAAAACCTGGTGCTTGAGCAGGCGCAACTTAAACGGTTTTATCAGCAGGTCGCAAAAAATGGGGAGGACGGCTCCAAAGAGCTTGTCGAACGATCATTTCAGGAACTCGAGCGCGGCCTGTTGCGGCTTCAAAGATCGCTCAACGATGCGCGTATGATGCCGATACGCTTTCTGTTCCAACGCATGACACGGGTGGTGCGGAATGCCTCAAGGCGTTCCGGTAACGAAGTGCGCCTGGATATGCGCGGCGACGAGGTGCCTCTCGATCGTAACGTGTTGGAACAATTACATGATCCGTTGCTGCATCTGGTGCGTAATGCCATTGATCACGGTATCGAGTCTCCCGAACAGCGCATCGCCGCCGGCAAAAGTCGTGAAGGTCGGATTGTGCTTGAGGCCGGTCGGCGGGGAGGTCAGATCGTTATCGAAGTGCGTGATGACGGTCGAGGCATCAAATTGCAGGATGTGCGTTCCAAAGGCTGCGATCTGGGCCTGATTAACGATGGCGCCGATTATTCGGATCAGGAATTGTACGACCTGCTTTTCCAGCCGGGTTTTTCAACGCGTGGAAAAGCGACTGAATTATCCGGGCGTGGCGTGGGTATGGATGTGGTACGCAGCCAAATGGAAGCTCTTGGCGGCCTGGCAGCTATCGACTCGCGGTTCGGAGAAGGAACCAGGGTGTCCTTGACGTTGCCCGTGCACAAAACGATCATGCCCGTTTTGGTTGTCAACATTGCGGACAGGATGTACGCCATGGCCCTTGAGGGCGTACGCTATGTAGAACCTTTTGAAGAGGACGGTGGACAATCCCGCGTGCCTGACGGTATGCCGGGGCTTGAGACATCGCTTCCACTGTTCGATCTGCGACGACATCTGCGCGCATCCGCCGGATCGCATAACGGGCCCGCCTATTTGGTGGTTATAGGGCTCGGCGATCGTCAGGCCGGTATTATTGTCGATGGTCTGGGGGGGCGTCGCGAATCGGTGATCCGACCTTTTGACGAATTGTTGAAACCGGTGCCCGGATTTTCGGCCGTAGCGGAATTGATCGATACCGGGCCGGTGTTGTTGCTGGATCTCGGGCATCTGATCCGGGAGGCGGGCCGTCAGCAGTTGCCTGCAGAAAAGTCCTGTGCTCCTACGCGCGTTGCCGGTACTTGCCGGGCTAAGCTGGCTGCGGGCGAGAACGCCCCACCAGTCGCCGGTATCGGCGAAGGTTCTTCGCCGAATACGGTAGCTGAATCCGGGGCGGAGCCGATGACCTCGGCAACCGGATCCAGCGATTTCCTCTCCTTTTTTCTGGAGGGGCATGAATATGCACTGGACATCACAGACGTTGTGGAGATAATAGAGGACGCGGATTGGATTACGGTGCCGCATGTCTCTTCTTTTATTGCCGGTATCCTCATATGGCGTGATCATATTGTTCCGGTGCTCGATGCCGGTTTTAGGATCGGGGCCGCCCATGCCCGGGAGGAATGTTGCGGGACAGTTATTGTGTCTCGTTATGGAGATCGGACCGTTGCCGTCATGGTCGAGCGCCTTGGGCAGATTTTTCATGTCACCGAAGAGGGCAAAATCGGTATGCAGGAGCACCATCCTGCCCATGACTGTTTGTTTTTGTCTCGGTCGGTCTGCCGGGATGGACGTGAAATCAGTGTGCTGGATCTCGCTGCAATGCTCGATTTTCGCACCGTTGTGTAAAGGAGTGGAATGGTGACCCGGAAAAAAATCCTGATTGTCGAAGATGAGGAGAGTCTCCTTCGGTTGGAGAGTATTCTGTTGACCTCCAAGGGGTACGATGTCAAGGGGGTGTCCAATGGCAAGGCGGCTTTGGAAGCCATGGCTTCGGAAAAACCCGATCTGGTTCTGCTTGACATTATGCTTCCCGAGATCGATGGGTTTGAAGTTTGCCGGATCATCAAGGTGACAGAAGAGACCTGTCATATACCTGTCATCATGCTCACCGCCAAAAAATGTCAGGACGACTTCTCCCGTGGGCAGGAAGTCGGCGCCGACTGGTATATTACCAAACCGTTTAAATCCGCTATGGTTATCGAGACCATCCAGCGCTTTTTGCCCTGAGGTGTTTTCAAGGAAGACCGTTTCTGTGGGTTCCGTTCGATGTCATGAATTTTTGGGAAATACGTAACCGGGGCAGCCGTATGGAGAATGTGGAGTGCCATACCGCGCGTGGGGCGGTTGGCATCGATCTGCAGGTCGGTGCCTGTTGCATTGCATATAGATGACAACGACCTTGCGTTGCTGCTGGGGGAGAGCATGAGTCAGAAAGAGGATCAGAGTAAAGTTACGCAACGTGCCGAAGAGTTTTTGCACGTTTTCAAAAAAGGCGCCGAATTCACGCAGCAATTGTTGCGTGAAAACGAAAAGCTGCGTTTTCAACTGGTGCAGCAGGAGGAACAGAGCCGTTTGTCCGGTTGCGCCGGCCAAGCAATGCGCGAGGTCGAAAGTCTTAAGGCCCAAGTTGCTGAACTCGAGCGGGAAAAACAGGGTATTTTGCAGCGCATTGAACGTGTTGAATCTGAAAATATCGATTTTGCCAACCGCTATGTGGAAATAGAGGCCGAAAACAACAGCCTGGCCAATCTGTATATTGCCACCTATCAATTGCATTCGACTCTCGATTTTCGCGATGTATTGAAGACGATTTCTGAGATTATTATCAATCTTATCGGCGGAGAAGAGTTTGCCATATTCCTGCTGGACGAAAATTCCAAAACCCTCCAAGCCGTGGCCGGCGAAGGTGTGGCTGTAAATAGGTTGCCTGTTTATTCTTTAGGGGAGGGGCCTCTGGGAGTTGTTGCCCTCAGCGGGGAGAGTTTTTTTGCGCAAAGCCTGGACGGTGGTTCTTCAACATCCGATGCTCCGCTGGCCTGTATCCCACTGAAGATAAAAGAGCGGGTTATCGGCGTTCTGGCGGTATATAAACTTTTTCTGCAGAAGCGCCATTTTGCCGATATCGATTACGAATTATTTACACTCCTTGCAGGTCATGCCGCTACGGCCATTTTCGCCTCCAAACTCTATTCGGAATCGGAGCGTAAACTTACAACCATTCAGGGTTTCCTGGATCTGTTGACCAAGTAATATCAGGGAGGTATGCACCCATGTCTGGTTACAATGTTCTGGTAGTGGAAGATTCATCCATTATGCGGCAACTGTTGGTCATGTCTTTGCGCCGTTTGCCCGGCATCGTTGTGATGGAAGCCAGCGATGGACTGGAGGCTTTGAAGATCATCGCCAACAAGAACCTTTCTCTGATTTTTTCGGATGTCAACATGCCCGGCATGGACGGATTGAAATTGGTTCGCATGCTTCGCGGGGATCGGCGTACCAAGGATATTCCCGTCGTCATGGTGACTACGGAAGGAGCTGAGGAGGATCGAGATCGTGCCATGGCGTTGGGTGCGACCGAGTATATAACCAAACCGGTGCAGGCCGGAAATGTTGTCGAGATAGCCTCGCGTCTGCTGGGTTTGTCTACAGACATTGCAGAGAGCTGAAAGCCGAAGAGTGTCGTTCCGGACGCGGCCAAAGGGTTGACAATGCCCGGGCCGGTCATGTTAAATAGAGCTGTTTGTCTGATCCAAATTATTCACTGATAACGCTAGCTTAATATTGCGAGGAGGTTGCGTTGGCAAAAGAAGAAGCCATTGAAGTCGAAGGGAAGGTTGTTGAGCCGCTTCCCAATGCCATGTTCCGCGTCAAACTTGACAACGGTCACACCATTTTGGCCCATATTTCAGGCAAGATGCGAAAGTTTTATATCCGCATCCTGCCCGGCGACAGGGTGACCGTGGAATTGTCCCCCTATGATCTGACGCGTGGACGCATTACTTATCGCGAAAAGTAATCAAGCGTTGGCGAATGTTTGGGGTGCAGTGAGCAATATGTGAATTGCATGCGGCCAGTTTATTCCTGAGATCATACGCTATGTTTGGAATGGACTGGCTTCGTAATTTTCGTGAATCATCGATACCGGCGTTGGCCGGTTTTGCTGTTTATATCGGTATCCGTGTGGATGCGGAGGGTTTTTATGGAAGAGCGTTACGACGCTGGTGGCATTGAAGGTAAATGGCAGAAACGTTGGGAGCAGGATCGGACCTTCAAGGCGAAGGAGAAGGATGCCCGAGAGAAGTATTATCTGCTGGAGATGTTTCCTTACCCTTCTGGGCGCATTCACATGGGCCATGTCCGCAATTACTCCATTGGCGATGTGGTCGCCCGGTTCAAGCGTTTGCAGGGGTATAACGTATTACACCCCATGGGCTGGGACGCGTTTGGCATGCCGGCTGAAAATGCGGCCATTCAACATAAAACCCATCCCGGCAAGTGGACCTACGAAAATATCGACAATATGCGCGCCCAGCTTAAGAAGATGGGGTTCTCCTACGACTGGGACCGTGAAGTGGCCACCTGCCATCCTGAATATTATCGCTGGGAGCAGTTAATCTTTCTCAAAATGCTTGAGAAGGGACTGGCTTATAAAAAAAGCTCCTTTGTCAACTGGTGTTCCGAGTGTCAGACGGTACTGGCCAATGAGCAGGTAGAAAATGATGCATGCTGGCGCTGCGGCACCGTTGTCGAGCAAAAAGAGCTTGAGCAGTGGTTTTTCAAAATTACCGATTACGCCCAGGAATTGCTGGACGATACCAGCAAGCTGAGCGGGTGGCCCGAACCTGTGTTGACCATGCAGCGCAACTGGATCGGTCGCTCTACCGGTTGCGAGATAGACTTCCCGGTGGCCGATTCCGATCTCAAGATCAAGGTGTTTACCACCCGTCAGGATACACTGTACGGTGCGACTTTCATGAGCCTTGCGGCGGAGCACCCCCTGGCCATGGAATTGGTGAGCGCTGAATGTAAGGCCGAGGTTGAGGCCTTCATTGCCAGGGTGCGTACTCAGGATAAGGCGAAACGTACCAGCGATGATTTCGTCAAAGAAGGGGTTTTTACCGGCTCCTATGGGATCAATCCTGTCAACGGACGACGTATCCCCATTTACCTGGCCAATTTTGTCCTGATGGATTACGGAACCGGTGCTGTCATGGCCGTTCCCACGCACGATCAGAGGGATTTCGATTTTGCCCGCAAATATGATATTCCCATGATCGTGGTCATTCAGCCCGAAGATCAAACCCTCGATCCGGCGACCATGACCGAGGCCTGGACTGCGCCGGGGGTGCTGGTCAACTCCGCACCTTTCGACGGTTTGGATAACGAGAGTGCCAAGGAAAAAATCGCTGCTCATCTCGAAGAGCAGGGCGTAGGTCGCAAGACCGTTAATTATCGTTTGCGCGATTGGGGCGTCTCACGGCAGCGTTACTGGGGGACGCCAATACCTATCATATATTGTCCTGCCTGCGGCATCGTTCCCGTGCCTGAAGAGGATTTGCCCGTCTTGCTGCCGATGGATGTCGAGATCAGCGGTGAAGGCGGCAGCCCCCTGGCACGCCATCAGGAATTTTTAAAGGTTACCTGTCCTACCTGTGGTGGGGATGCCCGCCGGGAAACGGATACCTTCGATACTTTCGTGGAAAGTTCCTGGTATTTTGCCCGTTACACATGTCCGCGTTTCGAACAGGGTCCGGTGGATCGCGCCACTGTCGACCATTGGCTGCCTGTCGATCAGTACATTGGTGGAATCGAGCATGCTGTCATGCATCTGCTCTACGCACGTTTCTTTACCAAGGTGATGCGCGATCTGGGCATGATGGCGCATGACGAACCTTTTAAAAATCTCCTTACCCAGGGGATGGTCTGCATGGAGACGGCGTCGTGTCCGGAGCATGGATGGCTTTTCCCTGAGCAGGTGGTCGAAGGCAAGTGTGTTTTGTGCGGTGCCACCGCTCAAACCGGTCGCAACGAGAAAATGAGTAAATCCAAGAAAAATGTTGTCGATCCGGATAAACTTATCCTCAGCTATGGGGCCGATACGGCACGTCTTTTCTCCTTGTTTGCCGCACCGCCGGAAAAAGATCTGGAGTGGAACGAACAGGGCGTCGAAGGATGTTACCGCTTCCTGCACCGCGTCTGGCGGGCGGTATATGATAATCTGGAGATGATTTCCGGGGTGGCTGTACCGGCCTCGGTCGATGGTGCAGCCCGGAATTTACGCCGCCAGGTGCACGCGACCATCAAGAAGGTTACCGGGGATATCGATGGTCGCTTTCACTTCAATACGGCTATCGCCTCAGTCATGGAGCTGGTCAATGCCATCTATGGTTTCGAGGCCAAAGCTCAATATCCCGGTGTCATGCGCGAAGCACTGGAAGCTACGGTAAGATTGCTTGCGCCTTTTGTTCCGCATGTTTGTGAAGAACTGTGGGCCTGCCTCGGTCATGAGGGCGGTCTCGAAGCTGCCGGCTGGCCTGCCTGGGACGAAGAGGCGTTGGTCGAAGATGAAAAAACGATTGTTGTGCAGGTTAACGGTAAGGTTCGCGGAAAGCTGACCATTGCAGCCGATGCCGATAACGACACGGTGCAGCAGGCGGCTTTGAAGGCAGATAACGTGGTTCGTTTTCTGGAGGGTAAAACAGTGCGAAAAGTGGTTGTGGTTCCCGGCCGTCTGGTGAACATCGTCGTATCATGACAGCGCGTGTACTGATCGTCCTATTGCTGGCATTGAGCCTTTGGGGCTGCGGCTATCATCTGCAGGATAAAGACGCGGCGCTGCCGGGCGGGGTCCGCTATGTGTATGTCGGTATCCTGCATAACGGCACTTATGAGCCTTTTTTGGAAAATGCCGTATCCAATGCCTTGATCGATCGACTGGTAAGGAGTCCGGGAGTTGAACTGGTGGGCAAACCGGACAGGGCCGATGCGATTTTAACCGGAAACATTGTGGGATATAGCAATAAATCCCTGTCATACAATGGTAACGACAATATCGCCGAATATCGTTCGCGTTTGACCGTAGAGGTTGCCTTGCGACATGCCGACACCGCCCAGATTCTCTGGAAGGGGCGCTCGAGCTGGACCGAGGATTACGCGGCCAATGCCGACAAGTCCCTTGAGGATGATCGCGAGTCGGCAGCCGTTGAGGTCATCGCGCAGCGTCTGGCGGATGAGCTCTATGCTCGCATGGCGGACGATTTTTGACCGGGACTCGAAAGGGTGGGGCCGTGACGCCTGGGGAATTAAAGAAGCGGATACGCGACAAGACTCTGCCGGCTTTGCTGTTTCTTTATGGCGAAGAGACATTTTTTGTCGAGCGCAGCCTGCGTCAAATTATCGATGCGACCATTCCCGTCGAAGCACGCGATTTCAACCTGCAGATTTTTCATGGCAAGGACAGTCGAGCCGTGTCCATTTTGGACACGGCTCGTACGTTGCCCGTTTTCAGCCCCATCCGGTTGGTGGTCGTGCGCGATACGCAGGATGTGCCGGCGGCGGAACTTGAGCAGATTATTCCTTATCTCAGCGATGCCGTACCCGAAACCATACTGGTTTTTACCGGTAATAAAATTGACGGGCGCCGCAAGTTCTACCAGGTTTTTAAGAAATTCGGCGCATTGGTCGAGTTTAAAAAACTTTACGATAACCAGATACCTTCTTTCGTTACCGACCAGTCCCAAGATCTCGGATTCGATTTTACCGAAGAGGCTCTGGCGTTGTTTTGCAAAAGGGTCGGATCGCATCTCCAGGAAATCCATGGCGAGTTAAGCAAGTTGCTTAATTTCCTCGGCGGACGGCGCGTGGCGGAAGTTGCCGATGTCATGACCGTAGTGTCTGACAGTCGGGTCGATAGCGTTTTCGATTTGAGCGATGCTCTCGGTAAAAGGGACGTGGGGGAAGCATTAAGGCTGTTACATCGGCTTCTGGCCGAAGGGATCGCGCCGTTGTTGATTCTGGCCATGATTACCCGACATTTTCGTCAACTGTGGAAGGCTCATGAGCTGTTGCAGCAGCGTGTCGCGGAAAAGGATATGGCACGTCGTATCGGTATCAATCCGTATTTTGTGAGTGGTTTGGTTGCCCAGGCACGTCGTTTCCCGGGGCATGGTTTCCGGGGGATTTTTGAAGCCTTGCTGGAAACGGATCTCGCTTTGAAATCAACGGGATCGTCGCCATCGGTGGTGCTTGAATCTCTGGTTTTACGATTGGCGGCGAAGTAGGTTAATAAAAAAGGGGCCTTGAAGGCCCCTTTTTGCTTTGCTTTTCAAAAGTGTTCTCAGCCCACGGTGTTGACAAGCTTTACCAGACGCGAAATCTTGCGGCTGGCGGTCGCTTTATGAATAACACCTTTGGTGGCGGCTTTGTCGATATAAGGCACAGCGCGGTCCAGCGCCGTTTTGGCCTCTTCCTGATTGCCGCTGGCTGCGGCAACACGCACCATTTTTACCAAGCTGCGCATGGTGCTGCGGATATGGGTATTGCGTGCATTACGTACTGCCGCTTGACGATTTCTTTTGAGAGCGGATTTGTGGTTAGCCAAGGTGTTCCTCCGATTTGATAGTTTGTTTTTCCCAGCGAAGCCATCGATTGTTGCGTAATCATTCAGGCTGCGCGTTGATATGCATAACTTGCAGCGAACTTATAACACTGGTCGATGGATTAGTCAAGTTAGGTAATATTAATAACCTCTTCGAAAACAACGCAAATCCAGCATGTTAGCGTTGAACGATTGGGGATTAAAAAATAATAATCCCTCCATGGGGGTTTTCTGGAGCAGGTTGGGACAATATGGGCAACACGAGGGAACAAAAGGAAATCACCAGGGCGACCGGTGTCATGGGGTTTGCAACCAGTTTGAGTCGAGTCTTCGGATTGGTGCGAGATATGGTCGTTGCCCGCATGTTTGGTGCCGGATTCGGTGCGGACGCCTTTTTTATGGCTTTCACCATTCCCAACCTTTTGCGGCGGTTTTTTGCCGAAGGGTCTCTTACCGCAGCGTTTGTTCCGACTTTCTCACGGGTTTATCTCGATCAGGGCGAGGCGGAGAGCAGGCGCGTGGCAAATATCTGCTGGACCCTGTTGCTGTTGATCATGGCCGCTGTAACCTTGTGCGGCATTCTGGCATCCCCATGGATCGTGCGTTTGATCGGCTACGGTTTCGGTGCCATTCCCGGGAAACTCGCACTGACCGATTTCCTCAATCGGCTGATGTTCCCCTATATCTTCTTCGTAAGTCTGCTCGCCCTTGTCACCGGCATTTTAAATGTGTTGGGTCACTATTTCTGGCCTTCCGTTTCTCCGGTGCTTCTGAATCTGGCCATGATTCTGTCGGCCTACTTTTTAGCGGATTATTTCCAGACTCCAGTGGTCGCCCTGGCCATTGGCGTGTTGGTTGGCGGATTGTTGCAATTGGCCATACAGATTCCCGTGTTGAGAAGATACGGTTATCGGTTTCGGTTCGATTTCCATTTCAGGCATCCGGCTGTTCGTCAGGTTGCACGGTTGATGTTGCCGGGAATCGCCGGGGTGGCTATTTATCAAATCAATATTGTGGTGACGCGACTGTTGGCCTCGTTTTTACCCGAAGGCAGCGTATCCTATCTGTATTTCGGGCAACGACTGTTCGAGTTTCCCCAGGGGATCTTTGTGGTTTCCCTGGCTCAGGCGGTGTTGCCGGCCATGAGCCGTCAAGTGGCGCTTGGTGACGATGTGGGTTTTAAGGACTCCCTGCGTTATGCTCTTGTGCTGATTGCTTTGGTTACCTTGCCGGCTGCGGTAGGGCTGGTACTTTGCGCGATTCCTGTCTACAGCCTGTTTTTCATGCATGGTGCCTTTAATTATGAAGATGTCCGGCAGTCGGCTGTGGTGTTGGCCGCTTATGCGCCAGGTCTGTTGTTTGCCGGGGTAAGTCGCGTGGTTGTGCCGAGTTTTTACGCCATGGGCGATACCAGAACACCGGTCTGGATATCCTTTTGGACGTTGCTGGTGAATGCGGGGCTGGGGGTTTTGCTCATGCAACCGTATGCCCATGTTGGTTTGGCGTGTGCTTTAACCCTTGCCAGTATTTTTAATTGCTCGGTGTTGTTGTTCATCTTGCGACAAAAGCTGGGGTCGCTTGGATTGAAGTACGTTCTGGGTTCCATGCTGCGGATTCTGCCGGGTACCCTGGTTATGGCGGGTTTTGTTTACGAGGTGCTGCAACATGCATCGTGGGGCCAGGCCGGATCTTTCTGGTTTAAAATAGCCTTGCTCGGGTTTGCCGTTGCCGGCGGCGGGTCGATCTTTGCCGTAGGCTGTGTTGCCATGCGGGTGCCGGAAGCGGCCCAGGCATACAGTCTGCTTAAACGGAAGCTCGGTTGGGGCACATGATTGTCGTCCGGACGGCGAAGGTTTTATTGGCCTCTGGCTCGAGGATGCGGACGAATTTTATCTGGCTCAGGATTTTTTTTACTGTTATCATGGAAAAAATGTTGACACGCATGCCCGCGTTTTGATATTACTTTGCCCCGTCGCTGATTTGTAGGCACGTAGCTCAGTGGGAGAGCACTACCTTGACACGGTAGGGGTCGGCGGTTCAATCCCGCCCGTGCCTACCATATTCTACAAACTGCGCGCAATCACGAGGCATCTTCGGATGCCTCTTTTTGTTCGCGGAGAAAGTGGGTGGTCATGATTCAGATCGAATTGCCGGACGGATCTATTAAGGAATTTTCTGAAACGACCACTCCTGGTGACATCGCAGCCGGTATCGGATCCGGTCTCGCGCGCCAGGCGGTGGCTGCACGATTTAACGATCGTATGGTCGATCTGTGCACCCCGATTACGGAAAGCGGCCGTCTTGAAATTATCACCCTGAATTCTCCGCAGGGACTTGAGGTCTATCGGCATACCGCCGCACATCTTATGGCCCATGCGGTCAAGGATCTTTACGGTGACCGGGTTCAGGTTACCATCGGTCCGGCTGTCGAAAACGGTTTCTATTACGATTTTTACTGTGAAGACCATGCATTCTCTCCGGACGATTTCGAAAAAATCGAGAAGCGGATGCAGGAACTGGTCAAGGCCAACCTGCCCATTGAGCGGGAGGAGGTTTCGCGGGACAGTGCCATTGCCCTGTTTCGGGAGCTTGGAGAGCATTACAAAGTCGAATTGATAGAGGACTTGGATGCGCCGACCGTCTCGCTCTACCGCCAGGGCGATTTCGTCGATTTGTGCCGTGGTCCGCATTTGCCCTCCACCGGCAGAATCAAGGCATTCAAGCTGACCAGTGTGGCTGGTGCGTATTGGCGTGGCAGCGAGAAGAATGCCATGTTGCAGCGCATCTATGCGACGGCCTTTCCCGATAAAAAAGAACTCCGCACCTATCTGAACAAGCTGGAAGAAGCTCGCAAGCGCGATCATCGGCGTATCGGACGCGAACTCGATCTGTTTTCCTTCAGCGAAGAGGCCGGTGCCGGGTTGGTGATCTGGCATCCCAAGGGTGCCCTGCTGCGCACCTTGCTGGAGGATTTTGAGCGTCGGGAGCATTTGCGGCGTGGCTACGACATTGTCATGGGGCCGCAGATCCTTCGTACGGATCTGTGGAAAACCTCCGGACATTTCGACAATTACCGTGAAAATATGTATTTCACGGATGTCGACGGGCAGGGGTACGGCATCAAGCCGATGAACTGCCTCGCACATATGCTTATCTATAAAGCTCGGCAACGATCCTATCGGGATCTGCCGCTGCGATATTTCGAACTCGGTACCGTTCACCGCCATGAAAAATCCGGTGTGTTGCATGGTCTTTTGAGGGTTCGGGGCTTTACCCAGGATGATGCGCACATAATCTGTACGCCGGACCAGCTTGACGAAGAGATCAAGCGTGTACTGGAGTTCGTGCGCGATGTGATGGCTATCTTCGGTTTTGAGTACGAGATAGAGATTTCCACGCGTCCTGAAAAATCGATCGGCAGCGATGCGGACTGGGAGCGTGCAACCGGGGCCTTGATGAACGCGCTGAAGGATCTTGAGCTCCCGCATGATGTTAACGAAGGCGACGGGGCGTTTTACGGTCCCAAGATCGATATCAAGCTTAAGGACGCCCTTGACAGAAGATGGCAGTGTGCTACAATCCAGTGCGATTTTACCCTGCCTGAGCGTTTCGACCTCACTTATGTCGGCAAGGATGGTGAAAAACACCGGCCGGTTATGCTGCACCGGGTTATACTTGGCGCAATCGAACGTTTCATCGGCGTTCTGATCGAACACTATGCCGGCAATTTTCCGTTATGGCTTGCCCCCGTGCAGGCTGTTGTTATCAATGTGACGGATAATCAGGCCGACTACGCCAAAAGCGTTTCCGACGCCTTGCGAGCCGCCGGAGTTCGTGTTCAATGCGACCTTCGGAATGAAAAACTTGGCTTCAAGATCAGAGAGGCCCAGGTGGATAAGATTCCGTATATGCTGGTTGTCGGGGATACGGAAATGAGCGATGGAACCGTGGCTCCACGTTTCCGGTCCGGCAAAAACCTGGAACCCATGAGTCCTGAAGACTTTGCACGGTTTGTTCAGGAAGAGTGTGATCAGTATCGTTAGGAGGTGCTACCATAGCTAAGGAGGAAGCGCGCGTCAATCGCGCCATTCGAGCCAAGGAAGTCCGCGTTGTCGACAATGTCGGTGAGATGCTGGGTGTCATGAGTGTCAATGAGGCACTGCGTGCGGCCGAAGAACGAGGTCTGGACCTCGTCGAAGTCTCGCCGAATGCGAATCCGCCTGTTTGCCGTATTATGGATTACGGTAAATACAAATATCAGGCGAGCAAGCGCCTCGCAGAAGCCAAGAAAAAGTCTGCGCGTGTCGATATTAAAGAAGTCAAGATGCGGCCCAAGACGGAGGAACATGACTTTCAGGTCAAACTCAGAAACGCGATGCGTTTTCTCGAGGCTGGCAACAAAGTTAAAGTGACCGTTATGTTCCGTGGTCGGGAGGTTACCCACCCTGAGTTCGGTTTCGACCTGATGAAGCGGGTTGCCGAGGAAGTCGGTGACGCCGGACAGGTGGAGATGTCTCCGCGAATGGCGGGGCGTTTCATGACTATGGTAATCGCACCGAAGAAAAAATAGCCGAAAAAGCCGATTGCCGTGCAATCGGTTGATACCGCGACCATCGACGCAGTCCTGATATGGGCCGTTTGTCGCGTCATGACATCAAGGAGAACGTTTCCATGCCTAAGATCAAAACCAATCGCGGTGCTGCTAAGCGCTTTCGTAAAACCGGTAGCGGCAAGATCCGCAGGAATAAGGCCTTTACCAGCCATATTCTGACCAAAAAATCGACCAAGCGTAAGCGTGAATTGCGTCAAGGTACTCTTGTCGCAAAAGCTGACCAGAAGAATATCAGCCGTCTTATTCCCTATATCTAGGCGTAAGACAGCGGGCCATGTTTAAGACCGTGAACTGAGGGGAAATGTCTCCCCCTTCAGATCCGGCAGCGGGATTATCCGCTCATTACCGTAACAAGGAGTAGTTACATGCCCAGAGTAAAAAGAGGTTTTAAAGCGAGACGTCGTCGTAACAAGGTTTTAAAGCTGGCTAAAGGCTATCGCGGCGCACGTAGTAAACTGTTTCGTAGTGCAACCGAGGCTGTCGATCGGGCACTCAATTACGCTTTCCGGGATCGGCGCGTTAAAAAACGCGATTTCCGCGCGCTGTGGATTGCACGTATCAATGCTTCCGCACGTGAAAACGGTCTTTCCTACAGCCGGTTGGTTCACGGTCTGAAAAAGGCCGAAATTGCTCTGGATCGCAAGATCCTGGCAGAACTCGCTGTGACTGACCCTGCAGGTTTTACCGCCATCGCAGATAAAGCCAAAGCCCAGCTTCAGTGAGTTGACTGAGATGAGAAAAAAGAGATGAGGCCGGGCCTCATCTCTTTTTTTTTATGCGGCGCGGATATTTAAACGGGCCGCCTCTTTTGTTTCACATACGGGACGAACGGAACGGGATATGAGAGATAAACTTGTTGCTATGCTGGAACTTGGCCGCAAGGCCTTCGAATCGGCAGATTCTGCAGTTGAATTGCAAGAAATTCGGGTTCGTTTTCTTGGCAAAAAGGGCGAATTGACGGCCATCATGAAGGGTATGGGGCAACTGACTCCTGAGCAGAGACCGGTTGTCGGTGCTCTGGCCAATCAGGTTAA
Organism: Syntrophotalea carbinolica DSM 2380; assembly: GCF_000012885.1. Lineage (NCBI taxonomy): Bacteria > Pseudomonadati > Thermodesulfobacteriota > Desulfuromonadia > Desulfuromonadales > Syntrophotaleaceae > Syntrophotalea > Syntrophotalea carbinolica. The sequence continues at coordinate 1,669,762 of NC_007498.2, forward strand.
AAGTGAACTCGAAGAATTATTTGAGGAACGCTCTCGTATCGTCGGTCAGCAGGAAATGGATAAACGGCTTAAACAGGAACGTGTCGATGTCACCTTGCCCGGTCGTCGAAATTCCTGTGGCACCAAGCATCCTGTCACTCTTGTCATTGAAGAAATTACCGATATTTTTTCCGCCCTTGGTTTTTCCGTTGCCGAAGGCCCCGAGATCGAGCAGGACTTCTACAACTTTGAAGCTCTCAATATGCCCAAGGACCATCCTGCCCGGGATATGCAAGATACGTTTTACATTAACGAAGACGTGGTTTTGCGTACCCATACCTCTCCGGTTCAAATCCGAACCATGCTCAAGCATGCCCCGCCGGTCCGTGTGATTGCGCCGGGAACCGTTTATCGAAGGGATTCCGATATTACGCATACGCCGATGTTTCACCAGGTGGAGGGTTTCCTCGTTGATCGGAATATCACCTTTGGCGATCTTAAGGGGATTCTTACCAGCTTTTTGTCCCAGATTTTCGGCAAAGGTCTGAATGTAAGGTTTCGTCCTTCATTTTTCCCTTTCACCGAACCGAGTGCCGAAGTCGATATCCAATGTGTGATGTGCAAAGGGAAGGGGTGCAGGGTTTGCAAGAATTCCGGCTGGCTGGAAATTCTTGGCAGCGGCATGATCGATCCCGAAGTGTTCAAGTCGGTCGATTATGATTCCGAAACTTATAGCGGCTTTGCTTTTGGTATGGGTGTGGAACGCATTGCCATGCTTAAATACGGGGTCAATGATTTGCGACTCTTCTTCGAAAATGACGTACGGTTTTTGCGTCAGTTCTAAGAGCTTTTTCGTTTCCTGTGCACCTATAATTATTTCAGAGGATCGCTGTTATGATCGTTACCTATAATTGGTTGAAAGAGTTTGTCGATTTTGAAATGAGTCCGGATGAATTGGCCCATCGCTTGACCATGGCCGGTCTTGAAGTCGATAGTATGGATTTTATTGGTGAGGGTCTTGACAGCGTCGTGACTGCTCGACTGGTTTCCGTCGATAAGCATCCCGATGCCGATAAGTTGACTGTTTGTCAAGTGGATTACGGTCAGGATACGGTGCAGGTAGTTTGCGGTGCAACCAACCATAAGGCTGGAGATGTCGTCGCGTTAGCCACGGTGGGGACCGTCCTGCCTGGCGATTTTAAAATTAAAAAGTCCAAGATTCGCGGCATGGAGTCGTTCGGGATGCTCTGCTCTGAAAAAGAACTTGGGCTTGCTCAAGATTCCGACGGTATCATGATCCTGTCTCCCGATTGTGAGCCTGGGCAACCCGTGTTCGAAGTTTTGGGGCTTAAGGATGTTCGTTACGAGCTTGGATTGACCCCCAATCGTCCCGATTGTCTCAGCGTACTGGGGGTGGCAAGGGAAGTTTCCGCGATGTGCGGACGTTCTTTGAACGTAAATTTACCTCCTTTGTCCGAGGGGGATGAGTCGACCCGGGCGCTTACTTCGGTAACCATTGAGGATGCAGAGTATTGCCCGCGCTACGCCGCTCGTCTGATTCGCGGTGTAAAGGTCGGGCCTTCTCCGGACTGGTTGGTGAGGAAATTGGAGTCGGTGGGGCAACGGTCGGTTAACAATGTCGTTGACGTAACCAACTTTATCCTTATGGAATTGGGGCATCCGCTGCATGCTTTCGATTATCAGCGCCTGGCCGAAGGGCGCATCGTTGTAAAACGCGCCGCCAGCAAGGAACAGTTTACCACTCTCGATAGCGTCAGTCGCAGTCTTGAAAAAAGCGACCTGGTGATTTGTGATGGCCAGGGGGCAGTTGCTTTGGCCGGCGTTATGGGTGGCGAAAATTCCGAGGTTGTGGCTGAAACGGTTGATATCCTGCTTGAAAGCGCCTATTTCAATCCCTTGGCCATTCGTCGGACCAGCAAACGCCTGTCGTTGCGCAGCGAGGCGTCCCATCGGTTCGAACGTGGCGCCGATATCGCTATGGTGCCGGTTGCTCTGGATAAGGCTGCCGCGCTTATCGTTCAGGTCGCCGGAGGTGTCGTTTGCAAGGGGATGATAGACGAATTCCCCCGTCCGTTGGCCGAACGCAAGGTGACCTTGGCCGTTCAGCGTGTCAATGAAATCCTCGGCCTTAAGCTGGGGATGGATGATATTCAGGCTCACTTGCTCTCTATCGGCCTGGAGGTGCAACCGGTTGAAGAAAAAGACATCGACCGACTGGTGGTCACCATACCGTCTTTTCGTCCCGACCTGGAAAGAGATATCGACCTGGTTGAAGAGGTGGCACGACTTAACGGTTATGACAATATCCCTGTGACGATGCCCGCCGGTCGTATGCTCTGTCATCTTCCTCCGCAGCATTTGAGGGAAGTTAAACGTTTGCGCGACGTCATGGTTGCTGCCGGCTTTAACGAAACGGTTAATTACTCTTTTGTGGCGCCAGAGGCCTGGGATCGCCTGGAGCTGTCGGACGATGACCCGCGTCGGGAACCGGTTAAAATTCTCAATCCTCTGACTGAAGATCAGTCGGTTATGCGTACCAGTCTGGTGCCCAGCTTGTTGGAATGCGTTACGCGGAATGTGGCTTATCAGAATAGCGACCTGCATCTGTTCGAGCTGCGCCCTGTGTTCTTGACGCATACGGACGATGTGCTTCCTATCGAAAAGTGGCGACTTTGTGCCGTTTTGTGTGGTCGTCGCGAACAGGAAGGCTGGAGGCAGAATGACGAAAAAGTCGATTTTTACGATCTTAAAGGGGTCGTTGAACAGATCCTGGACAGCTTTAATGTCGCCAAAGTGACCTGGGATGGAAGTTCCAGTGAGAACTTTCTCCACCCTGGTAAATCCTGTACCTTGAAGCAGAAAAAGACAGTATTGGGCACTCTGGGCGAAGTTCATCCCAAGGTGTTGGCCGCTTTTGATATCGACCAGCCTGTTTATCTGCTGGATCTCGATTTCGAGCAGTTGCTTATGGCGGCCGGCGGTCATGGTGGTTTCAGTGCACTCTCCCGGTTTCCGCAAGTTGCCAGAGACAGTGCCTTTCTGGTCGATGAAGACATCCCCTTCAGTGAAATCTCCGAGGTATTGAACCGGTCCACAGGCAAGCTGGTAGAGGATATCGTATTGTTTGACGTATACCGGGGTAAAGGGATTCCCGAAGGCAAGAAGAGTTTGGCCATCCGGGTGCGTTACCGCAGTGACGATCGAACGCTCAAGGATGAAGAAATCCAAAAAGCCCATGATAAGATTGTTAAGGCGCTGATCGCCAAACTCGGGGCCGAAATACGCTAAATCTCCTTGCTTAAGGAGGGTAACCCGAGGTGCGGCCGGCTTCTTATTTCTTTGGCTATGCCTGATGACATCCCGGAGATTCCGGTCGGAACGGATGGGGGCTTGCTCCTGGGAATTGGTGATGATTGCGGCAATCGATTTGTTTTTCGCGTGGCAGGGGCAAGTTTGTCCAGCAGGCTGTAATGTCTCAGTGCTAAAAATCGGTTGCTTAGGGAAAGTCCCTGTGATATAAAAAAACGCGTGAATTCAAGTATCTGTGGTTCAAAAGGGGGACGTGGCCATGACTAAGGCTGATCTGGTGGAAAAAGTTTATCTGAAGACCGGGTTTTCTAAAAAGGAATCTTCAGATATCGTTGAGATGGTATTTGATCTTATGAAGAACACCCTCGAAAAGGGTGAAAAGATCAAACTTGCCGGATTCGGTAATTTTGTCGTCAAGCAAAAAGCTACCCGCCGCGGGCGTAATCCACAGACTGGCGAAGAAATAGAAATCAGCTCCCGTAATATTCTGACCTTCAAGCCGAGTCAGGTACTTAAGGCAGCTATTAACGAGCAGGACTGATTCTGCTCGCCCTGGGCCCTTTATGCAGGTATCCATCCCTGATAAGCTTTACTTTAAGATCGGTGAGGTGGCGCAGTTGACAGGCGTCAAGCCTCATGTCCTGCGTTACTGGGAATCCGAGTTCCGACAAATTCGCCCGGTTAAAAGTCAGGGTAAGCAGCGACTTTATCGACGCGACGATATCGAATTCGTTCTTAACCTGAAAGATATCCTGTACGGACAAGGGTATACGATCGCCGGTGCAAAAAAAATATTAGCCAAACAGGCTGGTTCCGAAAAGGCAGCCTCCTCGGTTAATCCGGAGGAGGCTGTTGAACTTTTGCGCGACATACGTCGGGACTTACTGCAATTAAGAGCCTCGCTGGAGCCGTGACTCCAGGGGCCGTTTTTGATTTCATACCTTCTGCATAACTAAAACCTTCCCACGAGGCGTTTATTGCTGATCCTGGTAACCAACGATGATGGTGTCCATGCCCCCGGCATCGCAGCCCTGGCCGATTCCCTGCACGGGTTGGGTCAGGTCGTGGTTGTCGCGCCCGATAGAGATCGCAGCGCCATTGGCCATGCGCTAACCCTTCATGCTCCCTTACGTGCTGACGAATTGCGACCCGGCGTTTTTGCCGTTGACGGGACACCTACCGATTGCGTTAACCTCGGTATTCACGGGTTACTTTCATCGGTGCCCGACCTGGTTGTTGCCGGCATCAATCGCGGTGCCAACCTTGGTGACGATATTACTTACTCCGGTACCGTTTGTGCCGCTATGGAGGCGACCTTGATGGGGGTACCCGCGCTGGCCGTTTCGCTTGAAGGGGACACCTTTGCTTCGTCCGAGTACCGGCAGGCTGCCGATGCTGCGTTGTTTCTTGCTCAAAAAGTTTCTGAGGAAGGTTTGCCTTCTGATACCTTTCTTAATGTCAATGTGCCTGCCGGGCGCATTCGCGGCATACGTCTGACCCGGCAGGGGCGCAGGCGCTATGGTGACATGGTGGTGGAAAAGATGGATCCGCGTGGGCGCAAGTACTATTGGCTCGGTGCCGGTGAGTGCGATTTCGATTATGTCGATGGGACCGATTGCCATGCCATGCATGAAGGGTTTATTTCCGTGACGCCGCTGCATCTCGATTTAACGAATTTTCGTTCCTTTGAATGTTTGTCTCGATGGAGTATGACTTACAGCATGGATTGATTCCGTTTTACAAAAGGCACGTTGTAAGGCTTGCCCCATGCCTGTGGGGCTGATATTTTTTATTGGGTAGGGTATGTGGGAGGGTTATAAGGCAGACGCTCCCCAGGCGCCAAGGAACATCAGATATGGATTATTCGATAGCCCGGCGATTAATGGTTGAACAGCAGGTTATTCGCCGAGGAGTGAGCGATCCCCTGGTTGTTGATGCCATGATGCGGGTTCCGCGTCACTTGTTTGTCGAAGAGGCTTTGTGGTCGCAGGCCTACAGTGATTTTCCTTTGCCCATCGGCGAAAAACAGACCATTTCTCAACCCTTTATGGTTGCGTTTATGACTGAATCCCTGTGCTTGCACGGTGGTGAAAAAGTTCTTGAAATAGGTACGGGTTCGGGTTATCAGGCTGCAGTGTTGAGTCAGATCGTCTCCCGTGTTTATACGGTGGAGCGTTTACCCGGTCTGGCGCGACGGGCTCGCAGGATACTCGATTCGGTTGGGTGCCGGAACGTCAATATCAAACTTACCGACGGCACCTTCGGATGGGAAGAAGAATCGCCCTTTGACGGTATTGTTGTTACTGCCGGCAGTCCGCAGATCCCACATCACTATCTGGAGCAGTTGGCTGTTGGCGGGCGTCTTGTGATTCCTGTCGGAAATCGGGGCAGCCAGGTTCTCAAGCGGGTAGTGCGAACCGGGGTCGAAAAATTTTCCGAGGAAGATCTGCTGGATTGCCGTTTTGTCCCCTTGGTAGGGAAGTATGGCTGGCACGAAGAGGGGGATTGAACAATGAAGTTGATTCGTCGGCTCTACGATTGGGTTTTACGCTGGGCGGATACCTCCTACGGTATGCCCGCATTATTTCTTCTGGCGTTTGCGGAGTCGTCCTTTTTTCCTATTCCTCCCGATGTGTTGCTCATGGCTTTGGCCCTTGGCAAGCCTCGCGCTTCATACCGGTTCGCCGCTATCGCTTCGGTCGGGTCGATACTTGGCGGGGCGTTGGGGTATGCTATCGGGCTTGGTTTCTGGGATGTGCTCGGCGACTTTTTCTATAGTTATGTCCCGATGTTCAGCGAGCAGGGGTTCATAGAAGTGCAGCGCCTGTTCGAAACATATGATTTCTGGGTGGTTTTCACTGCCGGATTCACGCCCATACCCTATAAAATCATCACCATCGGTGCGGGGGTGTTTCACATTAACTTCGCTATGTTCATGGTGGCGTCGTTGCTGAGCCGCAGCCTGCGATTTTTCCTTATTTCCGGGCTGGTTTTTCATTTCGGAGAAACCGTGCGGATATTTATCGAAAAATACTTCAATTATCTTACGTTTGCCGTCATGATTCTCGGTATCGGCGGGTTTGTCTTTGTGTCGCATTTTACCTGAACGTCTGTCGTAGGTATCTTTAACATGCTTAGGTGTGGATTCAAGGGTCGGAGACGAAGGGAGCTGTGGCCGGGCAACGTATGGCGTGTCGGTCGGACGGTTTTGGTGCTGGCTTTGTTGTGCTGGCTGACGGGTTGCAGTCCGCCTCGAGGTGTTTACCATACGGTCAAGCCCGGACAGACACTCTATCGTATAGGACGGGCTTATAATGTCGATACGGACCGTCTCGCGCGCATTAACGGCATTCGGGAGCCTTCGCAACTTAAAGTCGGCAAGCGGCTTTTTATTCCTGGAGCGCGAAATCCAAAGTATGTCCCTGCTACCGTTTCAAGTGCGCAACGGAACCGCCCTCAGAGCACCGTCAAAAAAGCCGCTAAAACGGCATCTTCTCCGCGCTCCCGCGCTACGGCAAGTCGGCGTCAAGCCTCAGTTGTCAAACCTTCCGTTAAAAAAAACACGCCTGCCCTCAAAAAAACTCCGGTAAAATCTTCCCTTGTTAAATTTATTTGGCCAGTTCGTGGTAAAATGGTTAAGTCGTTTGGACAACAGGGCTATGGCGGTCGCAAAGGAGTCGAGATCGCGGTCAAGCAAGGGCAGGAAATTGTCGCTGCAGCCGCGGGTCGCGTGACCTACAGCGGCAACGGTATCAAGGGATACGGTAATCTGATAATTTTGAAACATGCCGACGATTTTTTCACCGTGTACGGATTCAACAATAAAAACCTTGTGTCCACCGGGACCTATGTCAGTAGGGGAGAGCATATCGCTTCGGGAGGGTCTCCTCCCGGGTGTCGGGACGCGCGCCTGCACTTTGAAATCAGGCATGGCAAAAATGCTTTGAACCCCGTCTCATGTCTGCCCTGATCTGCGGCATGTGATGTGTGCCCGAATCGGATATAACTGTATGGTCGATCGCCCTTTGTCTGTGAAATCTATTCGGAATAACGGCCTTGTTGCCAGCTGCCGCCATTGCCCATGGCTGCCCGATTTCGCTTCTTGAGTGAGTGTCGGTTGCGGTCCATGGGGAACGATCGTTTTGAGTAACCAACAGGGGGAATGGAGCTTTTATGGGGAAGGTTCGCAAACGCCGTCAGGCTGCCGTGGATGCAGGTGCAGTCGAGGAAGAGGTTGAGGTCGTAGGGGGAGCAAAAGAAGGAGGGCTCGGCGCTATGGGAGTTCTGGACAATGTGGATGAGGTGGAAGAACGTGAAGAGTCCGAAGTAGAGGAATCCGAAAAAAGCAAGAAGGACGAAGGGCCCTCCGACGACGCTATAAAGCTTTATCTCAAAGAAATTCAAAAAACGAAATTGCTCACTGCCGAAGATGAGCGTATGCTTGCTCGGCGCATTTCGCAGGGAGATATGGCTGCCCGTGACAGGATGATCGAATCGAACCTGCGGCTGGTAGTTAAAATAGCCAAGCGTTATATGAATCGTGGTTTGCCGTTTCTCGACTTGATCGAGGAGGGTAACATGGGGCTTATCAAAGCGGTCGAACGCTTCAAGCTCAGCAAGGAATGCCGGTTTTCCACTTATGCAACCTGGTGGATCCGTCAATCCATAGAGCGCGCCCTCGTGAATCAGAGCCGGACGATTCGTTTGCCGGTTCATGTGTCTGACGATATCAATAAGTTCATCAAAATCAGTCGAGAGCTTGTTCATCAGTACAACAGGGAACCAAAGGTTGAAGAAATCGCCGAATACATGGGTGTCGAACCGGCCTATATCCGGCGGCTCATGGTGTTGGTCAAAAAGACCTATTCCATAGAACATCCCATGGGCGAGAATCGCGATTACAGCCTTATCGATACCATTGAGGATCCCAAGGCCGACAATCCCAGTACTTTTGTGGATGATATCGACAAATATGCGCACGTCTGCAACTGGTTTGAGACCTTGAGTGAGAATGAACGGGAAATTCTCATGCTTCGTTTTGGTCTTGACGACCAGGAACCCCAGACGCTCGATACGATCGGACGACGTTTCGGCGTGACCCGCGAACGTATCCGGCAGATCGAGGCAAAGAGTCTTCAAAAACTGAGAAACCTTATGGAAGAGCAGGAGAGTGCCAGTCTCGCTTTTATGGAGAGTGAGATGGGGAAGCGCTCCTGACCGGAGTAAAAACCTATTGCCAGTGAAAGTTGTTTTATGACTGAAAGGAACATGGACGTGGAGGACTTGCGGAACGTCATTCGGGATATACCCGATTTCCCCAAGAAGGGGATAGTTTTTAAGGATATTACAACGCTGTTGGCCGATGCCAAAAGTTTCCACCGCATGGTGGATTTGATTGCGCATCGGTATATCGGGCAGAAGATCGATCAGATTGTCGGCGTCGAGGCGCGCGGGTTTATTCTGGGTGCGGCATTGGCCTATAAGCTGGGAACCGGTATTACGCTGGTACGCAAGCCGGGTAAACTGCCTTACAAGACGATTCAGAAGACCTATCAGCTCGAATATGGCACCGATACCCTGGAAATTCATTCCGACGCATTCAAGCCCGGAGACCGGGTCGTGGTGGCCGATGATCTTCTGGCCACCGGCGGGACGGTGGCGGCCGTCGCCGAACTGGTGAAGGAATGCGGGGCGGAAATCGTAGAGTGTGCGTTCCTTGCCGAACTGGAGTTTTTAAAAGGTCGCGAGCGTTTGCCTTTGGACAGGGTCTTCAGTTTACTTAAGTTTTAATCGTTGCAAGAAAATCCTTGCCTTGTAAATCCTCGATAGTGTATAAAATTAGCCCCTTGCGGCCCCGTAGCTCAGTTGGATAGAGCGGTCGCCTCCTAAGCGATAGGCCACAGGTTCGAATCCTGTCGGGGCCGCCATACGAACTGCAACCCCCTTTTTGGTGTAAAATAAGGGGGTTGTTCTTGTCTTGCCCAGGAGTTTGTCGGACTATACTGGCCGGATCATGGATGGTCCGACAGCCTCCTAGTTCTTTTGGTGTCATGGGGAGTTTACCGACTGTTGAAATTCCTGGTTTCGGCAGTTGGCGCCAATCGATCCAATTTTCCAGTCTTTTTGCTCCCTTATTCACCCTCCCTTAGAAATATCAAAGAATCTCATCCGTAAAATAAAAAGCATCGATATTTATTTTGGATATAACGCGAAAGTTTTGTGATAAACAGCGTAACTTGTTGAAATTTCATGGCTATGTTTAGCTGTTCAGAAAATAAGCAGTTTGTTGGAGGCCATGTTGGATAGGGGCTTTGATGCTCTTTTCACAGGGTTATCCACTGTCTATCCACTGTTCGTGTGGAAAAAGTATAAAGGGGCTTGAAGATGCGTGGTTTTTTGGGATTGCGCAGCTGGTATGCTTTTCACGCTGACGGGTGTGACAGGCGTTCGATGCTTTGTTACAATTCAAAGATTGCCGTGCTCCAGCTGTTTGGCTTGTTGCCAGAGGGTGAGGAGTTCTTCAAAGGATGTGGCTTCCATGCTGCGTTTTTGGTTTTTCAGGGATTCCTCTACATAGGTGAAGCGCTTGGTGAAGCGCTTGATGGTTCTGCCGAGGGCTTCTTCGGCGTCGATGTCGAGAAACCGTCCGAGATTGACCACCGAGAACAGAAGATCCCCCAGTTCGTCTTCCATTTTTCGTCGGTCGGTTCCCTGGATCGCTTCCTTGCATTCGGATAGCTCCTCGTGGACCTTTTCTATTGCCCCCTCTACGCCCGGCCAATCGAAGCCTGCACGGCTGGCGCGTTCTGTGATCTTCCTGGCCTTCATCAATGCGGGCAGGTGGACAGGTAGTGTGCCCAGGGTGGTCGGTGTTTGTCCCTGCTGTTCTTTTTCCTGTTGCTTGATGCGCTCCCATTGGCGTTCAATGTCTTGAGCCTTGTCCTGTTGCGTCGGTCCGAACACGTGAGGGTGCCGGCGTTCGAGTTTTTCCGCGATCCCGATAGCTACATCTTTCAGGCTGAATAGGTTTCTTTCCTCGAATATTCTCGATTGCAAAACCACTTGCAGCAACAGGTCGCCAAGTTCTTCGCGTATGCTGTGTGTATCGCCCTGGTCGATAGCGTCTATGACTTCGTAGGCTTCTTCGATGATGTAGGGTTTAAGGCTTTCGGGCGTTTGTTTTGCATCCCAGGGGCAGCCACCAGGTGAACGCAAGGCGGAGACGGTCTGTATGAGGCGCATAAGGGCTTCTGTCGATTTTGCTTGAGGCATGTCGGGTAATCCTTCGAAAAATGGGCGAAATTCTTTATGCGATGACTGCCTGCCGAATATTAAATGGCGGCAGCCTGCGTGGCATTGAAAATAGCTTATGCGTATCTTCTGTGCAACCATCCCTTTTTTTTCAGGGTAGGATGGAGCGATGTCGTGGGCGCTCTGAGTCGGATGGCTCGCAGAAGGGAGTGGGAAAGGTCGCTGGCGGGCATGGTGCCTGTTTGGTCCCGCTACCTCGCGTAGGGGGCTTTAAGTGGCGGTGTTGTAAGCCGAGCGGTGAAAATAATTGCTTGCATTGGATTGCGGAATGAGCTAGTAAATGGCTGGCTTGATGCGGCAGAGGACTGCCTGGCGGCGAGCTTTTCCCTTGACAAACAAGGGCCAAGCCTTATACTACCCGCTTATCTGCGGGCTGTCACTTTTATGGAGTACCCGATTTGATCATCGAGTTGGATGACATTAAGGATCAGGGGCTGACCCTGGAATTGTCCGAATCCTTTGAACAATTTTCCGTACTAAGAGAGCTTCACGACAATGGTGAAGCCCTTTTTGTCAAACCCCTGGATATTCAGGTGAAGGCTCGGCGGCTCGATGAGCTGGTGGTTGTCGAGGGGAGTGTGTCGACGCTCGTACGCTTGCAGTGTTGCCGCTGCTTGCAGGATTTCGAACAGGCTCTCGATGTCACTTTTTCCGTGACATTCGCGCGCGAATTGCCGAGCCTGGAGGATGAGCAGCAGCAGGATTCCGAGATTGAGCTTCAGGCTGAGGATTTAGGGCTGATCGCGTTTGAGGGCGACGAAATCGATCTCACGGAGAGCATTCAAGAACAGCTCGTTATGGCGTTGCCTGTGAAGCCTTTATGCCGAACAACCTGTAAAGGGCTTTGCTCTCAATGTGGTGCGGATCTCAATGAAGGCGCCTGTGATTGCCATGAGCAGGTTATGGACGGCAAGTTCGCTGCCCTGAAGAATTTTAAGGTTAAAAAGAAGGATTGATGTTATAGCTCAGGTGTTGGCTCACAACCGTGGGTATTTACACAAGACACAATTAATCGACCTGAATGGTCGCTTGGAAGGAGTTTTAAAGATGGCTGTACCGAAGAAAAAGACCTCCAAATCAAAACGTGATATGCGTCGTGCGCATGACTTTCTGTCCGCTCCCGGAATCTCGACTTGCCCCCAGTGCAAAGAGCCCAAATTGCCGCACCGGGTTTGCGAGAGCTGCGGAAGCTACAAGGGTAAGGACGTCGTTGACGCTGAATAAATCCGAATAAGAGGACGTCCGATTGAACGAACGAATCGTAGTTGCCGTCGACGCCATGGGGGGCGATAACGCCCCTGAGGTTGAGGTTGAAGGTGCTGTCGCGGCTGCAAGGCGATGGAAAATACCGATTGTGCTGGTTGGTGATCAAGGCCGATTGGATGCGGTCCTTTCCCGTTACGATTTAAAGGGGCTGGATATTGCCATACGACATGCCACAGAAGTCGTCGGCATGCATGATTCTCCATCGGATGCAGTGCGTAAAAAGAAAGATTCATCCATTCGAGTCGCATTTGATCTGTTGCGTGGAAATGAAGTTCAGGCCGTAGTTAGTGCCGGGAATTCCGGGGCCACGATGGCCGTGGGAATGTTCCTTTGCAAAAGAATACCGGGAATCGACCGTCCGGCTATCGCTACCATTCTGCCCAACAAAAAAAGTCAGACCGTGTTGCTCGATGGTGGTGCCAATGTGGACTGCAAACCCTTTCACCTGTCACAGTTCGGGACCATGGGAGCTGTTTATGCCAAGTTTATGCTTGGCAAAGAGCGTCCCAGGGTAGGGGTGCTTTCCAATGGTGAAGAAGAAAGCAAGGGCAATGAACTGGCGCGTGAGGCGCACAAACTTCTGAAACAATCGTCGCTTAATTATATCGGCTTTGTTGAGGGACGCGATATATTCAGCGGCGATGTGGATGTGGTTGTGTGTGACGGTTTTGTCGGCAATGTTGTTCTTAAGGTTTCCGAAGGGCTGTCCGAGGCCATCAGCGATATGCTGCGAGGGGAAATAAAGCAGAGGTTATTCGCTAAGCTCGGTTATTTGCTTGCGCGGCCGGCGTTTCGTGCATTTAAGAAAAAAGTCGATTACGCGGAATATGGTGGAGCGCCCCTGCTTGGAATCCAGGGTACGGGCATGATTTGTCATGGCGGATCCAACGCACGTGCCATCATGAATGCCATTCACATGGCGAGGGAATCGGTATCCCAGCGTATTAATGATCGTCTGATTGCTCAACTTGGTATGGAAAATCCCGAGCTTTCCGACGATGTTGTTAAACGTGGGGCCAGCTGAATCCAGAGATTCCCCGCATGGAGTTGTGCAGAATGATGAAACGAATGTGTGTCACGGGTACTGGATCGTATCTGCCCGAAAAGATTCTGACGAACAAAGATCTCGAAAAGATCGTCGATACATCCGATGAATGGATCGCTACGCGCACCGGTATCCGTGAGCGTCATATCGCTGCTGAGGGTGAACACACCTCGGATCTTGCGACGGAAGCCGCCAGGCGTGCCATGACCATGGCCGGTGTCGTTGCAGAAGATATCGATCTGATCATTGTCGCCACGGTAACCGGGGATTTCAACTGGCCGGCAACCGCCTGCCTGGTGCAGGCCAACCTCCAGGCCACCCGGGCGTTTGCATTTGACATCTCTGCCGCATGCAGCGGTTTTTTGTACGGTTTGTCCGTTGCCGATAATTACATCAAGACCGGAAGTGCCAAGAAGGTGCTGCTTATCGGCGCGGAGGTGTTCAGCCGCATTGTCGATTGGACAGATCGTGGCACCTGTATCCTTTTCGGTGATGGTGCCGGCGCCGTAGTGCTCGAGGCCTCCGATGGGGACAGGGGTATGTTGAGTTGCCACTTGCATGCCGACGGAAGTTGCTGGCCGCTGTTGTATCAGATGGGGCAGGGATCACGGAATCCTGCTGACAGTTCCGCTTCCGAGGGCCACAATCCGTTTGTACAGATGCAGGGCAATGAAGTTTTCAAGGTTGCGGTCAGGTCGCTATGCGATGCCGGTGAGGAAGCGTTGGCCGCCAATGATATGAACGCGGGCGATGTCGATCTGCTCATTCCCCATCAGGCCAACCGTCGCATCCTTGAAGCCACGGCCAAGCGTCTTAAAGTGCCTCTTGAAAAGGTTATGGTGAATGTGGATCGGGTCGGGAACACTTCTGCGGCCTCTATCGCCATCGCGCTGGATGAAGCGCATCGAGCCGGCAGGGTGAAACAGGACGATATCCTGTTGCTCAATGCTTTCGGCGGCGGTTTTACATGGGGTGCCGCGTTGTTTCGGTGGTAACCCACCTGTCGCAAAGGAGAGAAACCGAACATGATTGCTTTTGTATTTCCTGGACAGGGATCTCAATATGCCGGGATGGGGAAGGATCTGGCTGAGAATTTCGGTCAGGCTAAGCTGGTTTTCGAGGAAGCTAACGACGTCCTTGGTATCGATTTATCCAAGCTCTGTTTCGAAGGGCCCGAAGATGAGCTTAAGCTGACGGCCAATACGCAACCTGCTATTGTTGCCACCAGTATCGCGGCGTTGCGCGTGCTGCAGAGTGAAACCGGGCTCGTTCCCGACTTTGTTGCAGGCCATTCTCTCGGCGAATACGCCGCGCTGGTGTGTGCCGGTGGCCTGAGTTTCGCCGATGCGGTTCAAACCGTACGCAAGCGTGGAACGTTCATGCAGGATGCCGTTCCTGTAGGTGTCGGTACCATGGCTGCCATCATCGGTTTGGATGCCCCGGTGGTTGATGAGGTCTGTGCGGAAGTCGCTTCGGGCGATGTGGTAGCACCGGCCAACTATAACAGCCCCGGGCAGATCGTTATCGCCGGGCATATTGCTGCGGTCGAGAGGGCCATGGCCCTTGCCAAGGAACGTGGAGCCAAGCGTGCCCTGCCGTTGCCGGTCAGTGCTCCTTTTCACTGTTCGCTTATGGAACCTGCCGCGCGTCAGTTGGATGAGGTTTTGGCCGGTGTTTCTGTCGAAACCCTCGCTTGCCCCGTGGTCAGCAATGTTGAAGCCAGTGCCAATTCCGATGCCAAGGCGGTGCGGGAATTGCTCGTAAAGCAGGTTTATTCTCCGGTCCGATGGGAAGAGTCCGTGTCGGCCATGTCCGATGAGGGTGTCGACCGATTTGTTGAAATTGGTCCCGGCAAGGTGCTTTCAGGATTAATCAAGCGCATTGTCAAAGGTGTTTCCCTCCAAAATATGGGCAAAGTGGAAGATTTGAAGGGTTTTTAATTCGCGTCACGATGAGGAGTGAGATATGATGAAGGACAAAGTCGTTGTCGTCACCGGTGCCTCGCGTGGCATTGGCCGTGCCATGGCCGTCAAGATGGCAGCATGTGGAGCCAAAATTGTGGTTTCCGCCCGCAGTGCGGACGCTCTGGTTGCACTTGTCGATGAGATTAAGGCTCAAGGAGGGGACGCTGTCAGTGTCCCTGCCGATATCGCCAGGACTGACGATGTAGCCCGTTTGTTCGAAGTTGCTGTCGAAGCTTTCGGTCGGGTCGACGTACTGGTCAACAATGCGGGTATTACCCGCGACAATCTGCTGGTTCGCATGAAGGATGCGGATTGGGACGCGGTACTCGATACCAATCTCAAAGGGGCTTTCCTGTGTACGCGTGCTGCGGCTAAAATCATGGGTAAACAACGTGTCGGCAGGATTATCAACATCTCCTCCGTTGTCGGCGAGATGGGTAATGCCGGGCAGGCGAACTATTGTGCCAGCAAGGCCGGGCTTATCGGTATGACCAAATCGGTGGCCCGTGAGTTGGCAAAGCGTAACGTTACGGTAAATGCCGTTACTCCCGGGTTTATCGTTACCGAAATGACGGATGTCCTTTCGGAAAAAGTCAAAGAAAGTCTGCTGGGGCAAATTCCTCTCGGACGCTTTGGTGAAGCAGAAGATATTGTTTCCGCCGTTATGTTCCTTGCATCGGACCAGGCCGCTTATATTACCGGTCAGGTTCTCGGGGTTAACGGCGGCATGTACATGTAAATAAATCATCGAGTATCAGGTATAGCCTTCAGCCCGATTCCAATATCGGTCCGAACAACAACAAGGAGGTGAAGCAGATGGCTTCTATCGAGGAAAAAGTACAACAGATTATCGCTGAACAGTTGGGTGTTGACGAAGCTCAGGTTACCGGTGACGCTTCTTTTATGGATGACCTCGGCGCTGACTCCCTGGACACTGTAGAACTGGTGATGGCTCTTGAAGAGGAATTCGATATCGAAATCTCCGACGAAGATGCCGAAAAAATCCAGACCGTTCAGGATGCCGTCGATTACATTTCGGCTAATTCCTGATTTGATTTAGCAGGTATTCAGGGGAGGGAGATGCGTCTGCTTTCGCGTTTCCTCCCCTTTTTTGATTGTTTTGCAAGTGATCGGCTGTTGGCAGGGTTTTCCGCAGGCGGCACATAAAAGCCTATTACGGAGGCATAGTTCACCATGCGAAGAGTTGTCGTAACCGGTATTGGTACTATATCGGCCTTGGGGAATGGCGTAGAAAAAAACTGGCAAAGTCTGCTGGCCGGCAAATCAGGTATCGATCGTATTACGCGATTTGATGCATCGGACTTTCCGAGCCAGATTGCCGGTGAAGTCAGGGACTTCAATGCCGAGGACTATATAGAAAAAAAAGAGACTCGCAAAATGGATCTCTTTATTCAATATGCCCTTGCGGCCGCCGATGAAGCTGTTAAGGATTCCAAACTCGTCATCGACGATGACAACGCCGAGCGAGTCGGGGTGTTGGTTGGTGCCGGTCTCGGTGGGTTGCCTACCATTGAAAAGTACCATTCAGCTTACCTTAAGGGCGGGTATAAGAAAATTTCACCCTTCTTCATTCCCATGTTGATCACCAATCTGGCTCCCGGTCAGATTTCCATGCGGTTTGGTGCCAAGGGCCCTAATGTTTCCTCCGTTTCTGCCTGCGCTACCGGTACGCACTCCATCGGCGATGCCTACCATGTGATCCGCCGCGGTGACGCCGATGTGATGATCGCCGGCGGCGCGGAGTCGACCATTACGCCGCTGGCTGTTGGCGGGTTCAACGTCATGCGCGCTCTTTCCACGCGCAATGATGATCCCCAGGCTGCCAGTCGTCCTTTTGAAAAAAATCGGGACGGTTTCGTTATGGCTGAGGGTGCGGGTATCGTTGTTCTCGAAGAATATGAAAGCGCACGTGCTCGTGGAGCGCATATCTATGCGGAACTGGTCGGCTACGGATTAACCTCCGATGCGCATCACCTTACGGCACCGGCACCCGGTGGGGAAGGTGCGGCTCGTTGCATGGCTATGGCGCTCAAAAACAGCGGCATGCAGGCTGAAGATGTGACGTATATCAATGCACACGGCACATCGACCCATTTTAACGATCTTTATGAAACCATGGCTATCAAAACGGTATTCAAGGATCATGCACGCAAGCTTATGGTCAGTTCCACCAAGAGTATGACAGGCCATGCTCTCGGCGCGGCAGGTGGTTTGGAAGCAGTTTACTCGGTGTTGGCTATAGACCGAGGTGAGGTGCCGCCCACCATCAACTATAGCGAGCCTGATCCCGAGTGCGATCTCGATTACGTTCCGAACGAGGCGAGGCGTGTCGTGGTTGAGAGTGCGTTGTCCAACTCGTTCGGATTCGGTGGTACAAACGCCAGCTTGTTATTCAGAAAGGTTTAGGGAGTAGCATGTTCCTTATAGCCAGTGATCACGGCGGTCTTGAACTGAAAGAACAGGTCAAGGCATATCTTAAGCAACGTAATATCGAAGTGCGAGACCTAGGAACCGATAACGGTGACTCCGTCGATTACCCCGATTTCGGGGAACGTGTCGGGAGAGCGATTTCCACAGGTGAAGCCGAAAAAGGCATTCTGATTTGCGGTACCGGCATCGGCATGTCGATCGTTGCGAATAAATTCCCCGGTGTCCGCGCAGCCCTGATCTGGGATGAGTTCACCGCGCGTATGTCCAAGGAACACAATAATGCCAATATTATCGTCATGGGCGGGCGTATGCTCTCCGACGACAAGGCCAGCCAGATGGTCGGGGTTTGGCTCGATGCTACCTTTGAGGGTGGACGACACCAGAAACGCCTCGATAAAATAGCGCAAATAGAGGAAGATATCAGATCCGGCCGGCTTTGAAAGATGCCGATTAAAATGGGCAAGCCGGCGGCTTGCCCATTGCCTTTTGTTTAGCGTTAGCGCTCTTTATGAAAGCCGCCAGGCTACCCTGAAGGGCAGGGAAATACGAAGAGGCATCAAAAGCATCTTCCATACGTGTCAGCTATATCGGAGCAGGTAAGATGCCGCTTATCATTTCCGTGTCCTTCATGGTAAACAATACTGATGCTGTGGTACTTTTGCCGGTATCGCCATAAACCATGCGTTGGCTATTATAGATCCTCTCACCTTATTATTTTCAAGTATTTACGACATAAATTCATTGCAGGAGGCCGTTAACATGTCTCAGACTCTTATTCAGCAAGATCCCGAAATCGCCGAGGCCATTCGCCTCGAAACCGAGCGCCAGGAATACAATCTGGAATTTATCGCATCGGAA
The DNA here is from genome assembly GCF_000012885.1 of Syntrophotalea carbinolica DSM 2380. Classification (NCBI taxonomy): domain Bacteria; kingdom Pseudomonadati; phylum Thermodesulfobacteriota; class Desulfuromonadia; order Desulfuromonadales; family Syntrophotaleaceae; genus Syntrophotalea; species Syntrophotalea carbinolica. Next base: position 1,687,966 of record NC_007498.2, read on the forward strand.
AACTTTGTTTCCGAGCAGGTCATGGAGGCCCAGGGCTCCATCATGACCAATAAATACGCCGAAGGCTATCCTGCAAAACGCTACTACGGCGGCTGCGAAATGGTCGATATTGCCGAGCGTCTCGCCATCGAGCGTGCCAAGGAACTGTTCGGTGCCGAACATGCCAATGTGCAGGCGCATAGTGGATCGCAGGCTAACATGGCTGTCTATTTTGCCGCTTGTAAACCGGGCGACACCGTCCTCGGTATGAACCTTGCCCACGGCGGCCATCTTACCCACGGTTCACCGGTGAATTTCTCCGGTAAACTTTTCAATATCGTTTCCTACGGTGTGCAAAAGGAAACTGGGTACATCGATTATGAAGAGGTTGAACGACTGGCTCTCGAACACAAACCGACTCTGTTGGTTGTTGGTGCAAGCGCCTATCCTCGGACCATCGATTTTCCCGCTTTCCGCAAGATAGCGGATAAGGTCGGCGCCAAGATCATGGTCGATATGGCGCATATCGCGGGTCTGGTTGCGGCCGGAGTACATCCCAGCCCGGTACCTTATGCCGAATTTGTCACCACAACCACGCATAAAACCCTGCGCGGTCCGCGCGGCGGGATGATTCTTTGTCGTGAGGAGTTTGCAAAAACTATCGACAGTAATATTTTCCCCGGCATTCAGGGCGGTCCGTTGATGCACGTTATCGCTGCCAAGGCCGTTTCCTTTAAAGAAGCACTGGCGCCCGAGTTTAAAGAGTATTCGACGCAAGTGGTTAAAAATGCCAAGGTATTGGCCGATGCGCTGGTCAAACGGGGACTCAATCTCGTTTCCGGGGGTACCGACAATCACCTCATCCTGGTCGATTTCACCGGCACTGAAACCACCGGGAAAATGGCCGAGAAAGCCCTTGAGAAAGCGGGTATTACGGTTAATAAAAACTCGGTTCCCTTCGAAACCCGTTCGCCCTTCGTTACCAGCGGTATCCGTCTGGGAACGCCGGCCACCACGACACGCGGGCTCAAGGAAGCCGAAATGGAGCGTGTGGCCGATTGGGTGGTTCGTGCTTTGGATAACATGGAAAATGATACGGAACTTGCCGCTATTAAGGGTGAAGTTCGTGAGATGTGCAAACGGTTCCCCCTGTATGCACATCTTCTGAAATAAATGGAACGCCCGTCCTGGGAAGAATATTTTATGGAAATCGCCCGCCTGGTGGCGCGACGCTCGACGTGTCTGCGCCGCCAGGTGGGAGCGGTTCTGGTCAAGGATAAAAATATCCTTGCTACGGGCTATAACGGTACGCCTTCCGGTCTGCGTCATTGCAGCGAGGTCGGCTGTCTAAGACAATTGCAGAACGTTCCTTCCGGTGAGCGTCATGAACTGTGTCGTGGGCTGCATGCCGAGCAAAACGCCATTATTCAGGCTGCTAAACACGGTACCAATATCAGTGGCGCCATTCTTTTCTGCACCAACACTCCCTGTGTCATCTGCTCCAAAATGATCATCAACGCCGGTATCCGGCAGGTGGTCTACCTTGACGGGTATCCCGATCATCTGTCCCTTGATATGTTGGCTGAATCCGGAGTTACGGTATCCGCACTGAACGATCTGCTTGCCGATAAGGAGCTGTCTCCGTTATGAAATGTCCATTTTGTGGATTTGCCGATACGCGGGTCATCGATTCGCGTCTCGGTAAAGAGGGCAACAATATCCGTCGGCGGCGAGAATGTTCTCAGTGCGAACGTCGGTTTACGACTTTTGAACGTGTCGAGGACATGTTACCCCTCATCATTAAAAAAGATGCCCGCAGGCAGCCTTTTGATCGTAAGAAGGTCATCGGCGGAATCCAGCGGGCCTGCGAAAAACGCCCGGTTTCCATCGCTACCATAGAAAAGATCGTTGATACTCTGGAGCGCCAGTTGCAGGAATCCGGCGAACGTGAAATCGAGTCCAAAATCATCGGACAGGCTGTCATGGACGCCTTGCACGACCTGGATCAGGTGGCCTATGTACGCTTTGCTTCCGTTTATCGGCAATTCAAGGATATCAACGAGTTTATGGCGGAATTGAAGGATATCCTGGCTGAAGGCGGCAACGTCAGGGATAATTGACGGCTATACGTCGAAACGATATTGATCTGTGGAAAATCTCATCGAAAATTTTATGCGTCAGGCCATCGATCTGGCGCGGCGGGGCGAAGGGCGTACGCGTCCCAATCCTGCCGTCGGTGCTTTGATCGTCAAGGATGGCGAGATTGTCGGACGCGGTTTTCATCCCAAGGCCGGCCAGCCTCATGCCGAAATTTATGCGTTACGCGAAGCCGGTGATCGTGCCCGTGGCGCCGATATGTATGTCACTCTCGAGCCTTGCAGCCACCATGGGCGAACCGGGCCTTGTGCCGATGCGATTATCGAGGCAGGGCTTGCGCGGGTTTATGTCGGCACCCTCGATCCCAACCCTCAGGTCGCCGGTGGCGGTATACGTAAGTTGCAAGGTGCCGGCATCGAGGTCCATTGCGGTGTTTTGGAAAATTTGTGTCGCCGGATCATCGCTCCCTTCGCCAAACACATTCTTACGGCAAAACCGTTTGTCGTGCTCAAAAGCGCCATGACTCTGGACGGTAAGACGGCCACCGCCAGCGGTCATTCTCAATGGGTTACCAGCGCTGCCAGTCGTCACGAGGTCCATAAGCTGAGGGACCGCATGGACGGTATCATGGTCGGCATCGGCACTGTTTTGCAGGACGACCCGCAACTTACCACCCGATTGCCTGACGAAGGCGGACGCGATCCCGAGCGCATTGTATTGGATTCGTCCTTGCGCATACCCGAAGATGCCGCCATATTAAATCTGCAATCCAGCGCCGCCACCTTGATCGCAACGACCGCACGGGCTTCCAAGGCCAAAATCGAAGCGATCCGTGCTGCCGGCGCGGAAGTACTGGTACTACCCGAAAGCGGTGGTCGTGTGGACTTGCATGCGCTTATGACGGCACTTGGTGCCCGCGGTCTTCAGAGCATCCTTCTTGAGGGGGGGGCTGAACTTAATGGCGCATTCTGGCGCGCCGGTCTGGTCGATCGCGTGATGATGTTCATTGCACCCAAAATTGTCGGTGGCGACGGGGGTAAAGGCGTGTTCAAAGGCCCGGGCGTTTTGACCATGACCGAGGCGACTGTTCTGGAGGATGTTCGCGTAACACACTTTGGAGACGATACCTTGATTGAAGGGGAGGTGGTCACATGTTCACCGGTCTGATCGAAGATCTTGGCGTTCTGAAACGGTTTCAGAAAACGGCTCAAAGTGGCAAAATTACAGTGGCTACCGCTATTCCCATGGCTGAAATCGTTATGGGTGAAAGCATTGCCGTTAACGGTGTCTGTCTGACCGTTACCGATTTTGGTAACGGTACATTCACTGCGGATGTATCCCCGGAGAGCCTTTCCAGAACCAATCTTGGCCAGTTGCAAGCCGGTAGTCGGGTCAATCTTGAACGGGCGCTAAAGCTTTCCGACAGGCTTGGGGGCCATATTGTCAGCGGGCATGTCGACGCGCTGGGTTTGGTTACGAAACGATTCCAGGATCAGAATGCCGTGCGCTTCACCATTGAGGTTGCCGAGTCGCAGATGCGCTTGTTGGTAGAAAAAGGCTCTGTCACTGTCGATGGTATCAGTTTGACCGTCAATTCGGTTGCCGAGCGGAGTTTCGGTATTGCGGTGATTCCTCATTCTTTGTCCAAAACGACCTTGCAATGGTGTGAGCCCGGCACTCAGGTGAATATCGAAACCGACATTCTGGGGAAATATGTCGAGCGCCTGTTGCGCCCGGCCGCAACCGATACCGAACAGGGGTCCATCAGCCTGGACTTTCTTGCCAAAAACGGGTTTTTATAACACTGTCGATGGCTCTGATTGTCCATGATGGCGAACGCTTCGATGGCACGGAAGGTCTTTAAATAGTCAGCTTGTCGTCAGGTCGAAAAGACTTTGTTCGTGAGGTTAAACCTACAGTAACTATGGCATTTTTCAAACATTCAAGGGGCTTTCTTTCCTTGCAGAAAGCCCGTCTTTGGTGCTATTGTCTGCCATTACCAGATGTAAACAGTGTGGGGAACCTCAGCGCGACGGGTGTTGTCCGATACGCTGTTACCCGTTTTTCGTCTGTTTGACTTGGTCAGCAGTATCTGTTTGTGTTTCTGTGCTGCACGATGTGATGAAACATCGGACCTTAAAGGAGATGTTTTATGAGTTTGGATAATATAGAAGCCGCATTGGAAGATATCCGCCAGGGTCGCATGGTGATCCTTGTCGACGATGAGGATCGCGAAAACGAAGGCGACCTGACCATGGCCGCCGAGATGGTGACTCCCGAGGCGATCAATTTCATGGCCAAGGAAGGGCGTGGCCTTATTTGTCTTTCTCTGACCGAAGAGCGTGCCGACCATTTGCAACTGCCGCTTATGGTCAGTGAGAACTCATCTTCCTTTGGAACGGCTTTTACCGTATCCATCGAGGCACGTAAAGGTGTCACTACCGGAATTTCCGCTAAAGATCGGGCTACGACTATCCAGGTTGCCATTGCCGATGAAAGCAAGGCTCATGACCTGGCCCGTCCGGGGCACGTTTTTCCGCTGCGCGCCAAAAAGGGCGGGGTGTTGGTACGTGCCGGGCAGACCGAAGGATCTGTGGATCTCGCACGGTTGGCGGGTCTCAAATCCGCCGGTGTTATCTGTGAAATCATGAATGATGACGGTACGATGGCGCGTATGCCTGAACTCGAAAAATTTGCCGAAAAACACAACTTGCGCATCGTCACCGTGGCTGATCTGGTGAGTTATCGCATGAACAAGGAAACCTTGGTGCGACGCGAGGCGGAAACCAATTTGCCGACTCCCTACGGGGGGGATTTCACCGCGGTCGGCTATGAAAATGACGTAGACAACGCCCAGCACCTGGCCCTGGTCAAAGGAGAAATCGATCCTGAAAAGCCGGTTCTTGTACGCGTCCATTCCGAATGCCTGACCGGTGACGTTTTCGGTTCTTTGCGCTGTGACTGTGGCGATCAGTTGCATGCCGCCATGTGTCAGATCGGCAAGGAGGGAAGCGGTGTCATCGTCTATATGCGGCAGGAAGGCCGTGGCATCGGTCTGAATAACAAGCTGAAAGCCTACGCGCTTCAGGACGGGGGCTGCGATACGGTCGAGGCCAACGAGGCTCTCGGGTTCGAGGACGACTTGCGCGATTACGGAATCGGTGCCCAGATTTTGGCCGACCTCGGTGTTCGTAAGATCCGCCTGATGACCAATAATCCTAAAAAAATTGTCGGTCTGGAAGGTTATGGCCTCGAGGTGGTGGAGCGCGTGGCCATAGAAATGCCGGCGACCTGCGATAACTTGCGCTATCTTAAAACCAAACGTGAAAAAATGGGGCATCTGCTGGAAAATCTTTAGCCCGTAAAGCTTGTAACCTGGTTCCTGTCATTATGAACTGAATGCAGGGATGATCGCGGTAAACCTCACACCCGTGTCGCCGGGTTATTCCGGTAAAATGCGACGTACGCTTTTCTGTTGCGGTCTCACCGGATTATCGCCAGGGAGCGCGTGACTGTGATATGTACGGTGAAATATCTGCCGATTCGGATATGGAGACCGTCTTTTAAGGAGAGTTTCATGGCCAATATCATTGAAGGTAAACTCAATGCCGAAGGCTTCAAGTTCGGTATTATTGTCAGTCGCTTCAACAGTTTTATTTGTGATCGCCTGGTCGAGGGCGCTCTCGATACACTGGTTCGGCATGGCGCCGCCGATGGGGATATCGACATCCTGCGTGTTCCCGGTGCGTTCGAGATTCCCGTTGCCGCTCAAAAAGCTGCAGCCAGCAAGCGTTACGACGCCTTGATCTGTCTCGGAGCGGTCATTCGTGGCTCCACACCGCATTTCGATTATGTCTGTGCTGAAGTGTCCAAGGGGGTCGCATCGGTATCTCTCGATTCCGGCATGCCTGTGTCTTTCGGCGTTATTACTACCGATAGTATTGAGCAGGCTATAGAGCGCGCCGGTACCAAAGCGGGCAACAAGGGCACCGATGCTGCTATTACGGCCATTGAAATGGTCAATCTGTTTAAGGTGATTTGAGGCGTTATGGCAAGCGGCATGCGCCGTACAGGGCGCGAACTGGCAATCAAAATAATTTATAGCTTCGATGGCACCGGCAGCGTTGAGGCGCTGTTGGCAACCTTCTGGAGCAACTTCAGATTTCGGGATGATGTGTTGGGTGAACCGCTCGAAGACAGCAGCCAAGCGGTTGCCGAACCGGTGCGCGAGTTTGCCGAGGATCTGGTTCGTGGGGTAGCCGAGAATCTCGAGAAAATCGATGGGTTGATTGGCGAATTCTCCACCAATTGGTCCTTGGAGCGTATGGCACGGGTCGATCTTGCTATTCTGCGTATGGCAACCTATGAGCTTCTAGGCCATCTGGACGTGCCCGTAAGCGTTATCATCAACGAGGCTGTCGAGATCGGTAAGCGTTACGGAACCAAAGAAACGCCATCCTTTGTCAATGGCATCCTCGATCGTATCTCACGCACCTGCAGGCCTGTCGTCGCGTCATGACGCGACTGCAGGTGCTCGACCGGCCTGCCGATACGCTTCCCGGCGAGGTTGCTGCGGCACTGTTCTACTCGGATATTCGCCCCTTGTTCGGCCCTTCAGCGTTGCTCGATTGGCGTTTGAACGGCCTTTTAACCGACCAATTGCGCAAGGGATGTGCACAGGGTCGTCAAGGCGAATATGTGCTCATCTCAGGCAATGGGAAGATGGCAGCTTCCTGGATTCTTTTCGCCGGGGGTGGGCAACGCCGCGAATTGACCCCGCTTACGTTGGCCGGCCTGATCGGTTCCGTGCTTGAGGTAGTTCACCGGGCCGGTTTCGGACGCCTCGCCCTTGCTCTGGATGCTCTTGAAGATATGGTGATTCAGGACGTCGAGCGTATTGTGTGGGATTTTCTCGACAAAGATCGATTCAACAATATGCAGGTCGTGCTGGCCTGGCGTGGACCGCGAGGCTAGGGCATGCGTTGGTAAGTCTCTAGTTGGCTGCCTGTTGAATTCTACGCTTTCTGTCTTTCCACCGACTTTTATATTAATGGAATTTTCAGAATTGCCTAGCGTGAACGGACCCTTTCGATTTGCTCTGAAAGTAGGTCGAGAGGGCGGTTTTTGCTTGGCAATATACAGTGGTGAAGCTTTTACTTGGAGTGGCTATGAAAGAAATTAACGTTGGTCTTCTGGGATTCGGCACCATTGGCGCCGGGGTAATCAGGGTTTTTCAGAACAATGCCGAGGTGATGGAACGCCGCCTTGGTGCACGGCTGAAGCTTAAGAGCGTGGCTGATCTCGATATCACAACCGATCGCGGTGTGACGGTTGAAGAAGGGGTTCTGACCACCGATGCCATGCAGGTGCTTACCGACCCCGATATCGACGTTGTCATCGAGTTGATCGGTGGCTATGAGCCTGCCCGTACCTTTGTTCTCAAAGCCATTGAACATGGCAAACACGTTGTTACCGCAAACAAGGCCTTACTTGCCAAGCACGGCGAAGAGATCCTTTCGGCTGCTGCAGCCAAAGGTGTCGATGTCATGTTCGAAGCTTCGGTAGGCGGTGGTATTCCTGTCTTGTCAGCTATCAAGGAAAATCTTTGTGCCAACAATTTCCGTTGTGTTTTCGGTATTCTTAACGGTACCTGCAATTACATCCTTACCCGTATGACCAATGAAGGCGCCGATTTTTCCAGTGTCCTTAAAGACGCCCAGGCCAAAGGTTACGCCGAGGCGGATCCGACCTTCGACGTGGAAGGGGTGGACACCGCACATAAACTTGCCATCCTCGTCTCCATGTGTTTCGGCACCCGAATCGATTTCGATGATATCACCATCGAAGGGATCAGCAACATAACGCCTCTCGACATCCAGTTCGCCAAAGAGTTCGGCTACAAAATCAAGCTTTTGGCTATCGGGAAGCGTGAAAATGGCACGGTTGAAGCGCGTGTCCATCCGACTATGATACCTGTCAACTACCCCCTGGCTGATGTGGAAGGTGTTTTCAACGCAGTGCGGTTGGTTGGCGATTTTGTCGGGCCTGTCATGCTTTATGGTCAGGGTGCGGGGATGGATGCCACTGCCAGCGCAGTTATGGGCGATGTCATGGCCATTGCTCGAGACCAGCTGGCCGGTCATCAGGCACGCACTCCCGCCATGGGGTATATTCCCGATTGCATTGCAGACCTGCCTATCAAGCCCATGCGGGATATCGTAAGCCAGTACTATCTTCGTTTTACGGTCCTCGACAAGCCTGGTGTGGTCGCGAAAATTTCCGGAATTCTGGGCAACTACGGTATCGGGATCGCGTCCATGATTCAGCCGGATCGCAAAAAGAGCGAGGCGGTTCCGTTGGTCATCATGACCCACGAAGCCACTGAAGCGCTTATCAGCGATGCTCTTGCCGACATCGACAAACTCGATACGGTTCGCGAACCGAGCCACTTCATCCGTATTGAAAACGATATGGAATAGCGATTCCGAACAACATGGTTTGTAAAAAAAGCGCCCTATCGGGGCGCTTTTTTTATTCACTTCGTTTCACGGTATTCCATGGGAACCGAGATTCCCAAGAGGCAAAACCTGTGTGCCGTTACCCGGAATACCCTCTGCTTTTTGCCGGGAAGTTTGGAGGTTTAATCAAGGCGGCCGGTTTGTCGTAACGCCTCATACAACACGATACCTGCAGCGGTGGAAAGGTTCAGACTCCGGACGCGCGGCGAGAAGATCGGTATGCGAATGCAGTGTGCCGGGTTTCGGGCCAATAAATCTGCGGGCAATCCTGCGGTTTCCTTGCCGAAAACGATAAAGTCTCCCGGTTGAAAATCCGCTCCCACATGGGACCGTTCGGCTTTTTTCGACGTATACCACCAGCGCCCATCAGGGAAGGCTTCTTCAAGTTGCTGCAGTGATTCCCATCGGCGAACATCGATCACCTCCCAATAATCGAGGCCCGCTCGTTTTAGGTATCTGTCATCCAGGGAAAAACCGAGTTTCCCCACCAGGTGTAATATTGTGCCGGTAGCGCCGCAAAGGCGAGCAATGTTGCCCGTATTCGGGGGGATTTCCGGTTCGACCAGAACGATATGGAAAGGTTTGTTCGTCATGTGTTCTTTTCAATGATATTGTGGGTTGTCACGTTCCGTAAGCCTTGAGTGCCGGAATTGCGGTTGTTAGTTTTCAGCACTTAAGGTGAGGGCTTTGTCAAAGTCGTTTTTTATGTCCTCGATATCTTCGATACCGACGGAGACACGGATGAAGTCGGGACTGACTCCTGATGCCAGCTGGTCCTCAGCGGAAAGTTGCTGGTGGGTGGTGCTGGCCGGATGGATGACAAGCGTTTTGGCGTCGCCAATATTGGCCAGATGGCTGGCAAGTTTCACGTTGTCGATAAAACGGGTTCCGGCTTTGATGCCGCCTTTTATACCGAAGCCGAGAATGGCGCCCTGTCCTGTGGGCAAGTAGCGAAGCGCCTGGTTGTGATAAGGGTGGCTTTTCAAGCCGGGGTAATTAACCCATGCGACTTGAGGGTGGTGTTCGAGGTAGGTTGCCAACTCCATGGCGTTCTGGCAGTGCCGGGGCATGCGGACGTGCAAGGTTTCCAGTCCTTGTAGAAGCTGAAAACTGTTGAAAGGCGAAATGCACGCGCCAAGATCTCGCAATATGGTGACCCGCATTTTGTCGATAAAGGCCCGTGCGCCGAGAGCTTCGTGATACACCAGACCATGATAACTTGGGTCCGGGGTGGTGAATTCGGGGAAACGTCCATTGCTCCAGTCGAAGTTTCCGCTGTCGACAACCGCGCCGCCCAGGCTTGTGCCGTGCCCGCCGATGAATTTGGTCAGGGAGTAGCAGACAATGTCGGCTCCATGTTCGATGGGGCGGAATAACATCGGTGTCGCAACGGTGTTGTCGAGAATGAAAGGCACCCCCGAGTCATGGGCCACCTTGGCAATGGCCTCGAAATCATCGATGTTGTTTTTAGGGTTGCCGATGGTTTCGGTGAATACCGCCTTGGTATTTTCGTCGATGGCTTGCTGGATTTTTGCCGGATCCGAGGTGTCGACGAACTTGACCGTAATCCCCATGCGTGGCAGGGTGTGCTTGAAGAGATTGAAGGTGCCGCCATACAAATAGGTACCGGATACGATGTTGTCGCCGGCTTTGGCCAGGTTGAGAATGGCCATGAAGATGGCTGCCGTACCCGAAGCTACGGCCAGGGCTCCTACGCCGCCGTCCAATGCTGCCAGACGTTTTTCCAGCACGTCGGTCGTGGGGTTCATGAGCCTGGTGTAGATATTGCCGGGTTCTTCCAGGGCAAACAGACGGGCTGCATGCTCGGATGAATTAAAGCTGTAAGAAGAGGTCTGATAAATGGGTACGGCGCGCGATCCGGTCGTTGGATCGGGGGTTTGGCCGGCATGCAGCGCCATGGTGCCGATACGGTGTGTGGATTCTTCGGACATAACGGCTCTCCTTGGTTAAAGGCAGTGACTGAAAAGTGATAAACAGGTCGTTTTCCTGAAGGCCCATTATCAATCAAGTTACTTGAATTTTTAGGGAACCAGCATAACAGAGAGGTTTGATGGCAGCAAGTACAGGATTGTCTCATCGGTCAACAATTGGTATGGACGTATTTTATATCGAAGCTGTTGTGGATCAGTTGCAATCGCTGGTTACGGGGGCGTCGGTAAAAAAAATCCATCAGCCAGATGCCGATACCATTATCCTGCGTCTTTGGAACGGGCGGCGAGAGTTGCGCTTGCGTATTTCCGCGACCGTTGGTGCCACCGGTTTGTATCTTACCGAACGCACCTGGATAAATCCGGCAAATCCCTTACGCTTTTGTCAACTGCTGCGGGCCAGGTTGAGCAGGCTGCGGTCGGTTCGTCAACTCTTCGGGGAGCGGATCGTTGTATTTACCTTCGACGGCCAGGATGATTCAACTTACCAGCTCATAGCTGAGCTATATGGCAGGCGGCCGAATATTATTCTGTGCGACGCGGATGACAAAATCGTTGATGTTTTGCATCGCAGGGAAGGGGGATCTGAACACCAGACCTACATGAAGGGGGCTGTTTGGACCAGACCGGAAAAGGTTCATAAATGGGCTCTGCAGGATGTGGCTGACTGTTCCGAAATGGCACCGGTGGACGACGCGCTTGCCGCGTGGCTGCAGCGCAATATACGCCCGATGACGCCTGTGGTGGCACGAGATCTCGTCGGCCGTATGTTGCGGAAGGAGACGGCTGCCGAGGTGCTCGGAAGTTTTGCCCGACGCTGGCAGGAACACGACTATAGTTTTCAGATCGCTCAACTGGAAGGTAGCCCCAGGCTTTTCGTCTTTTGTCCGAGTACCCTTTCGCTGAGTTCAGTCCGCACCTTCTCGTCTGCTTCAGAGGCGGCGGATTGCTTTTTTGACGATTACGCCATGCCGGGGCGGGGTGAAGAGCGGTCCCGGTTGGAGAAGGTTGTCCGGAAAGCCCTGGCGCGGGTTGAGAAACGGTTACAGCGATTGCGCCAGGAAGCGGCCAACACCGATGATGCCGACCGATACCAACAGCTCGGGCAGTTGTTGATGTCCAATCTCTTCCGTGTAAGTAAGGGCATGGCGGAGATAGAAGTCGAAAACTTTTTCGATGAGGGTGGCGTGGTGACCATTCCACTCGATCCGGCTCTTTCGCCATCGGAAAACGCCGATCGCTTATTTAATAGGAGTAAGAAAATACGGCGCGGTTATATCCACGTGCATCGGAGGATTGAGGAAAGTCATGCAGAAAAGGACTGGCTCGAAGCTCTTATGTTAAATCTCAGCGAGGTTACCTCGAATGAGGAGTTGGCGATGGTGGAAGAAGAAATGCGAGAATTCCGACTGTTGCCGCGAAAAGCCGATAGGCAAAAAAAACGCCCTGTGTCGAGGCGCCCCAAGCTGCGAGAAGCCGTGTCACCGGGCGGTTTTGTCGTTCAGTGGGGTACCAATAATCGCGCCAACGATTATCTGGTCAAAAACCATTGCGGTTCTCATGATCTCTGGTTTCATGCCTTGGATCGGCCCGGATGCCATCTGGTTTTAAAACGACCCCGGCGTAGTATCGATATTCCCGAGGAAGATATCCGTTATGCCGCAGGCCTGGCAGCCGGGCATTCCCGGGCCTGTAATGAGGGCGTGGCGGATGTCATGGTCGCAGAAGGGCAAGCCGTTTATAAGCCCAAAGGTGCGTTACCCGGCCTGGTGCAGGTCAAGAAATATCGTACGGTGCGGGTCGTGCCGCGTCGCGAACCGTAAAATCACGCGCTCTTAAGGGGACTTCAGCTTTTGTTGATGCGTTCCCTGAGTTCCTTGCCCACCTTGAAGAATGGCAGTTTCTTGGGTTTGACCTCTATCTCTTCGCCGGTTTTCGGGTTGCGGCCGATGTAGGCTTTATAATCCTTTACCACCAGGCTGCCGAATCCTCGAATTTCTATGCGCCCCCCTTCGACCAGGGTGTCCGACATGGTATCGAGAACGATATTCACAATTTCTTCAGCTCTTTTGTAAGTCAGGCCTTTTTTTTCTGCCAGGGCATCAATTAACTCCGACTTGTTCATTGCACATCACCTCCAATGGTGGCGGCAACACCGGCAGGCAGGTTGCCTCGCATGGTCCTTGGTAAAGGAAAATTGCCCGTATGGGTCGTGCACGGGTGTGGCTGATGCAAATAGGGCCGATCTGTCTTGATTGATACACTGAAAACATATCGGGGGATGCGCCAACTGTCAATAACTGTTGGAAGTTTTACTTATTTAATAGACAGTCAGGCTATGAATGCGGGCGTTGAATTCCTGTTGATTTACAAAGAATTTGTGAGCCGTTAAAGAAAAGAAACATGCCGTAACCGGCAAGTCGCGCTACCGCTTACGGGGGAAAATGTCTGTCACAGGGTCGTGAAAGGAGAAAGCACCCACATCACATGGGTTTCCGTTTCGCTAACGTTGGTCCAGCGGTGGGGAAGGTGGGATTTGAAGGACAGGCTCTCACCTTCCTCGATCAGAAACGTCTCTCCGGCAACGGTCATTTCCAGGCGTCCCTTCAGAACATAAAGCAATTCGTCCCCGGGGTGGAACATGTCAGCGTCGCCGCTGGTCCCATGGGGCTTGATCACGCAGTAAAAGCTGGTGAATTGCGGATCTCTTAACCCGGCGGTAAACGATTCGGTGCGTAAATTTTGATTATCGTCGAAGACCGTACACGATCTTTCTCCAGGTCTGGAATGGACGATCTCATGCGTGTTCTCGACTTCTTCAACGAAGTAATTGATGCTTTTTTCAAAAACGGAACCAAGGCGCAGCAGGATCTCCACGGAAGGAGTGGTCAGGCCGCGCTCTATGCGTGAGATCATGTTGGCAGAGACATGTGCGCGTTCCGAAACGACTTGTATGGTCAGGTTGTTTTTGAGGCGGATAGCTTTGAGCTTTTTGCCGATCAGATTCTTTAACTGCACAGCGAACTCCCATGTTGCGGCGCCTGCTGGCGTCGAATTACTGAGCGATATTGGGGGCGGGCGATACGACCCAGAGGACTTCCGTGGGGCCGTTTTCAAGATTTCGCCACAGGTGTGGTAACGATGCCTTGAAAGATAAGGAATCACCGCTTTCGAGAATATACTTTTCGTCCTGAATGATAAATTCAAGACGTCCCTTTAAAACCATGACGAATTCCTCGCCCGTGTGAACCATCGGGGCGTCGCCGCTGTTGCAGTTTTTTTCCAGGGTATCGTGCAATACGGTGAAACTTGGATCCTGCAGCCCCTGAGTCAGGCTGCTGATCTGCTGTTTGTCTTTGTAAAAGAACAGTGGCTCCCCTTGTCCCTTTCTGGTGAGGATGACTGTCGAGCTTTTTTCCGCTTCTTCGACAAAGTAGCCGATACTCATACCCAGGGCTGAGGCCAGTTTCATCAGGATTTTTACCGAAGGCACTGTAAGCCCGCGCTCGATGCGGGATATCATATTGGCTGAGACGCCCGAAAGGTTGGTCAAACCCTGGATCGTCAATCCTTTGCCGAGGCGTGTGGTTTTTAATTTTTTACCGATGAGTGTTTTTATCACAGATACCTGCCTCCCATTGAATCCGAAAGTTTTATCATCCGGTCAAGTATTTTGTCAATAAAATGGAACAGTTTCACTTTGTTGAGAGGTACTTTTCATTTGTCAACCCGGTGCTTGTAATGTGTTGACAATCGGGGGCTGGTTTTGAATAATGCAAGTCGAAAGGTTACCCATGGGAGAACACCGCGGGTAACGATTCGAGAACCTGTTGCAGTTTTCTTCGGAGTCATAATTTTATGCGTAACGACATAGTGAAAATCGTTGATCGGATTATTCAGGGGGGGCGACTTTCGGAAGCGGAAGGACGGTCGATTTTGCAGGCCGGTGGCGCCTCTTTGGGGTGGGTGATGGCCGGTGCACAACAGTTGCGGGAAACGTATTGCGGCGATGGCGTCGGTTTGTGCATGATTGTCAACGCCAAGTCGGGGCATTGCTCGGAGGATTGTCGGTTTTGTGCACAGTCTTCGCATTATCATACCGGTGCGCCGGTATTTCCCCTTAAAACGGCTGAACAGATAGTCGCAGAGGCGCAGTGTGCCGATAGCCGGGGAGCCCGTTGTTTCGGTATCGTGACCAGCGGCGCGCGCGTTCTGCCGGGAGCCGAGCTGGAATCCATTCTGGCGGCGCTCAGAGAGATTCGCGAGACGACCCGGATCGCCCCCTCGGCTTCCCTCGGCCTGCTTGATGAGGAGACGGCGCGCGCGCTTGCCGATGCGGGATGCGTGACCTATCATCACAACCTGGAAACAGCCCGTTCCTATTTTCCACACATTTGTACCACTCACGATTACGATCAGGATCTGGAGACCGTTCGGGTGGCCAAAGCGGCAGGCATGAAAGTCTGTTGCGGCGGGCTTTTCGGGTTGGGGGAAACCCCCGAGCAGCGTCTCGAGTTGGGCTTGACTTTGAGAGAGCTGGATATCGATTCCGTGCCCATCAACTTCCTTAATCCGGTGGCCGGCACGCCGCTGGCCGATGCTACGCCCCTGGAACCGATGGAGGCTTTGAAAATTATAGCGCTCTACAGGTATCTTATGCCTGACCGTCATATAACCGTATGCGGCGGTCGGGGGGTAACCCTGGGGGATTTTCAATCGTGGATTTTTCAGGCCGGGGCCAGCGGCATGATGGTAGGGGACTATCTTACGACTGCCGGCCGGCAATTATCCGATGACCTGCGTATGGTCACCGATGCGGGGCTGACTTATGAACGCTGCTGAACTGGCTCACATCGGCGGGCTGATTGTTACCGGTACCGATACGGGCGTCGGCAAAACACTGGTCGGCGCCTCGCTGGCCTATCTTTTGGCTCGAAAGGGGTGCAAGGTCGGGGTCACCAAGCCTTTGGAAAGCGGTATCCCCGAGCCGTCGTGTCTCGGTGAAGATGGTGCGTTGCTGCGCTGGGCATCTCGTTCCGATGATGCTGACGACGTTATCTGTCCTTATCGCTTGAAAGAGCCACTGGCTCCCTCCCTTGCGGCACGTCGCGAAGGTGTGCATATCGATTGGTCCCATGTGCTGGATGTTATTCGCTGCAAGCATGCGCGTAGCGATTTCAGTCTGGTCGAGGGGGCGGGCGGGTTGCTGGTGCCTTTGGCTGGCAAGCGACTGGTGGCGGATCTGGCAGGGGATCTCGGTTGGCCTCTGCTGGTCGTGGCACGAGCCGGTCTCGGCACCATCAATCATACTCTCCTTACTCTCGAGTCGGCCAGAGCTCGAGGTCTGCAGGTAGCCGGCTGGGTTGTCAGCGGGGTGCCAGCGGCGGCGGACGTTGCCGAACGTCATGCCGCAGAAGAGATAGCCCGTTTGACCGATGTCCCTTGTTGGGGCGTGTTGCCGCAGGTGGCCGGATCTCCGCACGACAAGGTGGCGTCTCTGGCCAGCCTTATGGATGCTTGGCCGATATTGCGAGAACTCGGTTTGCCGGTCAAAGACGATTGAAGAAAAATAGCCGCGCACCGATGGACAACGGAGGGCAAATTCCTTGAATAAAGAAGAATTACTCAACCTGGACCGCCGGCATGTCTGGCATCCCTGTACCCAGGAAAAAGATCATGAATCGTTGCCGCCCATTCCCATAGCGCGAGGCGAGGGGGCCCACCTCATCGATATGGATGGGAAGCGCTATATCGATGGTGTTTCATCCTGGTGGGTTAACCTTTTCGGACATAACCATCCACGACTCAACCGCGCCCTGCAGGAGCAGGCTGGTCGCGTAGCCCACCATATTTTTGCCGGTTTTACCCATCAGCCCGCTGTGGAACTCGCCAGCCGGTTGTGTGCCCTTGCACCGGGGGATCTCAATAAGGTTTTTTTTGCCGATAACGGATCGGCCGCCGTGGAAGTGGCTTTGAAGATGAGCTTTCAGTTCTGGCAGCAAAGCGGATATGCCGAAAAAGTTCGTTTCGTATCGATCAGCGAGGCTTACCACGGTGAAACCGTCGGAGCGTTGTCTGTCGGCGGCTGCGATCTTTATCGTGACATATACCAGCCTATCCTGCTCGATACGTTTCAAGCCCAGGGACCTGATTGTTACCGGTGTCCCTACGGCAAGCACCGCGATAGCTGTGACGCCGAATGTTTTGAACATCTGGAGCGTCTGGTGACCGAGCGCCAGGGCGAGATCGCAGCCGTGATCATCGAGCCCCTTATACAGGGCGCCGCCGGCATGCGTGTGTATCCGCCGGTTTACCTGCGCAAGCTGCGCCAGTTGTGCGATGCCTGCAAAGTGCATTATATTGCCGATGAAATCGCTGTGGGGTTTGGCCGAACAGGGCGTATGTTCGCCAATGAGCACGCCGGTGTGGTCCCTGATTTTCTGTGTCTTTCCAAGGGTATTACCGGCGGTTACATGCCCCTTTCCGTGGTGTTGACCCGAGATGCCGTGTACGAAGCTTTCTATGACGATTACTCTACCCTGAAAGCTTTTCTGCATTCCCATTCCTATACCGGTAATGCCTTGGCCTGTGCACTGGCTGTAGAGGTTTTAAATATTTTTGAGGAAGAACACATTCTGGAGCGGTTGAAACCGAAAATGGCCTTGCTCGATAGATTTGCGCAAAAATTCGAAGGGATGCCAGAAGTCGGCGAGTTTCGCAGGTGCGGTATGGTTGCTGCGGTTGAAATGGTTCAGGATAAACAGCGTAAAACACCTTATCCCTGGCAACAGCGGCGAGGATATGGCGTTTATCAAAAAGCGCTTCAGATGGGCGCGCTGCTGCGTCCTTTGGGCAACGTCGTCTACTTTATGCCCCCCCTGACCATTGATGAGGCCACTCTCGAGGAACTGCTCGATATCGCTTTTCGTTCCATTGTGGCGTTGAGGAGCTAGGGGCCCCACCGTGTCATCGGTAAAAGCTGGACTCCTGCCGGCAATGAAGGTACCTTTATTTCAGGGTTTTCCTGAACAATCCATACTCTGACATGAGAGGGGGTGTGTATGCGCAATCCTGAGGAATTTCTGCAGATGGGTGACGGGCTGCTGGTGGTTGACGTGCAGCGGGATTTTTGCCCCGGGGGAGCCTTGCCTATCCCCGAAGGCGATAAAGTCGTGCCTGTGATCAATGCCTGGGCCGAAGCTGCTTTGAAAAAGCATCTCCCGGTTTATTACTCCTGCGATTGGCATCCGGAAGGGCACCCCAGTTTTAAATCACATGGCGGCGATTGGCCGAAGCATTGCGTTCAGCATACGCCGGGGGCCGATTTTTGCGCCGACCTTTTTTTGGCGCCGGCATCGGTTGTGGTTGTCAAGGGAGTGCGGTTCGATCAGGATCAGCTATCAGTTTTTGACCAGACCGGATTCGCAGACAAATTGCGCCGGGACGGAGTTGATCGACTGTGGGTCGCCGGGCTGGCCCTGGATGTGTGCGTGCTGGAAACGGTTCTGGATGGCGTTCGATCCGGATTTGAAGTTGCGGTTATTGTCGAAGGATGCCGTCCGGTAACGCCCGCAGGAGGCCAGGCTGCGCTCGCGGCCATGAAGGGTGCAGATATTTATCTGCTTGAAGAGGTTGATGATTGAGAGGCATGTGAAAATAACGGAAAACCGATGGTTTATCTATGCATATATGATCTAGAGTCTAGGTTTTGCGCGTGGCCTGGCCAGGCACGGTTATGTCTGGCGGAGGGGTGTCCATGGGGCACGTAGCGGATATTCTTTGAAGTGAGAAACGTTAGTTTCATGTCGGCTTGAACATGGGTGAGCGATAGGAAATGCGGTGGGGCGGGACCATTGGCGCAAAGCTATGGTCTTTTTTTTGTAATAAGCGGAACGTATCTAATGCTTTAAGGTTCTGGGGTTCGGGATTTTTCAGGCCACAGGATCTGCATGGTTGAGTTGTTCCACCGAATTGTGCCATATTCGGTGCCTTGTTGGGAGGAATGGGCGCGAGGGTCGGTTGCAGCCCGGCGCGAATCCTCCGCACGGACTCGTTGTTGTAACAAAGATTTATCCAGGAGATTTTTGTGTTGATCTTGGCCGTTGCCGGCGTATTGTCGTTGTTGATATGGATAGTGTTGTGGTTCTGGCATGGTGGGTTCTGGCGTGTAGCGCCCCTTCTCCCCCAAGCGGGCAGCTTCGCATCCTGGCCTGCGGTGGATGTTGTGATCCCGGCCCGCAATGAGGCCGATATTCTGCCCTCTGCACTGCCGACGATACTGAATCAGGACTATCCCGGAGAGGTGAGGGTCTTCCTGGTGGATGACCATAGCTGTGATGATACGTCTTTGGTCGCTTCCAGGCTGGCTGCTGAGTCTCCTTGCGGGGATCGGCTGATTTTGGCGGAGGCCGCGACCAGGCCCGAAGGATGGACCGGTAAACTGTGGGCCCTTCAGCAAGGGTTATGTGCATCTGAAAAAGATTGCGCACCGCTGGTACTTTTTACCGATGCGGATATCGCTCATGAAAAGGACAGTTTGTCCCGACTTGTAACGCAGTTGAGACAGGGCGATTATGACCTGGTGTCTCTTATGGCCAAATTGCAGGCAAGCGGATTCTGGAGTCGCCTGCTGATTCCCGCTTTTGTCTATTTTTTTGCCATGCTTTATCCCTTCAGGCGCGTTGCCGATAAACGCAGCCGATATGCCGGCGCTGCGGGCGGTTGTGTTCTTCTGCAGCGACGGAGTCTGCAGCACGCCGGTGGGTTGCAGGCTATCTCCGGGGCCCTCATCGATGATTGCTCCCTGGGCCGATTGATCAAACGACACGGTCGGCCAGATGGCGGTAATATCTGGCTGGGCTTTACTCGGGAGGTGGTAAGTGTCCGTCCCTGTCGCGATCTCGCTACGGTTTGGCGCATGGTTGTTCGCACCGCATTTGTGCAATTGCACCACTCATGGTTATTGCTGTTGGCAACCGTGTTTGGAATGATGCTGGTGTTTCTGACGGCGCCAGTCTGCCTGATTGCGGGATGTTGGGCCTTGCTCTTGCCGTCGGGCGCCAAACTCGGGTTGGGTTTGGTGACGCTCGGAGTCGCGACCTGGTTTGTCATGGTCCGCACTTTTTACCCCATGGTGCAATGGTACGACCAGCGAAAAACTTTAGCGCTGCTTTTGCCCCTCGCCGCAAGCCTGTATACCCTGATGACTGTTGATTCCGCTGTACGTTTTCTTCGTGGGGCAGGTGGGGCATGGAAAGGTCGCACTTATGGGGAAGGTGTGTCGCCGGAATGATGTCATGGTTTTGACCCTTGTGAGGTAAGTGCCTTCGGGGGCGGCAATCTCACCGCGGGGTAAATTCCCGATGGCTGGCGTTTGAGGGCCGTTTACTGACGATCATTGGCGGGTTTGTATCTGTGGTGTTTTAACCATGCATTCGGAAGACGGTGGGATTGAATCGTGGGTATGCATGTTGCATAAACACCGCCGTTTGCAAAAACTGCAGTGTCCGCAGCAAACTTGACCGAATGTTATGTCGATAATCGCTGTGAAATGGTATCTCCGAATATTTGCCTGGTCCCACTCTTAATGCTCGACTCGATTTCACGGATCGCCATGCGTCATGGAAGTGCCGGGTGCAAGTGGAGTTAAGTCTGCTGCAAGGTGTACTTAGTAATACTTCTTTGATTGCGTTTGGGGGACATTCGGTATAGAATTGCCAAGGCTTCTTTATTATTTATTTAATTAAATCTCTCGTATTGTCCATATTTTTAGTGGCTCGCTGGTTTTGGGGCTGTTTTCAGTTCGATTTTAATGTCGTCAGAAGGGGGAGTATGAACTGCATGGCTGACTTCAAGATTTTCATTGGTTTTGTGATGTGTCTTTTGCTGACTGCGGGGTGCGCCACGTTCAGCGATCTCGACCCAGGAACGGTGTTGCCGATTCAAGGCGAGCGGTACTCGGCAGTTGTGGACAGAGAATCCGTTGAGCTTCAGCTTGGCGACGATGCTGTAGAGCCTGAGACTGAATACCTCATCGGTGCAAACGATATCTTGTACGTCAATGTTAAAGGCCATCCCGAGCTCAGCAGCCCCGGCATCATGGTCGGAGGCACCAATAAGGTGTCCGGTAGTCGGGTCGATGGTCTTGGCAGGGTTCATCTGCCCCTTGCCGGTAGCGTTTCCGTCAAGGGCATGACTATCGGGGAGGCTACTGACCATATACAGGAAGTTTTTCGTACCTACCTCAAGGATCCCTGGGTGGTTGTCGAGATTTCCGAATATCGCAGCAAGCCCCTTTATTTGCTGGGACAGTTCAATGCACCGGGTACTTATTATATGGACCGTGCCTACGGTCTGATTGAAGGACTGGCCCTCGGTAATGGTCTCAAGGACATTGCAAACCTGCGATCGGCCCGCATTATTCGCAACGGTAAAACCATTCCGGTTGATATCTACCGATTGCTGCAGGAAGGGGACCAATCGCAAAATACCTGGTTGACCGCCAACGATGTCATTTTTGTGCCGGACGATAAAAATCAGAATGTTTTTGTTTTCGGTGCGGTCGACAAAGCGGGTCCCATTGTCATGCCCAACGGGCGCTTGACCCTGGCACAGGCACTCTCCAGTGCTGAACTCAACGAAGGAAGTGCACGTCCGACCCACGTTCGTATCATCCGTTCGCTGTCGCCGACACGCGGTGAGTTGCTGGTCATGGATTTGACCAAAATTATGCAGGGCGAAGCGCTTCCCTTTCCTCTGATGGAGGGCGATGTTATTTACGTGCCTCGCAACGGGCTCGGATCGTGGAACCTGGCGATCCAGGAAATTCTGCCTTCCCTGCAGGCCATCAGCTCTTTGTTGCAGCCTTTTGTGCAGGTTAAAGTGCTGACTCGTGATTGATGAGGCATAGAATTTGCTCGTTTGACTTGTAACAGTTTTTTTTCGGGCTACAAAATTTCAGCATTCCTCATGCCAGTAGAATGCGGTCTTGCGGGCATTGGTGTCGGGAGTTGAAATGAGCTTGGCGATGATCCTGGTGCTGAGATTTTAAGCTGGCACATACCCGTCATGTATTACCAAGAGGCTTTGGCCTGAATATTTAAAGGGATATGTTTTTCTGAAATCCCTATAGCCAGGGGATATTGTTCCCTCTCGTATCACCTTAAATTTAGTAGGATAAGATGATGGAAAATTCAAACGAGTACAACAGCTACTCTTACCTGGAGGAAGAAGAGGTTCATCTCCAGGATTATATCAATGTGCTTTTTCGTCGGCGCCGGGCCGCGATCATTGCCTTTTGTGTCATTTTTGTCAGTGTGGCGTTGTATACCTTCTGGGTCAGCCCGGTATTTGAGGCCAAGGCGACCTTGCACGTCCGGGACGATAAGGTTTCGGGCAACGGGGTGCTTGATGACCTCGGTTTGAGCCGCGAAAACCCGATCGAAACGGAGATCGAGATTTTGCGCTCCCGGACGAATATCGAAGAGGTCGTTCGACGTTTGCACCTCGATTGGGGGACTGAAGAATCAGCCGACGATCTCAAATTTGCTTTGCTGGATTTCGAATCGACCGCCGAAGATCCCAGCTATACGATTAAACTGGTTACCAATCAGCGCTTCCGGGTCAGTGATGCCGACGGCAGGTTGCTGGGGGAAGGGCGGCCCGGACATCTGTTCAAAGCCAAAGGGATACGGTTGCTTATCGATGATCTGCAGGGTGAAAAAGGTCAGGAAATAGAACTCACCGCCTTGCCGTTCAATGCTCAGGTACAGAGCCTGAGAGAAGGGATCAAAGCTTCTGAAGTCGGGAAGGGGACCAATATTATTCAGGTTGCCTATCGCAACTGCGACCCCGCCCTGTCCAGCCAGGTTGTAAATACCCTGGCCAATGTCTATCTGGAGCGGAATATCCTTTTTAAATCCGAAGAGGCCAATAAGTCCGTTGAATTTATCGAGCGTCAACTCCAGTCGGTGCGTTCGAATCTCGACGGAGCCGAAGAGCAGTTGGCAGCCTACAAAAGCGATTCGGGCGTGGTTGAGATGGGCACTGAAGCGACCAGTCTGCTCGGGCTTCTGACCGGCAAGGAAAAGGAACTGGCCAGTGTCGAGCTTTTCCGCCGCCAAGCCCGGTTTGCCGTCGAATCGTTGCAAAAGGCCATGGCCGAGAAAAAAAGTTACGTGCCGGCAGTTTTGATGGAAGACCCCGTGGTTGCATCCATGGCCGAGAAACTGGCAACGCTGGAAGTGGAAAAACGCCGTCTGCTGGTCGATATGACGGAGATGCATCCCGAGGTGCGTGCCGTGCAGGGACAGATTTATCAGGTTCAGGAGAAAATGCTGTCCACCTACCAGCAGCTTTTATCCGGCTTGAGTAAACAATCCGAGACGGTGCGGCGCGACCTGCAACGCTACGAAGCCCGGGTCCGCAAACTGCCTGCCGCTGAACGCGACCTTGCGCGGTTGACCCGGCGCTCTAACGTCAATGCTGAAATCTACACCTTTTTGCTGCAAAAACATGAAGAGGCCCGCCTCGCGAGGGCCGCGACCATCAGCAGCGTCAATATTATCGATCCCGCCATTGTGCCGGATCATCCGGTTAAACCGCAAAAAGCCAAAAACCTGCTGCTTGGCCTCATCGTTGGCTGCATGGCCGGTATTGGTCTGGCCTTTTTGCTGGAGTATCTGGACGATTCCATCAAGGATGGGGAACTGGCCAAGCGGGAAGTAGGCCTGCCGTTGCTGTCCGTGATCCCCTATATCGGGTTCGATCGTCAGGGCAA
Source organism: Syntrophotalea carbinolica DSM 2380 (assembly GCF_000012885.1). Lineage (NCBI taxonomy): Bacteria > Pseudomonadati > Thermodesulfobacteriota > Desulfuromonadia > Desulfuromonadales > Syntrophotaleaceae > Syntrophotalea > Syntrophotalea carbinolica. Next base: position 1,711,287 of record NC_007498.2, read on the forward strand.
GGATACTCAAGCCCTTGTCGACAGCAATAGCAGCCGTCGGGTTCTTATCGCTCAGTTCAAACCCAAATCGGCCGCCGCCGAGGCGTTCCGCAGCTTGCGTACGGCATTGCATTTCTCCTCGCTCGGTCGTGACAAGAAAGTTTTGCTGGTGACCAGCGCCTTTCCTTCCGAAGGTAAAACCACCATTTCCGGTAACCTGGCCGTTACTCTGGCACAGACCGGTAACCGGGTGTTGCTTGTCGGATGCGACCTGCGGAAACCGACTTTGCAGGATATGTTCGGCGGCAAGGATGCCAGCGGGTTGACCGAAGTTCTGGTGGGCGATGCCAAGGCCGAAGACGTTATTAAGCCAACGGGGCTGTTTCAACTCGATTTCCTGCCGTCCGGGGCGGTTCCTCCCAATCCTGCCGAGTTGCTCGAGTCCGATAAAATGCGAGCCTTGGTGGATCAGTTACGCGGCCAGTACGACGTTATTCTTCTCGATGCGCCGCCGGTGTTGGCGGTTACCGACGCAACGATTCTGACCTCTCTGGCTGAACAGGTCGTCTGGGTTCTTCAGGTCGGCGGGGTTTCCATCAAGGCCGCCCGCCGGGTTAAGGAAATCATGGACAGCATCAAGGCTCCTTTGGTAGGGTTTGTGCTCAACGATAAAAACCAGGAAGGTCAGGGGTACTACGGCAGTTATGGCCGATACGGAACCTATGGCCGCTACGGTTACGGTTACGGCTACGGTTACGGCTACTATCAGCAGGAGCAGCCCGAGGAAAAGATGGGCATGGTCGGCAAGCTGCTGACCCGTTGGACCGACAAGGACTGATTTCCCAAAAAACAATTCACTGGCAACCAGCTGGATTTTTGAGCTGGTTGCCAGTATTTTTTCACGATGGTTCCCAGGGAAGGGATACTATGATCGACTGGCATTGCCATTTGTTGCCAGGTATTGACGACGGCTCCAAATGCCTGGATGATTCTCTCGCCATGGGGCGGCTGCTTGCCGAGGCCGGATTCACCGAAGTTTACTGTACCCCCCATTGTCTGCATGGGGCTTACGACAACACTCCGCGGAATGTTCAACAGCTTACTGCAGCCCTGCAGGAAGCGTTTCGTCAACATCGCATCCCCCTTATACTCCATCCGGGTATGGAATATTACCTCGATGAGATGTTTCTCCGGAATCTGGATTCGCTGCAACCTCTTGGCGACAGCCGGTTGGTTCTTGTCGAAGCCGCGCAACAGACCCATCCCGAGTTTCTCAAAGACGCTCTGTTTCAATTGACGCGACGCAAGTGGGTGCCGGTTATGGCCCACCCGGAGCGGTGCACCCTTTTTGATCAGGCGGATGTCGTCAAAAAATCCATTGTGCCAGGTTGGTTGTCCAGGATTTGGCCGATGCGTCCTAAAACCTCACCCGAATCATCAGCGAAAGACAGTTTGTTGCAGACCCTGATACATATGGGCTGTCGATTCCAGGGGAATATCACCAGCTTTTCCGGTTGGTATGGCCCCGAGGTTGCTCAACAGGCGCATGCGCACCTTGGTGCAGGTCTATACGATTTCTTCGGTAGCGACGGGCATAATGTCCGATCGTTGAATCGCAACCTGGCCAAAGGGCTGGACAGGCTTGCTGCAGCCCAATCCCAATTACCTGCGCCCCAGTCTGCAAATGCCGATCTTTAATGACCTGCGAATTTAATTTTTGTCCCTTGTATAAATACCACCGACCATCAACTTCAAATGAGGACCAACGATGAATCTGACTGTTATCGGAACCGGTTATGTCGGGCTTGTAACCGGAACCTGTTTTGCTGAAATGGGAAACACCGTCACGTGTGTCGATACCGATCCCGCCAAGGTCGCCCAGCTTAAGCAGGGGCAGATACCGATTTTTGAGCCTGGTTTGGACGATCTGGTCAAAAACAATGTCAAGGAAGGGCGGTTACGGTTTACCACTTCGCTTGCCGAGGCTATGGCTGATTCCCATGTTTATTTTATCGCCGTGGGTACTCCATCCAATGGTGACGGCAGTGCCGATCTGAGTCAGGTGCTGGGAGTTGCGCGTGAAATTGGTGAACATATGCGGGATTACAGCGTGGTGGTCGATAAATCGACGGTCCCGGTGGGTACCGCTGAAAAGGTTCGTGACGTTATCGAAACAGAACTGGCTCAGCGCGGCGAAACTATCCCTTTCGATGTGGTCAGTAATCCCGAGTTTCTCAAGGAGGGGGCTGCCATTGAGGATTTCATGCGTCCCGACCGGATCATCGTCGGTACCGACAGCGACCCCGCCCGCGATATCATGCGCCAGCTTTACGCTCCCTTCAACATGAACCGGGATCGCACCCTGTACATGGGGGTACGGGATGCCGAAATGACCAAATATGCCGCCAATGCCATGTTGGCGACCAAGATTTCCTTTATTAATGAAATCGCCGGCCTTTGCGATATGCTCCATGTCGATGTCGAGAATGTCCGTCTAGGTATCGGCTCCGACTCACGCATCGGGTATTCTTTCATTTACCCTGGCTGCGGATACGGCGGCTCCTGTTTTCCCAAGGACGTCAAGGCCATTATCCATCTGGCGGAAAGCTGTAAATTCGAGCCGAAAGTCCTGCGCTCCGTGGAAGAGCGTAACCAGCATCAGCGCCGTGTCCTCTATCTTAAGATCCGGGAGCGTTTTGGCGAGGATCTCAGCGGTCTGACCTTCGGTATGTGGGGGCTGGCATTTAAACCGGGCACCGACGATCTGCGCGAAGCCCCCGCCGTGGTGCTGTTGCATGAACTCATCGGCGCCGGTGCCAGGGTGCGTGCTTATGATCCCGTGGCCATGGAAGCCGCTCGCCAACAGTTGCCCAAGGCCTGGTTCGATAACGGTGATTTGATCCTGGCCACCCATCAGTACGATGCTCTGCAGGATGTTGATGCCATGGTTCTGGTTACCGAGTGGAAACCCTTTCGCACTCCCGATTTCCATGCCATGCACAAGCTTATGAAACAACCCGTGATCTTCGACGGCCGCAATCAGTACGAACCGCAAAGTGCCAAACAGGCCGGATTCGAGTATGTGGGGATCGGTCGAAAAAGCTAAGGATTGAAGTATCCGTAAGCATGTTCTATAGTCTTCAGGGACAAGGTGTGAATTCTGCCTGCCGCGGGAATGCCTTGTCCCTCTTTTTTTAGACCTGTCGGCACTGGATCACGAGCAGGCGCGGACAGTTTTATGTTGGGGAGTTTTTTATGGCGAAAATTTTAGTGACGGGCGCTGCCGGTTTTATCGGTTTTCACCTGGCGAAGGTACTTCTCGAGCGGGGTGACGATGTCGTCGGTCTGGACAATCTCAATGATTACTACGACGTCAGCCTTAAGCAGGCCCGTTTGGCCCAGCTCGAAGGTTTGAGCCGCTTCCGTTTTATCAAATGCGACCTGGCTGATCGTGAAGGGATAGCGAGGCTGTTTCGTGAGGAAAAGTTCGATCGGGTGGTCAATCTGGCGGCGCAGGCGGGGGTGCGCTATTCCCTTAAAAATCCTCATGCTTACGTCGACAGCAATCTGGTCGGTTTTGTAAATATTCTCGAAGGCTGCCGTCATAACGATGTGAAACACCTGGTCTACGCTTCATCTTCCTCGGTGTACGGCGCCAATACCAGCATGCCGTTTTCCATCCATCACAATGTCGATCACCCGGTTTCGCTTTACGCCGCCTCCAAAAAAGCCAACGAACTGATGGCCCACACCTATGCCCATCTGTACCGTCTGCCGGTAACCGGGTTGCGGTTTTTCACCGTGTACGGCCCGTGGGGACGTCCTGATATGGCCCTGTTTCTTTTCAGCAAGGCGATTCTCGAAGGCCGTCCGATCGACGTTTTCAATTACGGCAAGATGCAGCGCGATTTTACCTATATCGACGATATCGTCGAAGGCGTGGTGCGTACCCTCGATCATACCGCCTTCAGCAACCCCGATTGGAGTGGGGACCATCCCGATCCTGGCACCAGCAGCGCACCTTACCGTTTGTACAATATCGGCAATAACAATCCCGTCGAATTGCTTGCGCTGATCCAGACTCTGGAAAAAGCCCTCGGGAAAACCGCTGAAAAAAATCTGTTGCCCATGCAGCCGGGCGACGTTCCAGCCACTTACGCCGATGTCGATGACCTGACCCGGGATGTCGGATTCAAACCTTCCACCAGCATCGAGGATGGGGTCGCAAAGTTTGTGCAGTGGTACAGGGACTATTTTCAGATATGATGGCAGCATGTGCTGTGGAGGTTACGATTTTTACGAAGATAGGTGCGTTGCGCTGGTCGAACCGGAAATAACGGACTTTCCGATTGAAAGGATTTCAAAGGATGCCATTAAAGGTTTGGACACGAATCGTTACAATGGCGCTGATCATGGTCCTGTTCGCCCTGGTTGATATATCCGCGGAAAAAGAAATACTTTTTCCGGAGATTGCGGCCCTTGCCTTGGGATTCTGGATCATGGAGAAACCGCCCTGGCGGGGGAGCCTGCTGGCTGTCTGGATGTCGCCGACATTGGCTGCGCTGACCGGGGTTTTGTTGCTGCGATATGTTCCGCTGCCGACCATTTTTCTTATCGGTATGGCCTTTATCCTCGTGGTTCTGCAATTGAAATTATTGCGCTCCGAGGTTTTTCCTTCCATATCCGCCGCCATTTTGGCCATCATCACCCATGCCACCAGCTGGCTGTATCCTGTATCGGTCGGCATCCTGATGGCGATTATCGTGCTCGGCAAAACTTGCCTGGATAAGTTCGGTGAAAAGGGGAGGTTGACAGAGCCGTCGGAAATGTTTGAGCTGGCCCAAAAGGAAACCGGTCTTGTTTCGGGACTTGCTTATTGGGGAAAGGTTTTTGCGGGGGTGTTGATTATCTCGGCGCTGGCTTTGCAATCCAACTTCATGTTCATGATAGCCCCACCCCTGATCGTCGGCTTTGTGGAACTGTCGAGACCGGATCAGCCCTTACGAAGCACACCTGCCAAAGCGGTACTGCTGCTGTTTTTGGCCGCAAGTACGGGAGTACTGTGGTTTTACCTGGTTACCGGCGTTTTTCACGGGCCGCTGTGGCTTTTTTCGGGGCTGGCTCTCGGTACCGTTTTCTGTTTGTTTTATGTCATGAATGCATCTTTTCCGCCGGTTGCGGCTATCGCTCTGCTACCGGTTCTGGTGCCGGAAATTTATTTCTGGAAATATCCCCTGCATGTGTTGTTGGGCAGTTCCCTTTTTATATTTATGGGCATATATTTTTTCAGGGAAGTTGCGCAGGAACCCGATTTGATGGCGGAAAATTAACGTCGAATCAATCCCTCCACTCAGTTCTGGCAGAATGCCCTTTGCTTCATGTTTTTCAGACAATTCCCCGATATACTTCCTAGGTATCTCTACCGCGGTTTTTGCGTGAATGGTCAGGTCGACATTTTTCAGCGACATGCTTTTCCGTATCTGCAATCCTTTGTCGGGAGTAGTCATGAAGCAGATAGCCACAGCCGCCGAAGCCCGTAGACTATTGACCCTGTGGCAAGACAGGGGTGAATGGGCGGATTTGTTGCCTGAAGTACTGGCTTTGCAAGATGTGCCGCAACCTCCGGAATATCACGGCGAGGGCGATGTGTTGTCCCACACTTTGCTGGCCCTGGACGTTGTGGATGATGATGACGACGAGCGTGTGTTCTGGGCGGTATTGTTTCACGATCTGGGTAAAGCCACCATGACCCGTTTCGAGGGTGGACGGTGGCGGGCTCGCGGGCATGCCGAATTCGGGGCCGCCATCGCTTTGAGCGTCATGCACCGGCTCGGCCGCGGCGATATTGCATCGGATGTGGCCTGGCTGGTCAGCCATCATCATTTTTACTTTGGGTGGGGCAAAATCCGCGGGAGCCGATTAAGCAAGCGGCAATTGCTCTTTTGTCGGCAACCCCTGTTCCCGCTTTTGATCAGGGTGGCCGAGGCGGACGCCGCGGGTTCCATCGGCATCAGTCGCAAAGGTCGTATGCTAGAGAGAATCCGGAATCTGGCGGAAGCGGCTCTGGGAGAGCTGTGAAGATTTTTTGTGGGAGGCATGGTATTGAGAATCTGCCGACTTTGTGCGCATTAAAGAGGTTCTTCCAGCATGTCTTAAAATAAGCCGGTTCGCCCCCTAACCATGCTAAAATATAGGTGGAAGAAGGGGTTGTGGTGCCTCTGGGGTGCCGATACCGGCAAATGGCGTTCGCCAACACTTGAAAAAAGTGCCCGGTAAGGATTCCGGTGAGCTAGCCCGTCTTGGAGCGGGTCGCCTGAAGGGGTTCCGGAGGGCACAAGTGGTTGTCAGGACGAACAACCGTTTGAGTGATGGGCCGGCATCTCCGGAGGTCTGAGGAGGGGTGAGGTCAACAGGAGCGATTTTCATGAAATAAGCCGAACCGTGCATCACGGTTCGGCTTATTTATGAGATCTGTATCCATAGAGTTGTGTCAATGATAGCCGCAGCAACTGCCTTGCGGTTTCCCATATACCATCTCTTCGATATTTTCGTCCATGGCCTGCTCCAGGTGGGCGATGGTGGTTTCAAACTGACTGGCGGCCAGCCCCTGGTCGCATGCGGGGCAGGTGGAGTAGGTCTTTTTGAACCAGCTCAGGGGCTGATAGATCGCTGCACCGCAGTAGGGGCAGTCAATGGCAATCATCTCTTCTGCAAGCACGTGTCTATTCTCCTTAATGCATAATTGAGCATAAGTGCCCGTCCAGAATTTCTTTAATTGTTACCATAACAGAAACAGTATGCTTTTGGATAGGGGGGTGGTATGGTTGGCAATGCAGGTAGGTGTTTTCTAACAGAGGTCTAACTCCCAAAGCCTTCTCACGCCCGTTCGCTGCGCTCACTCAAGCCGCAAAGCCGCAAAGGAAAACAATAACTGGGATTTGCTTCTCTTAGCGGCTTTGCGTGAGATAAAGGTTTTGACTTAGATTTGCCGTTGACCTTTTCCAAATGCAAAAAAGTAACTTTGCGTGAGATAGGGATTAATATAGGATTTTGGCCGGCATTGGCCCTCTTGAAAACAAAAGGACAGTAACAAGATGATGGATACTTCAGCTGAACTCGACGTCGAACTTCGTAAAGCCACCGTGGAACGCAAAAAAAAGCCGGGGCATCGTTGCCTCGGAAAACAACGTGATGGCGGTTTTGCATTGATCGTCGGAGTGCCCACGGCCTGTTTCACCGCGCAGCAGCTACACAGTCTGGCCGATATCGTCGAGCGGTACGCAAGTGTCAGCCACCTTTCCACAGCGCAGAGTATCATCCTCCTGGGGATTTCCAGGCAAAACTATTACCCGGCCCGCCAGGCGGTTCTGGAGGCCGGTTTTCAGATCCGCTCCGTGGGGCACGACGTTTACCACGCCAAGTGCTGTCCCGGCGCGGATTTTTCTCCCTTTGGCCTGCAACGCACCTTTTCCCTGGTCACTTATCTGGAAGATACCTTTCGGTGCCTTCCCATGCCGGTGAAGATTAAGATCAGTGTGTCGGGGTGTGCCAACTGTTGCGCCAATACCCGGCTCAGCGATTTCGGCATTCACGCCACTTCCAAAGGTTGGCGGGTCTATATCGGGGGCAAGATGGGCCTGGCTCCCGTCGTTGCCCAGATGATTTCCCTGTCGATCTCCACCGACGAGGTGCCCAAGTATCTGGCGGCCATGTTGCGCGCTTACCGGGAACAGGCTCAGCCTAACGAACGACTCTTTAAAACTATCGATCGCCTCGGTTTCGAAACCTTTAAAAGCGAGATGGAACAGTACCTCGATCAACCCTACGACGATCTCGCCGCCGAGGCGAAGCAGGCCCGCCTGGCCATGGAGCAGGGGGAGGCCATTGGCCCGGTTGAATAGCGAAACCGAAGACTCGGCGAAAACTTTCTCATTTCACGGGAGCTGATCCATGAAAAAGTGTCCCTTCTGCGCCGAAGAAATCCAGGACGCAGCCATCAAATGCAAGCACTGCGGCGAGTTTTTGGATGCCTCCAAAAACCCGCGCCTGGCAGCTGCAGAGATGCCCTGGTATTTCCGGACCTCCACCATCGTGATAGCCCTCGGCTGCGTCGGCCCGCTGGCGCTACCTTTGATATGGTGGCGGCCCAAATTGGCTTTGGCCTGGAAAATCGGCATCACCATCGGTATCCTTCTGCTCAGTTGGGTTTTTTACCTGATCACTGTGGAGGCCTTGCGTTCTTTGCAGGAGTATTACGAGTTTCTCCATTCGTTGTAGCCCCGTAGGATGTGGTGAGCCTGCGAACCGCATCGATCCGTGGTATGCGAGCTGGGTTGTTTGATGCGGTTCGCTTCGCTCACCGGCATCCTACTTTTTCCCCATCGCATTTTGCGGGTATTAACGAAAATCTGGTGGTGAATCGAATCATTGATGGAATGTCGGGAGCGAGGACGTGGCAAACTATCGGCGTACTTATGTTGCTGGAGGACGCTATTTCTTTACCGTCAATTGTGCAGAGCGTCGCAACAATCGAATACTTGTGAACCGGATCGATTTGTTACGGAAGGTTTTTCGCAAGGTGAAGGCCGATCATCCGTTCCATATTGATGCCATCGTTGTTTTGCCGGAGCACCTGCATTGTATCTGGACTCTCCCGCCGGGGGATTCCGATTACAAAACTCGGTGGAGTCTGATCAAGGCCGGTTTTTCGCGCCAAATAGGCGCTGGGGAATACCTGTCGGAGAGCCGAGGGAAGAGAGGTGAACGGGGTATTTGGCAGCGTCGCTATTGGGAACATTTTATTCGAGATGATCCGGATTATCGGCGACATGTTGATTATATCCATTGGAATCCGGTGAAGCATGGTTGGGTAACGCGGGTGATAGACTGGCCTTATTCAAGCTTTCATGATGGCGTCAAGCGAGGACTTTTCCCACCGGATTGGGCAGCGGAGCCTGAAGGAATGTTGGATGTTGGCGAGGCAGGGGATTGATTTCTGAATTGTTGACAGAATGTCCGATGCGGTTCGCTTCGCTCACCGGCATCCTACTGTCTTTTGTACCTTTGCAGGCTTGCATGATAGGTAGGATGTGGTGAGGCACGAACCGCATCGATTTGCGATTTTCCTGAGGTCAGACCAAATGAACCCCCCGGAATGGCGTACCCTTTTTTGAAGATATTTTTTTAAAACCCCCTTGGAAACCGATTTTGGCGGTAAAATTGCCCCGATAAGATTTACCGGGACCGCTGACAGCGGCTTTAGGAATCGACAGACCTATGATGATCATCCGTTTAACACAGAAACTGGCCAAGAAGATCAAGGTTTTCCCGACAGATGCGGCACCCCGCACCGAGAACCCATTCTCCGATTGGACCGCCAATCTTTTTAGTGCCGGGAGGGCTCAGTACATCATTTTGACCCATTCGACCTCCCTTTACAGCGTGGTTTTCCCTGGCCGGGGCATCAACGACCCGGATCGATTCATCGAGCATGCTCTTTCGGCCATGGGTGAGCAGATGGCGGATGCAAGGTATGGCGGTGTTTTTGAAAAACACATCGCTCCGCTGGCCGGAAATATCCGGTTTTCCAAAACCGGTGACCGTTGTGTGCTCGGTTCGATGAACGAACTCGTTCAGCAGGCGAAATGCCGTCTTGCCGACCAATCCTTGGCCTTCGCTGTGAAAGGCTTGAACGAAACACCCATGGGTGCTCTCGAATATCTGTATCCCCGGGATGTTCTGGAGAAATTGGCGGACCTGCCTGATGGGGTTGAACCCGGCACCGGAAAGATCCTGCCGTTTCCTGGCGGGCATGGTGGGGAGAAGGACGCGGCGATTTTTTCTACAGGGGAAAAGGCGCTCGATACGCAAAAGTCCGAAATTTCAGGCAAGCAATCGAAAACCGCGGTAAAATCGGCGGCGCAAAAGCGTGCGGAGACGATGAAGTTTCAGAAAGAGATGCTGGCCATGTCCGACCAGTTCCGCAAACCGGCAAGTAAAAAACAACTGCTCGATAGGGCTCAGGAATATATTTACGATGCCTGGGAGTCATCTCCGGCCCGAGCTGTCAAACTCGCTCGACAGTCCCTGGAGATTTCACCTGACTGTGCCGATGCCTACGTGTTGTTAGCCGAGCTTGCGGCGGCAACGATCCGTGAGCGTATCGAACTGTTGCGTCAGGGCGTCACAGCCGGGAGGCGGTCTTTGGGGAAAAGATACTTCAAAGAAAACGAAGGCCATTTCTGGCTGGAGTTGGATAGCCGCCCTTTTATGCGGGCCACGGCAGCTCTGGCCAGCCTATGCTGGGAGATCGGTCAGGGGGACGAAGCGATAGAACTGTGGCGAGAAATGCTACGTCTCAATCCGAACGATCATCAGGGCGTGAGGTATTGGCTCCTGAGTTGTCTTCTGGAACTCCATCGTAATGGGGAGGCGGAAGAACTGTTGAAATGCTATGCTGGCGATGTCAGTGCCGAGTGGAGTTTCGGCGAGGCTCTGCTGGCTTTCCGAGCGGGTGGCGACACCCCTGCCGCACGCCGGAAATTTGCCGCGGCGCAAAAGCAAAATCCCCATGTCCTGTCTTATCTGCTTGGTTTGAAAGATATCCCGAAGCGCCAGCCGAAATACATCTCCATTGGCGACGAGACGGAGGCGGTTTCCTATGCCGCCAGAAACTTGGCCGGATGGGCAAAAACTCCTGGAGCGTTGGAATGGTTGAGAGCACAGCAGAATTGTAACTCACTATGAATGTTGTAACATGCCTCTGAGATCGGAAGAGTAGAGTGTCATTGGGTGAGGGTGATATTCCGGGGACATGTTGCTCTTTGGGTCGTTTTTCTACTGCTACGGATTAAATAAAAATTGCTCCACAAAATTCAAACCTCACGGTTAGGCCAAATGAACAAGTGGTTCAAAATCCTTCTTCCTCTCATACTGGTTTTTCTTTGCGCCGTGAGTGCTTCGGCGGAAAAACTGTATAAATCCCGTAGTGAGGGCGGCACCCTGGTGTTTTCCGATAGACCTGTAGCCAATACGCAGGTGTTGGATGTGAAGCAAGTCGAGGTTGCTAAAAAGGCTTGTTTCGATATTTCCAAACGGGGTAGCAAGGAAAATCTGCAGCTTTATGGGGTTAACGACTGTTATGGGCCGGTAGAGTTTTCGTTTACTATGAATGAGGGCGAAAACGTTGCATGGGATCGCTCCAAAAGGTTCAAGGTTGTTGTCCCTGCCAGAAAGAGTCAGCCGCTGGTGCATGTTTGGCAGGCCAATAAACGCAAAGGGTTTAAATACACCTACACCACCGAATTTGTCTCCGGTGATCCCGCGGCAAGGCACTCTCCTCATAGACCTTATCTGTTTCCCGTCCCAGCCGGCAGGGGGTTCCGTATAACGCAAGGATTTCACGGCAAGGCGACCCATACCCATCCTCAGAGTATTTATGCCGTCGATATCGCGATGCCGGAGGGAACGAGAGTATGTGCCGCCAGGGGCGGGGTGATCATGGAAGTCGCCAACGATTTTTTCACCGGCGGGAAAGGCGCCGCTTTTGCCGAAAAAGCGAATTTTATCCGGATTCTACACGATGACGGAACCATGGCGCTTTATGCCCATCTGAAACTGGAGTCCATTCAATATTCATCGGGAACGCGGGTTGAGCGCGGACAATTCATCGGTGAATCGGGCAATACGGGATATTCGTCCGGTCCCCATCTGCATTTTGTCATCCAGAAAAACGCCGGCATGGAGCTTCGCTCGATCCCCTTCGAATTTGCGGACGGCCGGGGAAGGGGCTTCACTCCGGCGGCAGGGATGGTGGTTAGGCGTTAACGAGAGATTTAAGGATCGTACGTTTGATTTCAAATCCCAGGATCCATCCTAAAGAAATGTTCGCGTCAAAACCCTCTCTTTCCCATACTTTATTATTCTTTTCGTTTCTGATCATTCAACCGATTTGCATAAATACATAATAGGTGTTATCACCGAGGACTGTTTATCCTGGCTGGCGTTTTTCAGAAACATGGGCAGAGAAATGAGGTGCCTGAATATGAACCAAGAGACAAACACCCAATCCAAGGGCATCGGTTGCCTGCTCCTGTTCGCTCTGCCGTTCGCCGGGGCCGGTACCTTTGTAGCCTATTTGTTGCTGTCTTCGCTCTGGTTCCATTTTGCCATGCAGAAATGGGAGGAGGTGCCGGTGCGCATCCTGAGTACTTCCCTCCAAGTGCAACGGGGAGATTCGAATACCTACAAAGTATCGGCGCATTATGCTTACCGTTTTGCCGGGCGTGAATACACTGGGCGAAGGGTGGGGGTGCATGGCGGTTCGGATAATCTCGGTGATTGGCAGAGTAAGGTTTATAGGGAGTTGCGGGCTTATCGGGACTCCGGTCAGGACTTTCCCGGTTACGTCAATCCCAACGCTCCGCAGGAATCGATCCTCTATCGGGAGAGGCGCTGGGAGATGCTCGGTCTGTATGCTGTTTTTGCCCTGGTTTTCGGCGGTGTGGGCTACGGCATGATTGCGCTGGGCGTTGCCGGCAGAAAGCGCCAGCGTCTGGTGGATGAGTTGGAAATTCGTTATCCGATGCAGCCCTGGCTGCATCGGGCAGACTGGGCCCAAGGCGAGGTGCGTTCGTCGATGCGCCCGGCGCTGATTTTCGGTATGGCATTCGCCGTTTTCTGGAATCTTATCTCTCTGCCGATACTGTTTCTTCTACCGGGTGAGGTGTTGGATAAAGGCAACCGTTTGGCGTTGCTCGGTCTGATGTTTCCGCTGATCGGTATCGGGCTGTTGGTCATGGCGGTGCGCCATTTGATCCGGCAGCGTAAGTTTGGCAACTCGCGGCTTCAACTGGACACTATGCCTGGTGTGGTCGGTGGGCCTCTGGCCGGGACCCTCCATGTCGGCTCCGGGATCTGGCCGGAAAAGGGTTTTCATCTCACCCTTGAGGGCGTTGCCCGCCGGGTGGTCCGCCGCGGCGGCAAACGCCGGACGGAGGAGCAACTGCTGCACCAGGAATCATTGCGGGTCCCCATAGAGCAGCTACATGCGGGAGCGACCGGCACCACGGTGCCGGTGCGTTTTACCATCCCCTTCGAGGTGCCGCCGACCGGCGGTGAAAACAGCGACAAACGGGTTCTTTGGCGCGTCACTGCCGAAGCCGAAGTGCCGGGTGTCGATTACAGCGCCCGTTTTGAAGTGCCGGTATTTCGGACGAAGGACAGTTCGCCTGATTATGAGCCGCCTGCGTCCTGGACTGCCGACCGCGCCGATGGGCAGGATCTGCTTGAGCGTGGCGGGTTGAGCGTGTGCAGGGAAGAGGATGCCCTGGTGATTAAGCTGGCGGCTGCCCGCAATATCGGCGCCGCGCTGGGGCTGACGGTGTTTCTCGGGATCTGGTGTGGGGCCATCGTCCTGATGATCAGGTTGGGCGCTCCGTGGTTGTTCCCGATCGTTTTCGGTCTGTTTGCTCTGCTGATGGTGATAGGCGTGCTTGATCTGTGGTGCGGTGCCACCCGCATTGAGGTGCGGCCCGGCTCATTGAACCGGCGCGGCGGGCTCTTCGCACTGGGGCGCCTGCGCTCCTGGCGTGCCGAAGAGATCGTCCGTTTTCAGCCGGTAACAGGTATGCAGGCAGGACGTAAACTGTTTTATCGCCTGAAACTGGTGCTCCGTGATGGAAGACGGCGAACTCTCGCGACAAGGCTCGAAAGTCGTTCTCAGGCTCAGGCGCTGGCGCGGCGTATTGAGGAGATTCTGCGCTCTTGATGGAAAAGTCCGCACGCCTTTCGAGGAACGGGGCGAAAGGGGGAGGACGGTGCCGAAACCGGAAGGAAGAAACAAAACTGACAGGCTGGTAAAATGGGTTGGATATAGGCTATCGCAAGGACGCCGATCGGAAATCCTGGAAACGCTTCGGGGAGTTTTTGGGCGAAATCCTTCGCTGAACCCGGTGGATAAATATCTACAAACCATCTCAGGTTTCGATGTTCAAGTCTTTAAATATGAAGGAAATAGTTTCTCAACATAAGGCAAGCTTTGTACAACTAACCGAGGGAGATTACCATGGCTGAGGAAAGCGAATTTCGCGTTCTGCACACCATGATCCGTGTCTTTGATCTGGATCGCAGTCTCGACTTTTACACCCGGATTCTCGGGATGAAACTGTTGCGCAAGAAAGATTATCCCGGAGGCGAATTCACCTTGGCCTTTGTTGGCTACGGAGACGAGGCGTCGCAGTCCGTGATCGAATTAACCCACAATTGGGGGCGCAAGGAACCGTATGTGCTCGGGGATGCTTTCGGTCATATCGCCATCGGTGCCAGGGATATCTACGTTCTGTGTGACAAGCTGAAAGAGGCCGGCGGCAAGGTGGTGCGTGAGCCTGGCCCGATGAAGCATGGCACGACCCACATCGCCTTTGTCGAAGACCCGGACGGTTACAAGATCGAGTTGATTCAGATGGAAGGCGAGTAACTGCAGTCGTTATATGAACGGGGTGCCTGCATGGCCCCGAGACTAGCCGAAGTTATCCAAACTGAACGGGAGTATTGCACGGATATGCTCGACGCACGGAAGATCGATGACCTGAAAGCGTGGTTCGCTGATTATGTTGTCGGCTTTACTTCAAAAGACAGTGAGCTGCAAAGGAATTTCGACCTCAAGAAGAAGCACACCGCGCTGGTCTGTGCGGAGATCGTGGGGCTGGGACGGCAACTGGGGCTGGACACCGAACAGCTGCGCCTGGCGGAGATCATGGCTCTTTTTCACGATCTCGGCCGTTTCGAACAGTATGCCCGTTACGGTACTTTCGCGGATTCCCGCTCTGTCGATCATGCGCAGCTCGGTGTCCAAATCCTGCGGGATAAAAAGGTGTTGGACGGCCTCGAAGAGGGCATGCGCGACCTGGTGTTGCGCGCCATAACCTGGCACAATCGCGTCGCCCTGCCGGCCGAAGCGGATGCCAGCTTCCTGTTCTTCACGCGCCTGTTGCGGGACGCCGACAAGCTGGATATCTGGCGGGTGGTGACCGATTATTACCGGCAGGACAACCCCGTGTCCAACGCGGCCCTGGAGATGGGGCTGTCGGACACGCCCGAGGTTTCCGAAGTCGTGGCGGCGGATCTGCTCGCCGGCCACACCGTTGATTTGAGGCAGGTGCAAAACCTCAACGATCTGAAACTGCTCCAGGTCGGATGGGTGTATGACCTGAATTTTTCTCCTTCCTTCCGGCGTCTGCGCGAAAAAGGTTATCTGGATATCATCCGGGCATCTCTGCCTGTAACGGAAACCGTCAACAAGATCTTTGCCGCCGTGACTTCGCTGCTGATGCGGGAATGCAGCCGAGAAAATCCTGCAACCGGGTTGCCGGGCGGAACCAACTATTTACCAGGACACCGTGCATGATTGGAAGGATACCTATGCGACGTTTCGCCAATTTTTATATTGTTTTGTTCTTGATCGATGCTGGTCTTTCGTTGATCGATGAACTTTTGATAAATTTCGCCGCACACCTGCCGGTGCTCTCCGGGATTCGCAATCTTATCGCTCTGCTGGTTATTGCTTTTTCTCTGTCGATTTATGTCCTTATGGGTATCGACCGGAGGCTGCCCAAGCGGATTCTTCTGCCGTTAACCCTGTACGCTTTCTGGTGCTGCCTGGCGTTGTGGCCGCTATCGAGCATGATCTCCCACGAATCCCTGGGACTGACGGCGGCTTTCGGGCAGGTTTTCATCGGCGGCGTTGCCTTGATCTTGCTGCGCGGGTTTTACGGACGCAATCTGCTGCCGGCGGAGTTTTTTCGACGGCCGCTGTTCAGCTGGCGCAACACTCTGGTCTTTTCGGCAGCCAATCTGCTGCTGCTCCCCCTGGTGCTGGTTTTTTCGTTGATGGCTCTGGCCGGCAACTATCTCGATCAGCAGACCGCCGGTTTTATGCGGATAAGTCCGATCGGTATCTACGCCTCCGAGCGCAGTTACCGTCACGACGGCAAGTTGGTGCGCCTGGCGGCGATGATGCATGTCGCCCGCAAGGAGTATTACCAGGAACTGGTCGCTTCGCTGCCGGCGCAAGGGACGATTGTTCTCGCCGAGGGGGTGTCCGACCAGGATCATTTGCTGACGAACCGGTTTCATTACGGCAGGCTGGCCAACCTGGCGGGCCTCAGTTCCCAGGAGACGATGCAGCTGGACGGCAATCCGGTGGCATTGGATGATCTGGAACCGGTGGATGAACTTGCGAGAGACGAGACCAAACCGGATATCGTGCGGGCCGATATGGATCTCAACCGCTTCGATCCGCAGACCGTCGAGTTTATCAATGTCGTTGGCCGGACCCTGCTCGGTGACAAGCCCCTGGCGCAGGGACTTGCTGCCTATAGGGACTGGGTGAAAGCCCATGGGACTGCGGAGGTGTATGCGGGCTTGATGAACGATATTCTCCACAAACGCAACGCGGTGGTCATCAATGCCTTGCAGCGGAGTCTGCAGCGCTACGATACCATTATCGTTCCCTGGGGTGGGATGCACATGCCGGCCATCGAGGCGGCGGTACTGGATCGGGGGTTTGTCCCCGGCGATAAAAAGGAGAGGCTGCTGTTCGCTTTCAGCTCCATCCCCTTGACCAAAATATTGCACGAGGTGTTGGCTCCATCCGGGCAGGAAGAGGCGTTACCAGAGGCGGGGGAGGAAAAATAATGACATCGAAAAAGAATAACAGCGGATTGGTTTATTCCACCGAGCACGGACGCATGTGCCCAGGTTGCGGGCGGCCGATCAAACAATGCACCTGCACCGGGAAACAAACGGCGCCCCCCTCGGATGGGGTGGTGAGGGTTTCACGCCAGACCAAGGGTCGCAAGGGGAAAGGTGTGACCCTGATTACCGGAGTGCCCCTTGGTGAGGCGGGTATCAAAGCGTTGGCCAAGCGTCTCAAGCAGCGCTGCGGTTCCGGTGGCACGGTCAAGGACGGGGTGATCGAGGTTCAGGGGGATCACTGTGATCTGCTGATGGAGGAACTCAAGAAGCAGGGCTGGACGGTTAAACGGGCGGGAGGCTAATCACGGTCTTAAAAGCCTAATATCCGAAGATTTACGCAGATTGTTAAAAGCAATGATTATCTGGTTTAATCTGTGAAAATCCGTGAAATCTTGGCTAAACAAGATCTTAAAAGCGGAATATCCACAGATTACGCAGATTTACACAGATTATTAAAAGCATGATGTTCGAGGTAGACCAGTGAAAGTTCATGTAATTCTTAAGTAATCAAGGTTTTGGTCTTAATCTGCGAAAATCTGTGAAATCTGCGGATGATCAACGGTTTAGAGGTTTTAGTTCTGCAGGTATCACAAATTAAAGAAACCGTGAGATATTGACTGAAATCGGTGGATGATAAGGGGGAGGGCTATGAAAGATCCAGAAACCTACGCCATCATTGGAGCAGCTATGGCTGTTCATAGTGAACTGGGACATGGATTTCTTGAGCCTGTTTACCAGGCTGCGCTGGAGCGGGAATTTCGATTACAGGGAATTCCTTTTCAACGCGAGGCGGAGATTCCCGTCTTTTACAAGGGCAAACAGCTGGATGTTTCGTATCGCGCCGACTTTATTTGCTTCCGCAACATTATCGTTGAACTAAAGGCACTGCAGAAATTGTCCACTGTCGAGGAGTCTCAGATTCTCAATTACCTTAAGGCCACCGGCTTTGAACGGGGGTTGCTGATAAATTTCGGCGCACCATCGCTACAGCATAAACGTTTCATATTATCCGCAGATCGATGGTCAAAACCGTTTGATGATCCGCAGATTACGCAGATGGACGCAGATTATCAAAAGCAATGATTGTCGCGGTTAATCTGTGAAAATTCGTGAAATCTGCGGATGATAAAGGGTTTAAAGGTTTTTGACTCGGACGTTGCGGTCATTGATGCTGATTATTGAAAGTATTAATGATCAGGATAAATCCGGGTCAATCAGAGTCTTAAAAACCTAGTATCCGCAGATTACGCAGATGGACGCAGATTATTAAAAGCAATGATTATCGGTTTTAATCTGCGAAAATCCGTGAAATCTGTGGATGAAAAATGGGTTTTAGAGGTGTTTGTTCCGTAGATTGAGATAGATTTATTGAAAACATGATGGCCAAACTTAATCTTGGACAATTTGTGAAGTCCTGGGCAATCAAAGTCTTAAAAACCTAGTATCCGCAGATTACGCAGATGGACGCAGATTATTAAAAGCAACGATTATCGAGTTTAATCTGTGGAAATCCGTGAAATCTGCGGATGAAAAAGGGGGTAAAGGTGTCCGTTTCGCAATTTGAGGTCACTGATGCTGATTATGGTCCTGGTCTAAGCACAGTCTGAAAAGCCCAATATTCGTAGATTACGCAGATGGACACAGATTATTAAAAGCAACGATTATCGAGTTTAATCTGTGAAAATCCGTGAAATCTGCGGATGAAAAAGGGGGTAAAGGTGTCCGTTTCGCAATTTGAGGTCACTGATCCTGATTATGGTCCTGGTCTAAGCACAGTCTGAAAAGCCCAATATTCGTAGATTACGCAGATGGACACAGATTATTAAAAGCAACGATTATCGAGTTTAATCTGTGAAAATCCGTGAAATCTGTGGATGATAAAAGGGGTAAAGGTGTCCGTTTCGCAATTTGAGGTCACTGATCCTGATTATGGTCCTGGTCTAAGCACAGTCTGAAAAGCCCAATATTCGTAGATTACGCAGATGGACACAGATTATTAAAAGCAACGATTATCGAGTTTAATCTGTGAAAATCCGTGAAATCTGTGGATGATAAAAGGGGTAAAGGTGTCCGTTTCGCAATTTGAGGTCACTGATCCTGATTATGGTCCTGGTCTAAGCACAGTCTGAAAAGCCCAATATTCGTAGATTACGCAGATGGACGTAGATTATTAAAAGCAATGATTATCGGGTTTAATCTGTGAAAATCCGTGAAATCTGCGGATGATAAAAGTCCTGGTTTTGGGGGCACTCTGAAATACCAGTTAAACGCGTCGATTTAGTTGACCGCAGATCCTTGCCTATCCCTGCAATTCATCCAAAATATGTTATAAATTCATACTGTTGACCGTGTGTTGAAAAGCATGGCAATTTGCATATTTATTTCGCTATATCTCTCCCGGAAGATCCCCTAAAACCCGGCTTATCATTGCGCTTACGCGAGAAAGAAGGCGTTGATGGATTTTGGCGAGCGGTATTACGACGGTTGTGGTTTCGGTCTGTTGGCCCAGATAAAAAACCAGCCGAGCCACGCCCTGGTGGAGGACGCTGTGCGGGCCCTGGCGAGGCTGATGCACCGCGGCGCTATCGCCGCTGATGGCAAGACCGGCGACGGCAGCGGGTTGCTCTGCTCGATGCCGCGTGATTTCATGCGGCGGGTTGCGGCGGAAGGCGGGGTGGCGCTGCCCGAGCAGTACGCGGTGGCAATGCTGTTTCTCGACGATGAGGAGCGCCAGCTCGGCGTCTTTCGAGAAGTCTGCGAGAAGAACGATCTGCGCGTGCTGCATGTGCGCGAGGTGCCGCTGGAGACCTCGGTGCTGGGCGAGAGGGCTCTCAAGCTGTTGCCAAAGATCCGCCAGGCTTTCGTGGTGCCTGCCGCGCTGATCGCCACGCGGCGTTTCGAAGCGCTGCTCTATCTGACTCGCAAGGAGGTGGAGCACCAGCTGGCAAGCGATGCGGATTTTTACATCCCATCATTATCCAGCAAGACTGTGGTTTACAAGGGGTTGGTAATGCCGACCCATATCCGCACCCTCTACCCGGACCTGTCCCAGGAGGATTTTCGCTGCTCCTTCGTCCTGTTTCATCAGCGCTTTTCCACCAACACCCTGCCGCTGTGGAAACTGGCCCAGCCCATGCGCACCCTGGCTCATAACGGCGAGATCAACTCCCTGCAGGCCAACCGTTTTCACGCCCGGCATAAGTTCAACAACGCCAGCAGCCCGGTCTTTTCCGACGAGGAACTGGCGCGGCTGTTTCCGCTGCTGGAGGAGGGCGGCAGCGACAGCGCCAGTCTCGACAACATGCTCGAGTTCCTGCTGGCCAACGGCATCGATTTCTTCAAGGCGACGCGGGCGCTGATTCCGCCGCCGCGGCACAACGTCGCTCACATGGACGCCCATCTGCGTTCCTTCTACGAGTACATCTCCACCGCCTATGAGCCATGGGACGGCCCGGCGGCGATCAGCCTCACCGACGGTCGTTACGTTGGGTGTATTCTCGACCGCAACGGCCTGCGCCCGGCCAAGTACCTGATCACCACCGACGATCGGCTGCTGGTGACCAGCGAATACGGGGTGCTCGATATTCCGCCGGAGCAGATTCGCGAGCGCGGCCGACTGCAGAGCGGCGAGATGATCGCCGCCGATCTGCAACAGGGCCAGTTTTTCACCACCCGCGACATCGACCGCTACCTGATGGATTCCCAGCCTTACAGCGACTGGTTGACCGCCCACACCTGCTATCTGCAGGAGTTCATCGAGCAGCAGTTCGACGACCTGTCCGGCTACGAGGTCGCCGGCCTGACGACCGGTCAGCGTTATTTCAACGTCACCCACGAGATCCAGGAGATCTTCATCCGGCCGATGCTGGAAGCGGGCAAGGAACCCACTGGCTCCATGGGCGACGATACCCCGATGGCGGCTTTTTCCAAACAGCCGCGCAGTTTCTGTGATTTCTTCCGCCAGCGTTTCGCCCAGGTGACCAATCCGCCCATCGATCCCTACCGGGAAAAAGCGGTGATGTCCACCACCGTCGGCTTCGGCGAATTGGGGAATCCGCTGTTAGAGACGCCGGAGCGGGCCCACCGTCTGAAGAGCATATCTCCGATCCTCTCCCGCGAAATCTTCGATGTGCTGATGTCCTTCGGCGATCCCGACCATCCGCGCTACGACCCGAGCTACAGGGTCGCAACCTTTGCTACCGGCTTTGACAAGGATCTGCGCGTCAGTCTGCAGGATCTCGGTGAGCGGGTGGTACGGGCGGTGCTTGATGACGGGGTGCGGACCATTGTTCTTGACGACCGGGCGTTTGATGCACAGACCAAAATCATTCCCATGGCCCTGGCGGTCGGCTACCTTAACCAGCGCCTGCTGCAGGCCAGATTGCGACATCTGGTAAGCATCGTTGCCGTAACCGGCGAGGTGGTCGAGCCCCACGCCGCCTGTGTGCTGCTCGGCTATGGGGCGATGGCGATCTACCCCTGGCTGCTCTACGGCAGCGGTCTTGAACTGTGCCGGTGCCGCGAGTGTAGTCGGCGGGAGACCCGTCAGGGCCTGCGCAACCTTTACCAGGCGCTGACCATGGGTGTTCTCAAGATCATGTCGAAAATGGGCATCAGCAGCGTGGCCAGCTATTGCAACGCCGCCCTGTTCGACATCATCGGCCTTTCCGAAGAGATCGGCGCGGAGTGCTTTCCCGGCACCGCCATTCACTTGCCGGGTCTCGGGTACGCGCAGATCGAAGAGCGCATCGCCAAACGTCACGGGCAGGTATTCAAACACGCTCACCTGACGCCGATCTACCCGCTGGAGATCGGCAGCCTCTATCGCCACAATCCCGGCGGCGAATACCACGATTTCGCTTCGCAGACAATTCTAGCTTTGCACCGTTTCGCCCATTCTCTTGAGCGCATCGACTATCTGAATTTCCGGCAGCGGATAGAACGCCGTGAGGGTTGCTACGTGCGCGATTTCTTCACTTTCGCCAGTGCGAATACGCCGATTCCCCTCGAAGAGGTGGAGCCGGTGGAGGCGATCACCCGGCGCTTCGACTCGGCGGCCATGTCCCTCGGCTCCATCTCCCCGGAATGCCACATGGCCCTGGCCGAGGCGTTGCACACCCTCGGTGGCTGCTCCAACAGTGGTGAGGGGGGCGAGGATCCGGCCCGCTATCGGACCAATCGTAACAGCAAGATCAAGCAGATTGCCTCGGGTCGCTTCGGTGTCACCCCGGCCTATCTGCGCAGTGCCAAGGAAATTCAGATCAAGGTCGCCCAGGGCGCCAAGCCCGGCGAGGGCGGCCAGCTGCCCGGCACCAAGGTCAGTCCGTTGATCGCCTCCCTGCGCTATACGGTGCCGGGGGTAACCCTGATCTCGCCGCCGCCCCACCACGATATCTACTCCATCGAGGATCTGGCCCAGCTGATCTTCGACCTGCGGCAGGTCAACCCTAAGGCGCGCATCTCGGTCAAGCTGGTCTCCAGCGACGGGGTCGGTACCATTGCCTGCGGAGTGGCCAAGGCCTATGCCGACCGGGTCATCGTTTCCGGCTGCGACGGGGGCACAGGCGCCGCGCCGCAGACCTCCATCAAGTTCGCCGGCAACCCCTGGGAACTGGGCCTGAGCGAAGCTCACAACAGCCTCAAGGCCAGCGGCCTGCGGGAGTTGGTGGAGTTGCAGACCGACGGCGGTCTCAAAATCGGTGCCGACGTGGTCAAGGCGGCCATGCTGGGCGCCGAGTTCTTCGGCTTCGGCACCGCTTTGCTGGTGATGCTCGGCTGCAAGATGCTGCGGGTTTGCCATCTCAACGCCTGCTCGGTAGGGGTTGCCACCCAGCGCGATGTGCTGCGCGAGCACTTCGTCGGCACCGTCGACAAAGTGGTGGCTTACCTGCGCAACGTCGCAGAGGATGTGCGGGAGATCCTGGCCTCGTTGGGGATGCGCAGCCTCGATGAGGTGATCGGTCGCAGCGATCTGCTGGCGGTGATCGACCATCCGAAGGCGGCCGACTTCGATTTCTCGCGGGTCCTGTATCGCATGGATGGCCCTGACCGCAAACGCCTGCCGAATTTACCCTTCGATGCAAACGCTTTTGAAAAGGAGGTGTTCAAAGAGGTGCTGCCGGCGATCCGCGATCCACGCCGAGAGGTGTTGGTGGAACGGCGTATTCAGAATGTCAACCGCAGCTTCGGCGCCCTGATCAGCGGCGAAGTGGCCCACTACTACGGCAACGAGGGACTGCCGCGCAACGCCCTGACCTTTCGTCTGAAAGGGGTGGCCGGCCAGTCGCTGGGCGCCTTCCTGGTCACAGGCCTGAATATCTTCCTCGAGGGGGTGGCCAACGACTACGTCGGTAAGGGGATGCATGGCGGACGGATCATCGTCATCCCGTCCATCTACCAGGAGGGTGCATCGGCGGTGGGCAATACCTGCCTGTACGGCGCCACCGGCGGCAAGCTGTTCGTCGCAGGTACCGCCGGAGAGCGCTTCGCGGTGCGCAATTCGGGAGCGCTGGCGGTGGTCGAGGGCACCGGTGACCATGCCTGCGAATACATGACCGGCGGCACGGTGGTGATCCTCGGCGAGACCGGGATCAACTTCGGCGCCGGTATGACCGGAGGGGCGGCCTTCGTCTACGACCGCTGCAAGAGCTTTATGGACAAGCTCAATCGAGAGCTGGTCGAGGCGCGCCGCATCAATGTCGACGAGGATAGCGAGGGCAAGATCTACCTGCGCAAGATTCTGCTGTCCTACCTCAATCGCACCGCCAGTCCCAAGGCCGCTCGTATTTGCGATAATTTCCACGAGGAGCTGGCTTATTTCTGGATGGTCACTCCCAAGGACATGAAGGCGCCGCTGAACCCTAAGGAAGGGGATTAAACGGTCCTTTTCCGCTGTGGCGGCGTCAATCGGCAGGCCTGCTTGTTCGGAGTACTGATGTACGCCTCCGTGCAACGCTTTGAT
Organism: Syntrophotalea carbinolica DSM 2380; assembly: GCF_000012885.1. Classification (NCBI taxonomy): domain Bacteria; kingdom Pseudomonadati; phylum Thermodesulfobacteriota; class Desulfuromonadia; order Desulfuromonadales; family Syntrophotaleaceae; genus Syntrophotalea; species Syntrophotalea carbinolica. The sequence continues at coordinate 1,734,982 of NC_007498.2, forward strand.
TTCCTTGCCACAATAAAAAATTGCTCGTTTCAATCATAATTATGAGGATCTGAGCCATGCAGAATTTTATCGAAAACCAACGCCGGGATCCGGAAAAGAAGAACGTCAAACTGCGCCTGCGCAGCTTCGACGAGATCTACCACTACTACGACCTGGCCCAGGTGGCGCCGCAGGCGGAGCGCTGCATCCAGTGCGGTGATCCGTTCTGTGCCACTATCGGCTGTCCGCTGGGCAACCACATCCCCCAGTGGCTGGCGGCCATTGCCGCGAAGGATCTGGAGCAGGCTTTTTTGCTGTCCAACGAGAGTTCGCCCTTTCCGGAGATCCTGGGCCGCATCTGTCCGCACAATGTGCTGTGCGAGTGCGCCTGCACCCTCAACGACGGCTACGGTGCCATCGCCATCGGTCCCATCGAGGCTTCGATCACCGACCTTGGCTTCGCCAGCGGGCTGGAGTTGCCGTTTCCCGGCGTCATCCACCCGAAGAAGGTGGCGGTGATCGGCTCGGGTCCTGCCGGTATCTCCAGTGCCCACTTCCTGCTGCGGGCCGGGATCGGCGTCGACATGTACGAACGTGCCGATGAGCCGGGGGGGCTGCTGGCCCTGGGCATCCCCAACTTCAAGCTCGACAAGGGCATCGTACGCCATCGCTTCGAGATCCTGGATAAGGCCGGACTTCAGCTCCATCTCAATTGTGAGGTGGGGCGCGACATTGACTTCGATCAGCTGCTGGAGAGCCACGATGCGGTGTTTCTCGGTGTCGGTGCCACCGGCGGCCGGTTGCCGCACCTGGCGCACGAGCGGCACGGCAACGTGTTCCGGGCCATGGAGTTTCTTACCGCCATTCAGCATGATCTGGAGGGGGAGCCGCTTCACCCGCGGTTCAATGTGCGAGATAAGCAGGTGGTGGTGATCGGGGGTGGTGACACAGCCATGGACTGCTTGCGGACCTCGGTGAGGGAAGGGGCCGAGAGTGTGACCTGTCTCTACCGGCGCGATCCTTCCAATATGCCGGGCAGCCACAAGGAGTACCATAACGCTCAGGAGGAAGGGGTGACCTTTCTCTTTCACCGCGCGCCGACGAAGATTATTGTCGACGAGGGTGACGGACATCTGACCGGGGTCGAGGTTTTGAAAACCCAGCTCGCCGGTCTCGGTGCCGATGGCCGCCATCGGGTGGCGAATGTCCCCGACAGCGAGCACTGCATTCCGGCCGAGGTGCTGATTCTGGCTCTCGGTTTCGATGTCGAGGAATTTGCCTTTTTGCAGCAGGTCGGGGTGGAGACCGACGGTCGCCGGCGGCTGGTTACCGAAACCCGCAGCGGGCGCACCTCGCATCCGAAAATCTATGCCGGCGGCGATTGCGCGCGCGGCTCGCACCTGGCAGTGACCGCGGCCGCCGATGGCCGGCGTGCGGCCCTGGCGATTATCACACAGCTGCTGGATGATGCCTGATCCGTTTCGGCAAAGGTGTTTTTAGCGGTTTTTTCTTAATCCTCGTTACTACCTTGATATGGTCGAGCCTCCCGATTCCGAAATAATCTATGGACGGGAGGCTCAATCGTTTGTTTCGTTATCCAAGCCTTTATATCTACGGTCATTTCATGTTTTGCCAGTAAATTACCTGTTCTCGATAATCGATGCGGTAATGATGATCTCTGAGAAAATCCATGCCGAGCAGGCCATCGAAGGGGGCTTCGGAATCCTGTACTTCGATGACGTACACCGTAGGTTTTTGCATGGTATGAGGGCCGACTTTAAGGTAATTCAGACGAACCTTGTCGGTAGCGATCAATTCACCGCTGGCCAGGCGCGACCAGCCTCTGGCCAGGCGTTTGGTGTGCAGGTATTCCATGGTGCGGCGATGGAAAACCGTTTGCGAAGCACCGGTGTCGAGCAACAGTCGGACGGTGACCCGGGTTGAGCCGTCACTGATCTCCACCGGTACCAGCACCATGTTGTCATGTACCTCAATCGGGGTGATTCCGGTGCGGCTCCGGGCTTGCTCGGCGGCGCGTGTTTTTCGTTGGTATTCCTGACGTTCTGCCGGGGAGAGATCTCTATCGTCGACGAATACCGGGGTGCCGTGTTCGTCGAGATATCGAATCATTTCTGCATGTCCCGTAAGGGGGATAAACAGGATGATGGCAAAGAGCAGGGACGGAAGGCGTCGCCCCGGAACCAGGTGGCAAAAGAGCAGAGGCTTCGTCGATGTATCCGATAAGGTTTGAGGCATCTTTTTCGTCTTCCTGTATCGTAAATCCGGAAAAGTGATCGAAACTGGTATTTTTTGACAAACACTTTGCTGTCATTGTATCGCAGGAAACAGGCCGGACAAGGGTTGCTTGCAGGGTTGATAGACCTACTGTCGCCGAGATATTGTGAAAACTTTGGATCCGCTGATAGGGTGGACGAATTTTTTTTCAGAGATAGCGAGTCTTATGAAAATCATCGGTATGGATCTGTCGGGGCCGAGTAACACCGACGAAACGGTTTGCGTGGTATTTGAGGAGCAGGGAGCGCTACTGCGTCTGGTCGACTTCATCGACGGGGCAACGGATCGGGATATTGTGGCTATGCTGGCCGCTGTGGAGCATTGCGAACCCGTGGTCATCGGGTTGGATGCACCCTTGTCCTACAACCCAGGAGGCGGAGACCGACCCTCGGACAAAGATCTGCGCCAGGCGATTATAAAGGCGGGATTGCATTCCGGCAGCGTCATGACGCCGACCATGACCAGAATGGCGTATCTGACGCTGAGAGGTATGGGCATTGCCCGGTTGGTGGCAGCGGTTGGAAGTACCATGTTCAGAGTGGTGGAGGTACATCCGGGTGGCGCCATGGTTCTTGGCGGTGCGGATATTGAGGCTGTAAAGGCTATGAAAACCGATGGTGTCGCTCGCCAAAGTCTGCTGGCGTGGTTGGCCGGGGAGGGGTTGCAGGGAGTGGCTCGGGATCATGCTACCGATCACTATGTCGCTGCCTGTGCCTGTGCTCTTGCTGCCTGGAAATGGTCACGGGGGCGCTCGGTGTGGTATTGGCCGGCTTGTGCTCCCTACCATCCTTACGATTTTGCCTGTTAGTATGAGGTGAAAAAACGTGTTTGTCGACGGAAGCAACAAGGCCGTCCGGTGATGACACCGGACGGCCTTGTTTGTGATGTTTTGCCGGTCGTCACGATCAGCAAAGCGGCAGTTCGGGGCAACTTTCGCAGAGTGTCAGTTCTTCTTTGCTATGCATATGGTGCAATTGCCGGGCGGCGTCGCGCAATGCCGTGCGTAATCCTTCCTCGACGGTGGGGTGATAAAAAGGCATGGTCAGCATGTCGTGCACCGTCATCTCCCGGTGGATGGCGAGGGCCAACAGTTGGGCGAGATGCTCGGCGTCGGGGACGATCATTTCACCGCCGAGGATACGGGCATCGGCCTTATTCACGTACAGGTGCATGAGACCGGCGTTGCGGCCTTCGGCGATGGCGCGGGATTGCTCTGAAAAATCGGCGCGGGCGACAATGATGTCGGCGTCTTCAAGTTTATTCAGGGTCTGGCCGACAGCAGCGACCTGCGGATCTGTGAAAACGATTTTGAGACCGGCGCGGCGGCGGTATTTCTGTATCTGGGTTCCCGTTGCGTTGCGTCCGGCGATGAATCCCTCGTCCTGCGCTTCATGCAGGATCGGCAGGCAGCCGTTGGCGTCGCCCGCAACATAGACCGGCAGATCACCAATCTGCGTGGTGTAGGGATGGTAGGGCGGCAGGCCGCGTGCGTCTAACGGGACGCCGAGATTTTCCAGTCCGAGGTTATCCATGTTGGGGGTTACGCCGAGGGCGGCGATGACGGCATCGACTTCGACTTCGTGAAAGCCGTTACGGATGCGGAGGGTTTTTCCCGCGGGCGTCATTTCCGCTTCATCGCCGACATGAAGAGGGAATTGCCGGCCCAATGTCTCCAGGGCGACGCGATTGATTTCCGGATCGCGGATGCCGCAGATATGCGGATTGCGGCCGAATCCCGTGACTTCGATGCCCAGTCTGGCCAGGGCCTGACCGAGTTCCAGACCGATAATGCCGAGGCCGACCACCGCGATACGGCGCGGCAGGTCCTGTTGCTCGAAAAAGGTGTCGGCGGTCAGAATCCGATCGGAAAATCCCCGCCAGGCCTCCGGTATGGTGGGGCGTGACCCTGTTGCCAGAATGATGCTGGAGCATGTGATTTCTTCGTCGTTGACCAACACGCGGTTCGGTCCGAGCAGGCGTGCAGCCCCCTTGATCAAACGGTCTCCGGCAAGTTTGCGGGTAACCTCCACCATGCCGGAAGCGAAACGATTGCGCAACCGGCGCACATGTTCGAGCACGGCGGGAATATCGCAGTCGGCAGGGGCGGTGCCTGTCAGCCCGGCCTGAGCCAGGCGGGTTGCTCCATGGAAGTCCCTGGCCACCTTGATAAAGGCTTTGGACGGCATGCATCCCACCCTGGCGCAGGTGGTGCCCAGCGGACCCTGGTCGATGAGCAGATAATTGTCGGTGGTTTTTTCTATTTGCCGCACGGCGGCTAGCCCGGCGCTGCCCGCCCCGATAACTATGACGTCGACTTTTTTATTCATAAAGCCTCCTTCAGTCAAAACTCCGGTGTCCCGGAAACCATCATTCCCAATATCTATTGCGCTTTATTTATAAGGATATTATAAGGTTGCGCATTATTTAAAGGATAATCTTATCTTAGTCGCAATAGGAAGGTGTGAAAACCGCTATCCGCCGTTAAAATTAAAGGTAAGCGACTGGTTTAATACAGAGGATGGGGTATGGATATTCAGATCTGGCAACAATTCGGTATAGCGCTCGGTCTGGGGTTGCTGGTCGGATTGCAACGTGAATGGGCCGAGCCGGAAGCTGCAGGCATCAGGACCTTTGCGTTGATCACGGTGCTGGGTACCGCGTGTGCCCACCTGGCGGCACGGTTCGGCGGCTGGATTCTGGCTGGAGGGTTCATTGCTCTTGGGGGGCTGATGGTGGTCGCCAACCTGGGTCGGGAACGATCGAAGGGAGCCCACCCGGGACCGACCACGGAGGTGGCCGCTCTGGTTATGTTTGCGGTTGGAGCCTTGTTGCAGGACGGCATGATTGCCGAATCCGCTGCTATCGGCGGTGGAGTGGCCCTGCTTCTTCACTGGAAAAAGCCTTTGCATCATTTCGTCGAGCGCATCGGCGGCACCGATATAAGGGCCGTGTTTCGCATGGTACTCATCGCCCTGGTGGTGTTGCCGTTGTTGCCGGACAGCTCCTTCGGGCCTTACGAGGTTCTGAATCCTTTCCGCATCTGGTTGATGGTGGTGCTGATTGTGGGGATTAGTATCGCCAGTTATCTGATGTCCAGGTATGTCGGAGCCCGGGCCGGTTCGGTGGTCAGCGGGGTTCTTGGCGGGCTTATTTCGAGCACGGCCACGACGGTCAGCTATGCCCGTCGATCCAAAACCGCTCCCGAGACCTCGGCCCTGGCTGCCCTTGTCATCATGATCGCCTCGACCATTGTTTTTGTCCGGGTGGCTTTCGAGGTGGCGGTTGTTGCCCCCGATATTTTCTGGCAGGTGTTTCCCCAGTTTGCTCTGATGGGGCTTTGGATGGCTTTTATTGCCGCAGGGGCATACACTTTTTCGCGACAGAAACAGGAAGCCGGTCCCGAACCGAAAGATCCTTCGAATCTGGTCGCTGCGGTTGTATTCGGTGGTTTATATGCGCTGGTATTGCTGGCCGTGGCGGCAGCCAAAGAACATCTTGGGGATGGCGGTCTGTATCTGGTGGCGGCACTTTCCGGATTGACGGATATGGATGCCATCACCCTCTCCACTGCCCAGATGATTACCGCGCAACGACTGACCATCGATACCGGTTGGCGTATGATGATGATCGGCGCGCTGTCCAATATTTTTTTCAAGGGCTTAGTCGTCGCGATGCTGGGGCATGCGCGCATGCTGGGCCGCATCGTTGTTCTGTTCGGATGTTCGTTGATCGGCGGAGGTCTGCTGCTTTGGCTCTGGTGATTGCGCATATCGAAGCGGTTTAATCTGTGCTGCGTTCTTTTTGAGACACGGTCAGGTCCGCTGATCTGGTTCCTTCCCTAGCTATTCAAAATCCGCAATGACATTCTCCTCCCTCTAAAGCAATCACTTGGGTGTTGATCGCCGAGGGTTCGTGGCGGCATGGTAGTAAAACGGTTTTAATTCTTCCTTTGTACCGACAATTATTGATAGTCTGTGAGAAATCAATAATCTTTTTAAGTTTCAGGTTCCTGTCTTTTCCCAAGTTGGGACGCAACAGGTTGGACAAAGGAGATGGTACATGATGGAGCGATTCATTCAAATTTGTCATCACGGCGCCATGGATGGTGTTACCGGTTCTTGTCATGAGTTGCGCCTGGTTGAAGGGCCGGGGATCCTTATCGATTGCGGTATGTTTCAGGGGGGAGAGTTTTCTGCCGGCGGCGCCAGTGAGGAATATCCGGAAATTGAATTCCCCGTGGCGCATATCAAGGCATTGATCATTACCCATGTGCACCTGGACCATGTCGGCAGAATCCCTTATCTGATGGCGGCAGGCTTCGCTGGACCGATTTATTGCAGCGAGCCTTCGGCCGCTTTACTGCCGCTGGTTTTGGAGGACGCGGTTAAGGCGGCGCTAACCACCGACCGTCAGTTGTTAGACAAATTTCTGACAAAGCTGATTTCACGGATCGCGCCGGTACCTTATGGACAATGGTTGGAAATCGATACGGGTACCCACGCGCAGTTGTCGTTCAAATTGCAGCCGGCAGGACATATCCTCGGTTCCGCATTTGTGGAATGTCGTGTTCGGCGTTGCATAACTGTTGCTGATCTTGGGCCCGATAAGGTAACATCGCCTGCCAAAATCATCGGTACCAAGGCGCCGTCGAAAAAAACGTCCGTTAATCGGGATGTGCGTATTCTGTTCTCCGGTGATCTCGGAGCACCCTATGCGCCGTTGTTGCCGGCGCCGCGGTCGCCATGGCGAGCAGATCTGCTGGTGCTGGAGAGCACCTACGGTGACCGTTTGCATGAGGGACGCCGCGCACGTCGCGCTAAGTTGCAGGAGATCGTCGAAACAGCTTTACGGGACCGGGGGGTGCTGCTGATACCGGCTTTCAGTATCGGCCGCACCCAGGAGTTGCTGTATGAGCTGGAGGATATTATTCACCGAAACCGCCGACATTTCGCGGCGGCCGGTTTGCCATGGGAGGAACTGGAAATCATCCTCGATTCGCCGCTGGCCAGTCGCTTTACCACTATCTATCGCGAACTCCGTGAGTTCTGGGATCGCGAGGCGAGTCGGCGGGTGAGGGCGGGCCGTCATCCATTGTCATTTGAACAGATGACGGTTATCCATCGCCATGAGGATCATTTGTCCGCGGTTGATTACCTTAAGCGCAAAGCGCGCCCCTGTGTCGTTATCGCTGCCTCAGGAATGTGCAGTGGCGGTCGGATTGTCAATTATTTGAAAGCCTTGCTCGGGGATTCCCGCACCGATATTTTGTTTGTCGGGTACCAGGCTCGGGGTACTGCCGGTAGGGATATACAAAAATACGGCCCCCATGGGGGGTATGTGGTAATCGATGGAAAACACTACGATATTCGGGCGCGTATCCATACGATTACGGGGTATTCAGCACACGCCGATCAGCGAAATCTCGTCGATTTTGTCCGGCGTATGCGTGTCTCTCCCAAAGAGGTACGCCTTGTGCATGGTGACAGGCATGCGCGGCAGGCACTGGCCGCTGTAATGCAGGAGGAGTTGGGACAAGGCCTACGCATACGTGTGGATTTCTGAAGCCTTTTGTACGTCCTGTCGATTTTTCGAGCATCGCTTCGCTTTAGTTCTGTTGTGTATTGAACGTTTGTCGAAAAGCAAGTTTAAGCCGTGTAGCATCCTCTGTTTTAAAATAAATCCCTGAACAGGCTGGTCTTCAACGTCGACGGATTGCCGCTGGGTGAATTCGGGTAATAAACCCGTGTCAAAAAAACGTATTTACTGCAAAAAACTTGAAAAAGTCTCATTGTTATTTATTATACATAGGCTTGATCGCTGTGATGGTTTAAGTGGAGGGGATAAAAATGGTTTGGTTGCATCAATTGTATATTTTTATGACGGCGTTGTTCATGGCGCTCATCATGGTGCCTGCGCTACGTCGTTGGGCCATTGAGAAACGGCAGTTCGATGTTCCCAACGGCCGCAAGGTTCATGTACGACCCAAGCCTCGTCTCGGTGGGGTCGCCATATTTATCGCTTTTTTATTCGCCATGCTGGTCTTCGATGATATCGGCCGTCAGGTCAAGGGGATCCTGGCCGGGTCTTTGATCATGTTCGCGACCGGTTTGGTCGATGATCTTTATGGGCTGTCCGCCAAAAAGAAATTTATGGGGGAGATTTTTGGCTGCCTGGTAACGATCGCTGTCGGCAATCTCTATATCACCAGCCTGGGTAATATCTTTGGTACCGGCGTTATCGAAATGCCGACATGGTTGGGGATTCCCTTTACCGTTTTTGCCATCGTCGGCGTTATCAATGCCCTCAATCTGCTGGATGGACTGGATGGTCTGGCCGGCGGGTTTGCCGCCGTGGCTCTGGGGACTTTCATATTGCTCGGCTACCTGGACGGTAATATGGTCGTGGTGAGCCTGTGTGCGGCCCTGGTCGGGGGAATTTTTGGTTTCTTGCGTTTCAATGTTTATCCCGCCCGCATATTCATGGGGGATGCCGGCAGCCTTACCGTCGGTTTTCTGCTCGGTTTTCTGGCGATTTTTCTGACTCAAGCGTCCGGCTCCACAGTACAGCCTGTCATCCCTTTTATCATCCTTGGCTTGCCGATCATCGATACCGTGCGCGTCATGGGTGAGCGTCTGATGCGGCGCGGCAATCCCTTTTTGCCGGATCGTACCCATGTTCATCATCGTTTTCTGGATCTTGGCTTCCATCACCGCTTTACGGTATTGATCATTCACGGTTTGACCCTGTTCTGGGCTCTGGTGGCCATGTTCTGCTATGAGCAGCCTGCCCACTGGTTGCTTTTCTCCTACATCGTCTTGTCTGTTCTGTTTTATTCTGCATTGCGTTTGTCGTTGCAATACAAAGATAAAATTCCTCTTCTCAACCGGGATTCGGATCGGAGCCTTCGTGAGTCACGGCTGTTCTGTTTTCTGGCACATTGGAACCACAAGGTCGATCCGGTATTGGCGGTTTTGCTGCTCGTGTTTTTCACCTGGACGGCTTTCAGCCCCATCGATGTCGGTGAACAGGTTTTCCGTACATCCATTGTCTTGCTGTTGGTCAGCTCCGTATCCTTTTTTATCTCCAGGGATTTACGCAATCCGTTTCTGATGGCGCTGCTTTTCATGTCGGGTATGCTCATCGCTTTTCAGAGTGAACAACTGGGGCTTTCCGGCGACGGTTTCATGCTTTCTCAGTCGATATTCAGCAATCTGTTGTTTTTCGTGGGAGGGTTGCTGGTTGTTTATAAGGTCCTGTTTCGGAATGGTGAGCGTCTTCTGTATCAGCCGTCGATGGATTTTCTGCTGTTTGCCATGGCGCTTTCCCTGGCGATTATCTCGCCGGAGTTGAAGCTGACCTATCGATTGCATGAGGTTATCCTCAAGGGGATGGTGCTGTTCATTTCGTTTAAGATCCTGGCGGTTCATTCGCGGCTGATGCTTCGGTGGGTGTTCTGGGGTATTCACGGCCTGCTGCTTACGTTTGTGTTGCGTGGTATGTAAGGTTTATACGGTTCTTTTCAACCCCTTAATTTCACACGACAGTTGGGGAAGAAAAAAAACGCATGGCCGAAAACTTTTTTGTTGCATTGGGTTCGGCCATTTGCTATAAGTTGTCTCGCTTCAAGCCGAAGTGGTGGAATTGGTAGACACGCTAGGTTCAGGGTCTAGTGGCCGTAGGGCCGTGGGAGTTCGAGTCTCCCCTTCGGCACCATTCAAAAGAACCCCTTGTTGATCAAGGGCTTAAACCTGGATTCACTCTGTTGGTACCAAGTCTGGTACAAGCCGAGAGGAGCCAGGTTTTTTTATGCCCCATTTCCGTATTCCCTCAAGTGCGCCGCTCATTTTTACCTCCATTTCAAGGGTTGCTGCTAAGCGTCCATTCAGAACTGTGAACCTGAAGGCTGCTTGTCCATTGATGATTCTAAGTTTACCTCCTGATCCTTCTGGTCAACCGTTGCCTGAAGGACCATATGTGCGGGATTCGAAGGGTGGGAGCTTGTGCTATCTTCTTGAGCCTGCCATATGTTCATGGTACCTTTCCAATCTTTTAAGGTCGTTGCATATCATTCCAAGGAGGCTACATGCGGCTCAGGGTCCCTACGATTTGTCTTATTTTGTTGTTGGTCGTTACGTCTTTCGCCTGGGCCGGTTTCTTTGAGGAGGGGCTTCAGGCATACGATGCCGGGGATTTTGGGAAAGCGTATAGCTTGTGGCTTTCCGCAGCCAAGCAGGGAAGTGTTGTTGCTGTATACAACATCGGTACCATGTATGATAAAGGGCAAGGCGTACCGCAAAATTCCAAACGGGCAGTGAGTTTATACCAGTTAGCTGCTGAAAAGGGGTATGTCAAAGCTCAATATAACCTTGGTGTTCGCTATAAAGAAGGCCAAGGCGTACCTCAAGATTACAACGAAGCAGTGAAGTGGCTCCGTTTAGCTGCTGAACAGGGGCATGCCAGCGGGCAATATCTTCTTGGTGCTATGTGTTGCAATGGAAAGGGCGTACTCCAAGATTACAAGGAAGCTGCGAAGTGGCTCCGGTTAGCTGCTGAACAGGGTCATGCTAGCGGGCAATATCTTCTTGGTGCTATGTATTGCAATGGAAAGGGCGTACTCCAAGATTACAAGGAAGCTGCGAAGTGGCTCCGGTTAGCTGCTGAGCAGGGGCATGCTGGCGGGCAACATATTCTTGGTACTATGTATTGCAATGGAAAAGGCGTACCTCAAGATTACAAGGAGGCTGCGAAATGGTTCCGGTTAGCTGCTGAGCAGGGGGATGCCAAAGCTCAATTGAATCTAGGGTTTTTATATATCCAAGGCTTGGGTGTTACACAAAGCAATATAGATGCTTATGCGTGGTGGGTTGTGTCCGCTGCAAACAATAATCAGAAGGCTCATGAAAACATGAAGGCTGCACAAGGTCAGTTATCACCTTCCGAAATTGAAAAGGGGCAGCGACGGGCCAAGGAAATCTGGGAGAGAATCAATAAGTAGGAAAGGTTTTGTATTCACTATCCTTTTGCTTGACGATGAGTCGGGATAGTGGTACAAACACTGGCACTAAAACTGGTACGAAAAAGTCACCTGAAAGAGCAGCCATGAGCTATCCCAGTGGTTGTTGCAAGATCTTGATTCAGGGTGAATGTAGAAAGGTCAAAATCAAGTTAACTACTTGAAAATATGACCCTTCGCTTCAAGCCGAAGTGGTGGAATTGGTAGACACGCTAGGTTCAGGGTCTAGTGGCCGTAGGGCCGTGGGAGTTCGAGTCTCCCCTTCGGCACCAAAGAAATCAAAGGGTCGGCGATTGAATCGCTGGCCCTTTTTTCTTTGGCATAGTCAACGGTAGATGGGATGGTTGTCTTGTGACGATGACTTCCAGCTTTTCTCGGTGTACCTTCACGTTAAAATGATATTGCGTGAAGTACGGTTATTGATTTCGCTGCTTTTGCTTACGATCTCGGGACATGGATGCTTACATGCCGAGGTTCCAAGGGACTCCCGAATGGATGAGCGTGAAGCTATAAAGCGTTGCCCCTTGTTTGCCGGGGTCACCGATAAAGATCTGGATGACCTGACGGGCATCGCCCGGCGGCAGAAGTATGTCAAAGGGCAGATGGTTTTTTCCGAGGGGGATGACGCCACGGGGTTCTTTATTCCTATCGAGGGCAAGGTGAAGATATTCAAATTGTCTCCGGATGGTCGTGAACGCATTTTACGTATTGCCCATCCGGGCCGGACTTTTGCCGAGGCCGCCATTTTCGACGTGGGTGTTTTCCCTGCTTATGCGCAGGCGATTGAGGATTCGGTTCTGTTGTTTTTTCCCAAACAGGCGATTCTTAATCTTCTGCATTGCAATGCGCAGCTCGCCATTAACATGATCGGTGGTATTTCGCGAATCCTGCGAGAACTCATGGATCATATGGAATCCCTGACATTCAAGGATGTGCCTTCGCGGCTAGCTCGCTATCTGCTCGATTTGTCTGAGATGAAGCAGCGGGAAGTCCGATTGCCCGTTTCCAAGACGCAATTGGCGGCCAATCTGAATACGGCGGGTGAGACATTGTCCCGCTCGTTGCGTAAGATGTCCGACGAAAATCTTATTGCGGTTAGGGGGCGGAATATTGAAATCCTGAATTTTCAGGGGCTCCTGGACCTGGCAGCCAAATACAAGGAATAGCTAGCATCCGGTAGGTGGTTTAATTACGAGCGTGCAGCATATCGCCTGATCGGCGTCTCTTTTTTACTCGGTTTTTGGGAGCTACATGGTCACGACAACAACCAATTTGATTGTGCGCTATGCGGAAACCGACGCGCAAGGCGTGGTGCATCACGCCAATTATCTGGTCTGGTTTGAAGAAGCGCGATCCGATTTTCTGCGCCAGCAGGGGTTGGCCTATAGCGACATGGAGCGCGACGGATTTTACGTGGTCGTTTCGGAGGTCGCCGCCACGTATCGGGCCCCTGCATTTTATGAAGACCGGATATGCATAGAGACGACTTTGGCAAAAGCCCGCAGTCGGCTTCTGGAGTTCACCTATCGGATTCGAAACAGCGACGCTAAATTGTTGGTTGAAGGGCGTACGCGGCATATTGTAGTGGGGGCTGACAAGAGACCTGTGTCCTTGCCTAAACCGGTATTGGAAAAACTTTTGGCTGCCCGTCCGTAAAGATTCGTTTGCCGGACAAAGCAGGTCTCGGCACGGATTGGTGGCAGGTCGAAATTGGGGCAATATTTTATTGACTTGTTCCGCACCGCTTGATATAAATTCAATCACTTCGGGCGTTTAGCTCAGCGGGAGAGCACTGCCTTCACACGGCAGGGGCCACTGGTTCAATCCCAGTAACGCCCACCATAAATTCAAGGGGTTAGATCATGTAGATCTAACCCCTTTTTTAATTTGATCAGCATATGGACTCAACAGCCCGCCTGGCAACAGGGCGGGCTGTTTTATTTACCGGAGATAAGAGATCAATAATTCCACATTTCAATCGGAGCGTGCGAATCTGACGGATTCGATTAACCTAGTGCATACTGCAGACCTCCGGGCGATAGGCCAGTAAAACGACATGCAACTCTTTTTCCAGTTTTTGCACCTTTTCGAGGTCTTCCTCGCAAAGCTGTTTAACGGTGTTGTGAGGCTCCAGGGCGAGGATGCAGGCTCCCAGTTCTTTTTCCAGATGGCGAATTCGGGTTATGGACGATTCATCAAGATTGTTCGCTATTTTGTAAGATTCAGTGGCCATGATGAACTCCTTTGCTGCGGGGGGAGAAACATACTCTGCTGCCATAATTCCAAGTTAAATGCTGGCTCTATTTTTTGTCAACCATGGTTGCCGGATATCCGTCTAAAACTAAGAGGACCTTCCGGTCAAGGCATCAGATGGCTGTTGGTTGCCGGGGAACGATGCCTTTTCGGTTTCGCAACGCGCTCAATCTATGCTGACATCAGAACCTGGGCGTGTCTACCGTTTGCCGTGTTGATAGAATAGAAGTCGAAGCGTTTAGCACAGGGGGGGGGATCTCCCTGTTTAATTGAAAACGAAAGGAGGCTATATGCGATATTTCGGAGTGTTCACCGCATTTTTTACCGTGATTTTCCTGGCAGCCGGTTCGGTCACGGTATCGGCCATGCGATGTGGGAATAGGATCGTGGGAGAGGGTGACACCAAAGCCGAGGTGCTGGTCAAATGCGGCCAACCTTTATTGCGGGAATACATTGGTGAGGATGTCGAAATGGAATACGGCTACGGTACCTACAGCAAGCGTATTGTGGAAGAGTGGACGTATAATTTCGGCCCAAGCAAGTTCATGCAGATTCTGCATTTTCGAGGGAACAAGCTTATCGAAATAAGAAACGGCGACAAGGGGTTTTAGTGGCGGTTTGTGGGCTTATTCGGCAAGTTTGCCCCGACCGCTGCCGACGCCTCGTTTCGAAGCGCGAATGAAATCGATAAGCATGCGCACATCGGGTGTCACCTCTTTTTGAGATTCCAGCTCCTGGATGCTGTCTTCGAGGCGTTTCCCGGTGCGGAAAATGGCTTTGAAAGCTCGTTTAACGGCAAGAATGCGGGAGGTGTCGAAACCGTTGCGTCGCATGCCGATCAGGTTGACGGAACGGATCCAGCTCATTTCGTCGTTGATGCAAAAAGGCGGCACATCCTTGGTGGCGCCAGAGCCGCCACGCATCATGGCCAGCTCGCCGATACGCACAAATTGGTGTACCTGGCAGTTGCCCGAGATGATGGCGCGATTGCCGACTTCGACGTGGCCGGCCAGTAGGGCGCCGTTCACCAGGATGACGTGGTCGCCAATGCGACAATTGTGGGCGATATGGCTGTTGACCATAAAAAAGTTGTTGTTGCCTATGACGGTTGAGGTGTTCTCGCGGTTGCCTCGATGGACGGTGACGCCCTCGCGAAAAATATTATGGTCCCCAATAACGGTATGGGCTTCCTCCTGGTTGTAACCGATGTCCTGCGGGGCCTGCCCGATGACGGCATAGGGGAAGATCTGGTTGCCGTTGCCTATCGTTGTCCAGCGACCGATATGCGCACCATGCATGAGGCGGGTGCCGGCTCCGATGGTGACGTTGGCGTCGATGAAGACATTGGGGCCGATCTCGACATCTTCAGCCAGGTTGACGGACGAGTCGATGATTGCGGTTGGATGGATGATGGCCATAATGGCTCCTTCGACGATAAGGTGGTTAATGAAGCGCGAGGTTTTTCAGCTGGTTCGGTGCTGCCCCGATCGCCTATATACTGCCGCAAATAGGGCTGGCATACAAGGGTTTTCGATGGGGTCAGATTCCAGAAGATGGTCGGACTTCGCAAATCTTCGGACAAACATGAGGTCGGTGAATATTCTTGCGACGATTTGATCTCTGCCGCCATGGCTTTCCCGCAAAATTTTATAATCCCTTGTAATTCCCCCCCGTTAGTCATGACAAGCTTCCCGGTCAGTGAGGTTTGCGCAGTCTCTTGCAAGGTAAAGTGCATCTGATAAGCTGAAAATGATCATGTTCGCTGCTTTGTGCAGTTTACCGTGGTGTGATAGCGAAAAATCACTAAGGGCCAGGAGTTATCGTGATGACGACAATACAGAATTTCATTGGTGGTCAATGGGTGCCCCCATCGACGGGCGAATATGGACAGAGTGTGAATCCCGCCCATGATATGGAGGTGGTAGCACGGTATCCCTTAAGTGCCAAGTCCGATGTCGATCGAGCGGTTCAGGCCGCAGTCGATGCATTTCCGGGGTGGAGGGCCATGCCCGCGCCAAGGCGTGCCGAGATTCTGTTCAGGGCGGCTGAAATTCTCTGCCGTCGCAAGGATGAGCTTGGGCAGTTGGTAACGCGTGAAATGGGGAAGGTCTTGTCTGAGGGCCTCGGCGATGTGCAGGAAGCCATCGATATGGCCTATTTTATGGCCGGTGAAGGGCGTCGCCTGCAAGGCGAGACGGTGCCTTGCGAACTTCCGAATAAAGACGCCAAGTCTTTTCGGGTTCCATGGGGCGTATTCGCTCTGATAACCCCCTGGAACTTTCCCATAGCCATCCCTTCATGGAAAATCTTCGCCAGTCTCATCTGCGGCAATACGGTCGTATTTAAACCTTCCTCCGATTCGCCTTTGTGTGCGACGCGCCTGGTGGAGGTGTTGGAAGAGGCCGGCATGCCCCCGGGGGTTGTAAATATGATCACCGGTGCCGGGGAAACAGTAGGCGAGACACTCGCCATGCATCCTGATGTTCAGGGCGTATCTTTTACCGGTTCCTGTTCCGTCGGCGAAGCGCTGGCTTGTTCCGTGGCCCAATTGCATCGGCCCATTGCCATGGAAATGGGCGGAAAAAATGCCATCCTGATTATGGACGATGCCGACCTGGATCTGGCCCTTGAAGGTGTGTTGTGGGGCGCGTTCGGAACGACAGGGCAACGATGCACCGCCGCCAGTCGCATTATCGTGCATGAAAAAGTGTACGATGAGTTCCTCGATCGTCTGGTGCGGGCCGCCAATGCCATGCGCCTGGGTGACGGACTCGAAAAAGATACCGACGTCGGCCCCTTGATCAACCGGCGGGCATTAAACAAAGTACTCAACTATATACGCATCGGTAAAGATGAGGGGGCGCGGTTGTGTTGCGGCGGCAACCAGGCCAAGCACAATGGGCTTACCGAAGGCTACTTTGTCGAACCGACGGTTTTTTCCAACGTGACGCCAAGTATGCGCATTGCTCAGGAAGAGATCTTCGGACCGGTGGTGTGCCTGATAAAATGTGACTCCTACGAACAGGGCATTGCCATCGTCAATCAAAGCCGCTTCGGTCTGTCCACGGCGATTTATACGCGCGATGTAAACATTTCCGCACGGGCAGAAGGGGACTTGGACTCCGGGTTGGTGTATATCAACGCCAGCACCATCGGCGCTGAAATTCAATTGCCTTTCGGTGGGTTTAAGCATTCGGGGTCAGGTCATCCGGAGGCTGGTGGACGTATGGGGGCACTTGATTTCTTTTCCCGCATCAAGGTGGTGTATCGCGATTTCAGCGGTAAATTGCAGAAGGCCCAGATCGACATAACCTGAAAATCCAACTATGAGCCGATATGAAGCCTATGCGCATTCTTATTTTGGGGGCGGGCGGCCGCGATTTCCATAATTTCAACCTGTTGTATCGCCACCGCAGGGATGTGGAGGTCGTGGCTTTTACCGCATCACAGATTCCGTTTCAGGTGGGACGCCTGTATCCTCCGGAGTTGGCCGGCCCTCTTTATCCCGACGGCATACCGATTCTTGCCGACGACGGCCTGGAGGCGCTGGTCGGTCGACTCAAAATCGATGCGGCGGTGTTTTCTTACAGTGACATATCCCATGTTCGGGTCATGGAAATCGCATCGCGTCTTTTGGCGGCCGGTTGCGATTTTTATTTTATCGGTGCCGACCGTACCATGCTCCAGTCCGGTTTGCCTGTTATTTCGGTGTGTGCTGTGCGCACGGGGTGCGGCAAAAGTCCTGTTACCCGATTTTTGTGTCGGGCATTGCGCCAGCAGGGTCGCAACCCGGTCGTGGTGCGCCATCCCATGGCTTACGGTCGTCTCGAACGTCGAGCGGTACAGTCGTTTCGTTCTTCGGAAGATCTCGATGCCCAAGGTTGCACCCTTGAAGAGCGCGAAGAGTATGAGCCTTTGCTGCAACTGGGAGTGCCGCTTTTTGCCGGTATCGATTACGAGGCTATCCTTAAGGTCGCAGAAAAAGCCGGGGATGTATTGATTTGGGATGGCGGTAATAACGATACGCCATTTTACCGTCCGGATCTGGAGATCGTTCTTGTCGATCCTTTACGGGCAGGAGATGAGCTGTCTTATTATCCAGGCTATATCAACGTCTTGCGCGCTCATCTTGTCATCGTCGGCAAGTTCGACGGCGTTCCTCCGGAAAAACTCGGCCTTGTTCTCCAAAATTTGCAACGGACCGTACCTGAAACTAGGGTGATACAGGGCGATCTGTCCGTATCCGCGGAGGATCCGGGGGCGGTGGCCGGCAGGCGGGTCCTGGTTATCGAGGATGGCCCTACGGTGTCTCATGGCGGGATGGCTTTCGGTGCCGGGGTGGTCGCTGCCAGGCGTTTTGGGGCTGCGGAGATTGTCGACCCCCGTCCCTTTGCAACAGGCAGCTTGAAACAGGTGTTTATGGATTATCCGAAACTGGCCTCGATCATCCCTGCCATGGGGTACAGCAAGGCCCAGCTGAACGATTTGAAAGACACTATCGATGCCGTTCCCTGCGATCTTGTTTTATCGGCGACCCCGGTTGATCTCGGCCGACTCATACCTATAGCCAAACCTCTTATTCGGGTGGGGTACGAATTCAAGGAGTTGGTTCCCGGCGCTTTGATGACCGAAGTTCTCCGAATGTTGGCCAAATTCGATAAGGCGAGGGGGGTATCATAGGGGCGCCTCACCCTTCAGCGCAAGTACGCCATAACCTGTCCTTGTTTCCCTTGTCTCGCGTTGATCTCCGTATCTTCGTTGTCGGTCCTTTTCTTTATCCGTTTTTATTGGCGCGAACTGGTTTGAGCCCATAAAGAAAATCTTGACAGATACGCGCGGCAGTGTAGGATATTTGCGGCTTGAAGATATCGTATACGGAAGGCGAAATCGCCGAGTGCCGGAAATGCTGATAAATTATCTAGATCTATCGGCTATTCATTATTTTTTCCGACTGGGATGCAATACGTTAGGGAGTATTTTTTTCTTCTTTCCTTAATTTCCAGCGGGGTGTATTTTGTTCATTCATGATGACTAGGAGGTAAAGTGCTGCTCTTTGATGACGAAAAAAACGGGATGCTCGAGATGGCCAGGATGATTTGCGCGGCAGCGCGGACGGCACCCAAGGGGCGCAGCATGGATCTTTTGACCACCGCCATCGTTGATGGGGAAGAAAAAGATCGATTGGCTGAGCGTATGCGGCATATCGGCAAAAGGGATGGGCTGGCTTTTTTTGAACGCGATGCCGGCAATGTCAGTCAGGCTCAACTTATCATTTTATTTGGCAACAAAAATCAGCCTCTGGGGTTGCCCAAGTGCGGATATTGCGGTTTCGACAGTTGTCAGGAGCTCAAGCGGGCCGGCGGCGTCTGTGCTTTTAACAGCGGCGATCTCGGTATCGCCATCGGTTCAGCCGTCAGTAGGGCCGCCGATCTGCGTATTGACAACCGCATTCTCTACACGGCGGGCAAGGCGGCTCTCGAACTCGGGTTACTGGGAGAAGACATCGCTCTGGCTTACGGTCTTCCTCTCTCGATAACCGGTAAAAATCCGTTTTTTGATAGAAAATGATTGAAGGGATGGCTGGCGAGGAGTGGTTTGATATCGTCGATGACGACGATCGGATTGTCGGTCGGGCAACCCGAGCCGACTGTCACGGCAATCCCGGCCTGATACATCGCGTTGCGCATGTTTTGGTTTTGAACCGCAAAGAGCAGATTCTTCTGCAAAAACGGTCCATGTCGAAAGATGTGCAACCGGGGCGCTGGGATACCAGTGTCGGAGGGCATCTTGATCCGGGCGAGTCTTATCTCGACGCCGCCTTGAGGGAGATGCGGGAAGAGCTGGGGATTGTCGACGTGCCTCTTCAGTTTCTCTATCATTCGCGTATCCGGAACCATTTTGAATCAGAGAATGTCGCCACATATTTGACGCGTTACAATGGTGAAATTCGTTTCGATCCTAGCGAAATTGATGCGGTTCGTTTTTTCTCCGCTGAGGACATTGTCAGCAGGCTCGGCACGGGATATTTTACGCCTAATTTCGAAGAAGAGTGGCAAATGTATAGCAAATGGTGTTAGTGTCCCTCCGTTGGCATTAAGAGCCAGGTGTCGTTGACTTTATCCTGTGGCATTTCGGTCAGGTTGTGTTTAAATAATAGTCAGCGTTTATGCCATTTTGTCTAAATATTGGGCACTGACAACGGGGTGTGGACGGTACGGGTTCCGTAAGGTTTTCATGGAACGCACGAAACTCCTTGAAAATCATATAGATAGTCTTTTTATGTTTGAAGGTAACGGTTTTGGCAGTTAATTTGCTTGTTCTTGCGAACAAGTTCGTAGAAAGACCGCTGCCAAGGATCTATGAGGAGACCGGCGCTGCTCCAGTAGCCGGCTACGGTGATAACGGGCGGCGAGGGCTGTCGAGGAACATCGTCTGCAGGAGGCCGATTGATGAGGAAAATTGAGGCAATTATCAAACCTTTTAAACTCGATGAAGTTAAAGAGGCGCTGAATGAGGTTGGTATCCAGGGTCTTACTGTCACCGAAGCCAAGGGATTCGGCAGACAGAAAGGGCATACCGAACTGTATCGCGGTGCTGAGTATGTGGTCGACTTCATCCCTAAAATTAAAATCGAAATCATCATCAACGACGATATGGTTGCCAAAGTGATCGAAACAATCAGTGATGCGGCTCGTACCGGTCGCATCGGTGACGGTAAGATCTTTGTGAGCCCTGTTGATGAAGTTGTTCGCATCCGCACGGGTGAATCAGGTGAGGACGCGCTGTAGGCCGGCCTAGTTTCCGGATCTTACGGTTATCTTTATTTCAGTCAAAGGAGTAATCGCAATGACGCCTAAAGAGGTAATGGAGTTCGTCAAGGAAAACAACATCCAGATGGTGGATTATAAATTCCTCGACTTTGTCGGTATTTGGCAGCATGTTTCGGTACCCATTTGTGAATTCAGCGAAGAGACTTTCGAAGAAGGTCTCGGTTTCGATGGCTCGTCCATTCGTGGCTGGCAGCCTATCCATAACAGCGATATGGCTATTATCCCCGATCCCAAAACTGCCAAGCTGGATCCTTTCATCAAGGTTCCGACCTTGAGCCTGATTTGCAACATTATCGATCCTATTACCAGAGAAGGTTACTCTCGCGACCCTCGCTTCATTGCCCAGAAAGCTGAAGCGTACCTCAAGTCGACTGGTATCGGCGATACTGCTTTCTTCGGTCCCGAGCCCGAATTCTTCATCTTTGACGATGTTCGTTATGCCTCCAGCTGCAACGAGTCTTTCTACAGCGTCGACTCTACTGAAGGTATCTGGAACACCGGCCGCGAAGAATTCCCCAACCTCGGCTACAAACCCCGTCACAAAGAAGGCTACTTCCCTTGCGCTCCCACCGACTCCCTGGTGGATCTGCGTAACGAGATGGTTCAGGTTTGCCAGGAAGTCGGCATTCACATCGAAGCTTCTCACCACGAGGTTGCTACCGGTGGTCAGTGCGAAATCGACTTCAAATTCGATACCATGCTGGAGCAAGGCGATACCCTGCAGTGGTTCAAATACGTCATCAAAAACGTTGCCGTCCGCAACGGCAAAACCGTTACCTTCATGCCGAAGCCTCTCTTCGGCGACAACGGTACCGGTATGCACTGCCACGTTTCCATCTGGAAAGACGGCGAAAACACCTTTGCTGGCGACGGCTATGCCGGCATGTCCAAAACTGCCCTGTACTTCATCGGCGGTATCATCAAGCATGCCAAAGCCCTGTGTGCCTTCACCAACCCCAGCACCAACTCCTACAAGCGTCTGGTGCCCGGCTTTGAAGCTCCGGTAAACCTGGCCTACTCGGGTCGTAACCGCTCTGCCGCTCTGCGTATTCCTCAGGCAGCCAGCCCCAAAGCGAAGCGTGTCGAGTACCGTACTCCCGATCCCTCGGCTAACGGTTACCTGTGCTTCTCCGCCATCCTGATGGCCGGCCTTGACGGTATCGAAAACAAAATCGATCCGGGCGAGCCTTTGGATAAAGACATTTACGGTCTTCCCCCCGAAGAGCTGGCCGACATCCCCAGCGTTGCCGGCAGCCTCGAAGAAGCTCTCAGTGCTCTCAAGGAAGATCATGCCTTCCTGCTCAAGGGCGATGTCTTCACTGAAGACGTTATCCAGAAATGGATCGAGTACAAGACCGAAAATGAAGTGGATCCCGTTCGCATGCGTCCGGTTCCCGAGGAATTCGCTCTGTACTACGACTGCTAAAAAGCTTTACCGATCAATAAAAAGGCCCCCGTTCATCGGGGGCCTTTTTTATTGTCCATAAACAGGCTTTAGGTATTCGTTGGCTTGAAGGTATTGTGCAAGATCGGGGCTGGGTGAAAAATATGGCAGAAAAAAAGCCCCGATCCTGAAAAGATCGGGGCTTTGTGCTTTAGCGGGTGAATGTTTTATCGTAAGGCCTTTCGGCTGATGTAATCTTTGATGGTTTCTGTGTCTGCGTCGAGAATTTCACAGCGCCGCTCCCTGGTTTCGATCCCTTTGAACTCCGGAGGCATTTCAGGATCTTCTCCTATGGCCTGCTTGACGGCTTCTCCGAACTTCGCCGGATGGGCTGTTGAAAGACAAATCAGGGGTACCTCGCCACCGGTGAGCTCTTTACCTACCTTAACGCCAACCGCCGTATGAGGATCCAGGGTGTAGCCGGTGGCTTTATGGAACGCTTGAATGGTGTCCAGGGTTTCCTGGCGTGTCGCCGATCCTGCCAAAAAGTCATTGGCTACGCGCGTCATGTCTTCAGCTTCGAACTTCAGGCGGCCATTGGCGGCCAGTTCTGCCATGGCATTGCGTACTTTTGCGTGGTCCTGGTTGAACAGGTAGAACAGGTAACGTTCAAAATTGCTGGCCAACTGGATGTCCATGGATGGTGATGGGGTCGGCACAACCTGTGCGGTCGAGTAATCGCCCTGATTGATGAAGCGGGTGAGGATGTCGTTTTCGTTGGTAGCCAGAATCAGGCGACGGATGGGCAGCCCCATGCGTTTGGCGATATAGCCGGCAAAGATGTCGCCGAAGTTCCCCGTTGGCACGGAGAAGTAGACCTCCTGGCAGTTGGTGGCGCGCTGGACCCGGCCGAAGGCGTAAAAATAGTATACGACTTGCGCAAGGACCCTTGCCCAGTTGATGGAGTTGACGGCGCCCAGGGACATGCTTCCCTTGAAGTCCAGATCGCCAAAAATTTCCTTCACGATGCGTTGCCCGTCATCGAAGGTTCCGCGGATGGCCAGGTTGAAGACATTGGGGTCGGTAACCGTGGTCATTTGGAGTTCCTGAATGGGGGACACTCGCTGGTGGGGGTGCATAATGAAAATATTGATATTTTCTTTGCCTCGAACACCGTAAATCGCAGCACTTCCTGTGTCGCCCGAGGTGGCGCCGAGGATATTCATGTGCGCACCGCTTTGTTTGAGCAGGTACTCGAACATGTTGCCCAGAAACTGCAGGGCAATGTCTTTGAAAGCCCGGGTTGGGCCGTGGAACAGTTCGAGGATGTAGATTCCGTCTTTATGAACGACCGGTGCAACTTCCGAATGGCTGAAGGTCTGGTAGGATTTATCAATAAGCTGCTTCAGGTCTGCTGCGGGAATGTTCCCGGCAAACATGGAGATAATGCGAAAGGCCAGGTCGGGATAGGCCATTTTAGTCAGGGCGGCGATGTCTCCGGGGGAAAGACTGGGGATCGATTCCGGTAGCAGCAGGCCGCCGTCATCCGCCAGGCCCATCATGACTGCGTCTTTAAAGTTAATGCCGCTGGTCGTACCGCGGGTGCTCATGTATTGCATCGCTTGAAAACTCCTTCATGCTGATAAGGGCATCTGCCGTTTGCCGGCAGTAATGTGTATCCTGTAGACAGGTCGAAATGCTCGTTGCAATCGACCCGCAAACTATACCAGTAACGGAGCGAAAATAAAAGAGTTGAGCCTGACAGACATGGCCCGATTTCCAGTTTATGCTGATAGTTCGGTGGAAAGGGCGGGGGGCTTGAACTTTTTCGGATGGGGATTGACAGTACCCGGTTCAGGCTGTAGAAAGGGGATAGCTTGTTGGAGTGCTGTTTCATGGGGGTATTTTTAAAACACGTGATCTAAGGATGTTTTCCTTTTATGCTGAAAATAGGTGTACTCTCCGATACTCATATACGGCAGGCCATGCGTCATGGAGATTTTCTTGACGCTCTTGACGGCAGGTTGTTTCGTGACGCTGAAGTCATTTTGCACGCCGGTGATCTGGTCGATCACGACTTGTTGAATATCTTTGCGCCGCGCGTTGTCCATGCTGTTCGCGGCAACATGGATTCTCCTGCTGTTGCATTGCCTGTTCGCAAGGTTTTTGAGGTGTCCGGTTTCCGGTTCGGCTTGATTCATGGGTGGGGGCCACCTGAGGGGCTGGGCACCCGCGTATTGAGGGAGTTTGATGCCGATTCTCTCGATTGTCTTGTCTATGGACATTCCCATATGCCCGATTGTCGGCGATTGAACGATATGTTGTTGTTTAATCCGGGGAGTGCCACCAGCCCGCGAGGCGGTTTTCCGCCGAGTGTGGGAATGCTTGAAGTGGACGATTCGGGAATCCGCGGCAGGATTGTGTCTCTTGATGATCAGCGGTTTTGATTCGTGTCGTTAAAGGGGTAGGTATGAAGCATTTATGGGCGCCATGGCGCATGACTTACTTGGAATGTAAGGACCGGCAAGCCAAAGACTGTTGCGTTTTTTGTGTGCGCGATATTCAAGGGGAGGATGCGCAACGGTTAATTCTATGGCGGGGCGAGCATGTATTTGTGGTTATGAACAAGTATCCCTATACCAACGGGCACCTTCTTATCGCTCCTTATCGACATGTTCCGGATATTCTTGATCTTGAATCTGCGGAGGAAGTGGAGATGTTCCAGTTGCTGCGTAAGTGCCGCAGGGTCTTGCAGGAATGTCTCAAGCCTCACGGGTTCAATATCGGTATCAACATCGGCAAGATTGCCGGTGCGGGCCTGGCGGATCACCTGCATATGCACATCGTGCCGCGATGGACCGGCGATACCAATTTTATGCCGGTGTTTGCCGATGTGCATGTTGTGCCCCAGCACCTTGAGGAAACCTATGCTATCCTCCTGAACGGCTTTAATGCCCTCGACACCTGAGGGTCTTCTGTCTGCCATGTCATTTTTACTCGTTGTGACAACATAACGTCTTAGAAAGCATCGATAAATCAAATACCTGAACATACATCGCTAAGGTTTTGCATGATGTCTGTCCGGGGTTACTTCTGTCGTGAAAGGAACGCGTGAAACCATGCTGGAGATTTTTCAAAAGGGCGGCCCCCTCATGTATCCGATTCTGCTCTGTTCGATTATGGCAATGGCCATTTTTTTCGAGCGCTTATGGATCTTTTTTCGCGTAGGCCGAGGTCGTGACGAATTGGTTCGCGAGGTGGAAAACCTGGTCTCCAAGCTCCGCATCGACGAGGCCATTGTTGTTTGTCAGCGCAGCGACACTCCGCTGGCGCGGATTCTGTTGGCGGCTCTGCGCGCCCATGGAAGGACCCGCGATCAGATCAAGACCGTTGTCGAGGAGACGGGAAGTCGAGAGTCGGCTCCCCTGGAACGCTACCTGGGATTGCTTGGTACCATCGCTACTATTTCGCCACTGCTCGGTCTGCTGGGCACCGTTCTCGGTATGATTCGCGCGTTTACGGTCATTGCCACCGCTGGAATGGGTACTCCCGAAACGCTTGGCGGCGGTATTTCCGAAGCATTGATCACTACGGCATCCGGATTGGCGGTTGCCATTCCTACCATTCTCCTGCACAAGTATCTGACCAGTCGTTTGGATCTTATGGTTCTCAAAATGGAAGAAAGTTCCTTGCGTCTGGTCGACATGCTGGGAGAATAATTCATGGCCTTTCTTCGTAAAAAACGTGAAGCACCGCGTGTCGACCTGACCTCCATGGTGGACGTGGTTTTTCTGTTGCTGATATTTTTCATGATCTCTACCACCTTTGTCGAGGCGCCGGGTATCGACGTCAAGCTGCCTGAATCTTCCTCGCAGGTTTCCGAATCCGAAGTCCGCGAGGTGAAGGTCTATCTGTCGCAGGACGGTGAGATATCGCTTGGCAAGGAGAAGGTTTCCCAGCAAGAGCTCGAGCGGCGCCTTCGCGCTTACAGATCTGAGGCCGGTGCCATGACCTTTGTATTGCTCGCTGACAAAAATGCCCTGCATGGTCAGGTGGTGCGGCTTATGGACCTGGCTAAAGTGAATGGGTTTGGAAAGCTTGCCATAGCTACGGAGTATGCCAAAAATCCATGAACCCATCGGTTGTGATCGGCATTGATCTTGGAGGCACCAATTGCCGCGGGGCGTTGGTGACCGGTTCCGGGGAATTGCTTTGTCTGCAAAACTTTGCCACGGATATCGACTCGGGCTTTGACTGTTTTTGGCGTCGGTTTCTGGGGTTTTGTCGCTCCATGATGGCTGATGCTCAGGCGCAAGGTTTCCTGATCGAGGGACTGGGTCTGGGTTTCCCCGGCCTGGTTGCAGCTGATGGATCCATTACCGTGGCGCCGAATCTGCCCCCTTTTAACGGATTGGCGTTGAGAGAACGTCTTTGCCATGAACTCGGAATGTCGGTTCGGGTTGCCAACGATGTCAATGCCATTGCCCTGGGGGAGGCTCATTGGGGCGCCGGACGGGATTGTTCCGATTTCCTTATGGTGACTCTCGGGACGGGCGTCGGCGGAGGTCTGATCGTGCGGCGGCAACTGTGGAGTGGTTGCGACGGTGCGGCCGGCGAAGTTGGTCATATTGTTGTTGAGCCTGACGGGTATCTTTGTGGCTGCGGTTCCCGAGGTTGCCTTGAGCAATACGCTTCCGGGCCGGCGGTGGTCAGGAATTATCAGGCTATGGTCCGTCGTGGAACCTCAAAGATCCATGTGCCTGCCGTTCAGCCTAAGACGGCCGAGGAGGTTGCTGTGGCCGCTTTGAATGGAGATGCTGCTGCGATGGGCGCTTTTGAGGTCGCTGGTCGTTATCTTGGTCAGGTGCTTGCCGGCGTTGCCAACCTTCTCAATCTGGAGGCTGCCGTGATAGGGGGAGGGGTCGGTGCCAGTTTTGATCTTTTTCTTCCTTCTTTGCGTGCCGAGTTGGAGCATAGGGCCTTTGCCGTGGCAGCTCGCCGCATGCAGATAAAGCCAGCGCTTTTGGGTGATAAGGCCGGTATTCTCGGTGCGGCCAGCCTGGTTCGAGAAATGCTCCGGGCAAAGTGAATTTCCGGAAGTGTTTTTTTGCGGCTGAGCTTGAACCGCGCATCTGAAATCCAGCATTTTACAACAGGGGAATGATAAATGAGTCGATGTATTGCCCTATTGAACGGTGGCGGTGATTGTCCCGGATTGAACGGTGTGATTCGCGGTGTGGTGAGGGCTGCCGTTTTACAGCGGGGCTGGCGTGTGCTGGGGGTTGAAGACGGTTTCGACGGTCTTGTTGAAGGGCCGCGATGCCGGGAACTTGATCTCAAATCGGTGTGCGGCATACTCCCGCGCGGCGGGACCATTTTGGGTACCAGCAATCGAGGAAACCCCTTTCGTTATCCGGTGGCCAACGAAAATGGCGACGTTATTCTCAAGGATGTGTCCAGACAGGTCGTGGACCATTTTCAGAAGCTTGGAGCGGATGCGCTGGTGGCCGTGGGCGGTGATGGGACGCTCAAGATCGCCCGGCGCTTGAGCGATCTCGGGATACCGGTCGTCGGTGTGCCCAAGACGATCGATAACGATTTGCAGGAGACGGACGTTACTTTCGGCTACAATACCGCGGTCGGCATCGTCACCGAAGCTCTCGATCGTTTGCAGACGACTGCCGAAAGTCATCATCGCGTCATGGTGGTCGAGGTGATGGGAAGGGATGCAGGCTGGATCGCCCTGGAAGCAGGCATTGCCGGTTCCGCAGAGGTGATCTTGTTGCCTGAAATACCCTTTGACCTGGATCTGGTATGTGACCACATCATGGACAGGCGCGCGCGAGGCAGTCGGTTTTCGATTATCGTTGTGGCCGAGGGGGCTTTTCCCAAAGGGGGACGTAAAATCGTCCAGGCTTCGGCCGATCAGACTCATGGTCTTGAGCGCCTCGGCGGCATCGGTCATTATGTAGCCGCTGAAATCGGGCGCCGCAAAGGATTGGAAACCCGTGTCGTGGTGCTGGGACATGTCCAGCGCGGCGGAACACCGTCGCCTTTTGATCGTATCCTGGCCAGCCGTTTTGGGGTGCGCGCGGTGCAGCTTATCGAACGGGAAGAGTACGGGCACATGGTCGCCCTGCGTGGCCGGGATGTTGTGTCGGTGCCCATCGAACAGGCTGTTGATGGACAAAATCTGGTCGATCCGGATGCGAATCTGGTGTGGACGGCAGAGCAACTGGGTATCATGCTGGGACGCTGAGGGGACTTTGTCTTGACGGGCTGATGTGATATTCAGGGGTCTGGTGCCGGTGTCGGCACTTATTCTTTTGCCGGGATCGTACCGGGGTGCTTACAGGCATCCCGGTTATTTTTTATTTGCGGACTCATCTTTGCCAAGGGGGAAATCGCCGGGGCATTTGTTGCGGCCGGGGCATGTCGGATAAGGGCACGGTTCGACATGGATGGTGATGTCGGCGCGCCCGATGCGGTCCTTCATGTGTTTTTCCAGATGGTCGGCGATGTCATGGGCCTCTCCCACCGACAAGTGCTTGCAGAGGGTGAGGTGGAAATCGATGATTTTCTGAGACCCGGCTCTCCGAGTACGAAGCCGATGGTAGCCCAGCAGTTTACCGCGATGCTGTTCGAGGATAGTGGCGATTTCTTCACGAATCGTTTCAGGCAAGCGTTCATCCAGAATATCCTGCAGCCCGAAACGGAACAGACCGAAGGCCTGATAGAAAATATACAGCGCTACGACGATGGACAGCACGGGATCAAGCCAGGCGATATGGAACAGGCGGATGGCGAAAAGGCCGACCAGCAGAGCGAGATTGGTATAGACATCCATGGTGAAGTGAAGGGAATCGGCCTTAAGGGCGGTTGATTCCGTTTCGCGAGCGGTGCGGATAAGAAAGCGTCCGATCTGCCACGAAACCACGGCACTGAATGCCAGTACGGCCATGCCGCCTTCCAGATGACCGAGGGTGATACCTGTCAAGAGTCGGCGCCCCGATTCATAGCAGACCCATCCGCCGGACAGGCCAATGGCCAGGGCCTGCACGATGGTTGCCAGAGTTTCGAATTTGCCGTGCCCGAAGGGGTGTTTGGGGTCGGGCGGTTGTTCCGCCTGGCGTATAGCCAGGAAGTTGGCCACCGACATCACGATGTCGAGCAACGAATCGATGGCGGAAGACAGCACAGCCATCGAACCGGTGAGGAAACCGGTAACCAGTTTCAGCAAGGTCAGGCCTGTGGCTGTGGCCATGGAAATGCGCGCTGCACGGATTTTACGTTGGGAAAGATTCTGCATAAATAATCAGTCAAAATCGGGCTATTGTGGATGAGAGTCCGGTGGAAGCAGAGGCATCACCAAAGGCAATGAATACGAGATGCATTTTTTTTAAAACCATGAATAGAAGACGTGCGGCAAAATTAGCACAGGTATTCTCAAAAATCGAGGCCCAGTTTCTTTTTCATTAAGGATAACCTCGGAGTTATTTCCCCTAATTATAAAGCATCTCCATGGTTTTGCCTGTCTTTTTCACCATGATACCGGTGTTGTGGAAAAGGATAGTGATCCGTATTTACTTAGCCACTGTGGTTTGTTAACATGCGCGTAATTTTTAATCTTTTTCAATTCGGTGCGTGACAGCTTGCCGAAGAATGCAGGATTTTTCAGTACTATGACCAAGTTAACCCCCATGATGCGCCAGTATCTGGACATAAAGGCGCAGTATCCCGATGCCATTTTGTTTTTTCGCCTTGGCGATTTTTACGAGATGTTCATGGAGGATGCCGTTACCGCTTCGCGAATTCTCGATATTACCCTGACTTCCCGTAATAAAGGCGCCGCCGAGGAGGTTCCTTTATGCGGCATCCCATATCACAGTTGTCAACCCTATGTGGCGCGATTGGTTGAAGCCGGCCATAAGGTTGCGATCTGCGAGCAGGTTGAAGATCCCAAGACGGTCAAGGGCATCGTCAAACGCGAAGTGGTGCGGGTGGTAACGCCCGGACTGGTGGTCGATGCCGATACGCTGACGCCCAAGGAAAATAATTTTCTTGCGGCGATCGCCGTCTCTGCCCAGGAGCGCTACGGTATTGCGGTGCTCGATATTACAACCGGCGAGTTTCGTGTTACCGAGGTCGAGGGACGGGAGGCCGCATGCAGCGAAGTGGTGTCGTTGCAACCCCGTGAAATTCTTGTTTCCGAAGATCAACAGCAGTTCTGCGAACAGTTGTTGCAGGGGGCGTCCGGAAGCTGGCTGATCAATCCGTTGCCTGATTGGGTATGTGATCTCGAAGCGTGCGGGCAGCGTTTGCAGTCGTTTTTCAACTGCGGATCCCTGGAGAGCTTCGGTTGTGCCCGTCTTCCCGAGGCCGTCCGTGCAGCCGGTGGGGTCGTGTACTATGTCGAACAGACTCAAAAAGGTGTTGCAGGTCATATCCGGCCCTTGGTGACGTATCACAGCCGCGATTATATGGTGCTGGACAACAGCACACGCCGCAACCTGGAATTGACGGCCACCTTGCAGGATGGCGGCCGCAAAGGTTCGCTGCTCGGGGTTCTCGATCGCACCGTGACGGCGATGGGGGGACGCAAAATCCGCCAGTGGATCCATCATCCCCTGGTGGATCTGAAGGCGATCCGGGATCGACATCTGTCTGTGCAGGAGCTGGTGGGGCAAAGCCTGGTGCGTGGCGATCTTCGTGCCGATCTGGACGGCGTCTACGATCTGGAGCGGCTTAACAGCAAGATCGCCATGGGCCACGCCAATGCCAAGGATCTTGTCGCACTCCGAAAATCGTTTGAAAAGCTGCCGCGGATTCTGCAGCATCTGGATGAACTCTCCGCCCCTCTTGCCGCCGGGATCGGCTCCCGTATCGACCCCCTGACGGATATGGCTGAGCTGATTGGCCGTGCTATCGTCGAGGATCCGCCGTTTGTGCTGCGCGAGGGAGGTTTGATGTGCGATGGTTACCATCTCGAACTCGATGAATTGCGGGATATCCGTCGCAACGGCAAAGAATGGATTGCCAAGCTGGAGGCCGATGAGCGTGAACGCACCGGCATCGGTTCGCTGAAGGTACGCTTTAATAAAGTGTTCGGCTATTATATCGAAGTCACACGGACCCATCTGGGGCGGGTGCCTGAAGACTATCAGCGGAAACAGACCCTGGCCAATGCTGAACGGTTTTTTACTCCCCAGCTCAAGGAGTATGAGGAAAAAGTTCTCGGTGCGGAAGATCGGTTGTTCGATCTGGAGTTCGAGCTGTTTCAGGATTTGCGCGAACGGGTCGCGGAGCAGGGGGAACGGGTACAGCGGACCGCCGAGGCCCTGGCGGAACTCGATGTGCTCTTGTCTCTGGCCGATGTTGCCCACAGTTGCGATTATGTCTGTCCGACTATGGATGACAGTGACCGGCTTGTCATTCGGGACGGTCGCCATCCCGTTATCGAGGCCATGAATCTGGGGGAACACTTTGTTCCCAACGATGTGGAGATGGATTGCCGGGAAAACCAGATCATGGTGATTACCGGACCGAACATGGCCGGTAAATCGACTTATATGCGGCAGGTGGCCCTGATTACCCTGATGGCGCATATGGGCAGCCTGGTGCCGGCCGCCTCCGCCCATATCGGGTTGGTCGACCGTATCTTTACACGGGTCGGCGCCAGCGATAATCTTGCCCAGGGACAATCGACATTCATGGTCGAGATGACGGAGGCGGCGCACATTCTCAACCATGCCACCTCCCGCAGCCTCATCGTGCTTGACGAAATCGGTCGGGGCACCTCCACATTCGACGGCATCAGTATTGCGTGGGCAGTGGCGGAGTATTTGCATGATAACGGACATGTGGCGGCTAAAACCCTTTTCGCCACCCACTATCATGAGCTGACCGATCTTATCCTGACCTGTGAGAGGGTAAAGAATCTGAACATTGCCGTGCGGGAATGGAACGAACAGATCATCTTTTTGCGCAAGATCGTCAAAGGGCCTGCCAGCCACTCCTACGGTATTCAGGTGGCGCGGCTTGCCGGTCTGCCGGTGGCTGTTATCGACCGGGCCAAGGAGATCCTTGTCAATCTCGAATCGGGGGAGCTGGCGGAGGAAGGGCAGCCGCGTCTTGCACAACGTGCAGGCGGAGGGCAACACAGGCCGAACCCTCAAATGTCCTTGTTTGACGCCGCCGCCGATCCCGTTCGTGAAAAGTTGGCGGCACTCGATATCTCCACCATTTCACCCCTTGAGGGGCTTAACTTTCTCCATGAACTTCAAAAATTGGTCTGATAGATGAAAGTCTTGCGATATTTTTTAGCAATTTTTCTGATTTTGCTGCCTGTTTTGCCCGCATTCGCCGCAGCGGATGCCGGAGAACGGGCTTTTGTTCATGCAAAAGCGGAATATCGTCAGTTGCAGAATTCTTCGAAAGGCAAACTTTATCGCGAAAATTGGGAGCAGGTGATCCAGGGATTCAAAAAGGTAGCCGAGTCTTACCCACGCCACGGCCGGGCTGATGATGCCTTGTATATGGGGGGCAAAGCCAGCGAGGGTCTATATGCGATTTCCAGGCGCAAGGGCGACGCGCGGCAGGCCCTTGAATTTTATGACCGCCTGGCAAAAAA
This sequence comes from Syntrophotalea carbinolica DSM 2380, assembly GCF_000012885.1. Taxonomy (NCBI): domain Bacteria; kingdom Pseudomonadati; phylum Thermodesulfobacteriota; class Desulfuromonadia; order Desulfuromonadales; family Syntrophotaleaceae; genus Syntrophotalea; species Syntrophotalea carbinolica. The sequence goes on from NC_007498.2 coordinate 1,767,366, forward strand.
ATACCCGACCAGTAACCTGGCGGACGATGCCTGTTATCTGGCCGGACGTATTCTTGAGCACAACCTAGATAACCGTTCAGAAGCCTATGTGCGCTACAAGCAGGGAGTCGACAAGCATCCCCGCGGCGACATGCTTGCGCTTTGCCGTGAGGGCGCAAAGCGCTTGTCGGCCTATGCGCCAAAGCGCAGTGTCGGGAAATCCGCTGCGTCAGATAGTGCCCGGAGCGATGCTTCCGGGCCCTTGAAGATTCATCAGGTCCGCTATTGGTCGAGTCCGGATTACACCCGTGTGGTTATTGAGATGACTCGCACCGGGCATTATACCCCACATCTGCTGCAAGCCGACAAAAGGGAAGGGCAACCGGTCCGTCTTTATGTGGATATTAAAGACGGCAACGTCGATGATCAGGTGCCCGCTGTCCAGAAAGTCGGTGACGGTCTTTTGCGAAGCATTCGTGTCGGTAACCCTTCCGATGATCTGGCGCGGATTGTTCTGGATCTGGAAACGTACGAGGATTACAAGATTTTCACTCTGGGCAACCCGCAACGTATCGTTATCGATGTGTCGGGGCGACGTCCGGCCAGTTTGAAAACCGCGCGGCCTGTACTGCACGCGCCTGTATCCAAAGATGGGGATGCCATCGCCAAGGTTCTGGATAAATCACCCGCGGAGAAACCTTTAAAAGTCACCCTGCCTGCCTCCCGGGTTTCGGGGAAATTGCGCCGCATCGTTGTCGACGCCGGCCATGGCGGTAAGGATCCTGGGGCCATCGGGCCCAGCGGCGTCAAGGAAAAGGATATTACTCTCGCCCTGGCCAAGCGACTTGCCGTCCGGCTCGAAAAAGAGCTTGGCTGCCAGGTTATCCTGACCCGCGACAAGGATGTTTTTCTGCCCCTGGAAGAACGAACCGCCATTGCCAATCGCGTAGGTGCGGACCTTTTCCTGTCCATCCACGCCAATGCCAGTAATAATCGCAAAGCGCAAGGGGTCGAGACCTATTACCTCAATTTTTCCAAGAACGACAAGGCTGCTGCAGTTGCAGCCAGGGAGAACGGCACATCTCTGAAGCAGGTCAGCGATCTGGAGCTTATTCTGTTCGATCTTATGGCCAATGCCAAAATCAACGAATCCAGCCGACTTGCCGCCGAAATTCAAAAGTCGCTGGTGGATAATCTGAGCAAGCACTATTCCCCGGTTAAAAACCATGGGGTGCGCCAGGGGCCTTTTTATGTCCTGCTGGGGGCCAATATGCCTTCGGTGTTGGTCGAAGCGGCTTTTATCAGCAATAAAACCGAGGAGAGCAGACTGCGCAGTTCCAAGTATCAGGAACGCGCGGCCCGTGCCATTGCGCGTGCTGTCCATACTTTTTCCCAAGATTCTAAAACGATCGCAAACAAATGAATTCTATCCCCGATCTGTCCGATAATCTTGAACTTCCCGATGCCCTGCAAAGCATAACTCGGGATACTTCGCGTCCCTATGACGATCGTCGCAAGGACCTGCTCGAAGCGGCAACAAGCTATTGGAGCCATTGCCGGGATGTGGTCATGGCATATCACCGTCGCGGTGCTAGCGGGCATGAAGTGGTGGCAAGGCTTACCGATGTCGCCGATGCGATGATGGCCTTGCTCTATGATTTTGCAGCTTCGGATCTGCCGGGAAAAGGTCGGGTCGGGTGTACCGTCATCGCCTTGGGCGGTTATGGACGATGTCAGCTCAATCCACGCTCTGATATCGACATTATGTTTTTCCATAACGGCAAGGGGAAAAAATTTACCGAACAGGTTTCCGAGCGCATGCTTTATCTGTTGTGGGATCTGGGGCTCGATGTCGGTTACAGCATCCGAACCGCCCGGCATTGTATCGACATTGCCGAGAAGGATCTTACCGCTCGGACCGCACTGCTCGATTCGCGGTATTTGTGTGGCAGCGAGAAATGTTTTCAGGAATATGAAAAAGGCGTGTTGGACAAGGTCCTCAACTGGAACAGCAAGGGGTATATCTCGGAAAAATTGGACGAGAGTTCCAGGCGCTTAGGTAAATACGGTTCCTCCGTGTATCTGCTCGAGCCTAATATTAAAGAAGGCGAAGGCGGATTGCGGGATCTGCATACCGCTCAGTGGTTGGCTCAGGTTAAATTCAAGGCGCGTTCCCTCTACGAGTTGGTTCTTAAGGGCATCATGACCGAAAAGGAATATGTCGAGTTCGAGGGGGCGTATGACTACCTGTGGCGCATACGTAATGAACTCCATTTTCTGTCCACCGGCAAAAACGAGCAGCTCCGCTTCGATCAGCAGGAAAAAATAGCGAAATTCCTCGGTTACAAAGACAACAAGCGCGCCCTGGCGGTCGAACAGTTTATGCAGGATTATTATGCCCACGCCGTGCACGTTGAAGTCATATCATCGCACCTGATAGATAAGGTGCGGCTGCACGATCAATCCGCACCGACTCCAAGTGCCAAGACCATATCGCGACGTACGGTCGAAGAAGGTTTTTACACGCTTCATGGCGAGTTGCGGCTTTCCCGGAGCAACCTGTTTGAGGAACATCCCGAGCGCATGATGCTGGCATTCCGCCTTGCGCAGTTGCACGAGGTGGCTTTGAGTCCGCAGGTTAAAAACCGAATTCGCGAGAATCTTCATCGTATCAATAATGCGGTTCGTCGCTCCAGGCCGATGGTGGATACCTTCATGGATATCCTACGTTACCATCGCGGAGTCATGCAGGCTTTGAAGGATATGCACTACCTGCGGTTTCTCAATCATTTCATTCCCGAATTCGGACGCATCTACTGCAGGGTGCAACACGATGCGTATCATGTTTTTACCGTTGATTCCCATTCGCTGTTTGCCATCGGCGAGCTACTCAAGTTGTGGGAGGGGGAGTACGCAACGGAACTGCCGAGCTTGACGGGGGTGGCCAACGATATCGAAAAGCGCGAGCTGCTTTTGCTGGCCATGCTGTTGCACGATGTAGGTAAAGGGGAGGGGCGCGATCACTGCAATAAAGGGGCGGATATGATGCCCACTGTCGCGCGGCGCCTGGGTTTGAGCCGCGAAGACAGTCAGCGGCTGGAGTTTCTGGTGCGGCATCATTTAAAGATGGCGCATATTTCCCAGCGTCGCGATATGCATGACGATCGGCTTATTATCGATTTTGCTCGCACTATGGGGATGAGCGAAAATCTGAAGATGCTTTATCTGCTTACCTTCGCCGATTTAAGGGCCGTCGGTCCGGATGTGTGGACCGCATGGAAATCGATGTTGCTGTGCGAACTTTTCGATAAAACCCACCTGGTTCTGGAGCGGGGCAATTTCCTGCTGGAAAAACGTTCTGAAAAGATACGCAACCGTAAACGGAAAATCCAAACTCTGCTGGAAGACGAAATCGATGCCAAGGTCGTGGCGGATCGGTTGCGCAAAGCCAGTACCCGCTACCTGTTGTCCTTCCGCAGTCATAGCATCGCTGAGCATATCCGCCTGATTCATGGCAGCCGCGATAAGCGTCTCGGATTTTTTGTGGCCGACGGGCCTGACGGTTTCTATACGCAGCTGACGATCGTTACCCACGACATGCCGGGATTGTTTACGATGATTACCGGGGTTATGGCCGCTTACGGAATCAATATCTTCGGTGCGCAGATCTTTACCCAGCGTGACGGTACCGCATTTGATATCCTCCAGGTCAAGGGACCTTCCGGTTATGCCGACGCGACCAGTGAAAAATGGCGCACGGTGGAGGAGTCGCTGCTGGCCGTCATCGAGGGAAGACTCAAAGTCGAGGATCTGATTCGCAAGCGTCAGCGGCCTGTTTTTTGGGCCGATGCCGGTCATCCCAAAGTACCCAGTCGTGTCGATATCGATAATGAGGTGTCTCAGGATTACACCGTGTTGGACGTTTTTACGCACGATGAAGTCGGTGTGCTGTATCGGATCTGCCGGACATTGCGTGATTTGGGACTGTATCTGGGGGTCGCCAAAATATCGACCAAGGTCGACCAGGTTGCCGATACCTTTTATGTCAAAGACATTTTCAGTCAAAAGATTACCGATCCCGATCGTATGGAAGAGGTGCGATCGCAGCTTCTCAACTGCCTCGATCATGAGAAGCTGTGATGGAAGAAACTCTGCCTGAATGTATCGGTTGGCACGGAGAGTGTCTCCGGGCAATCAGTAAAAGACACTATTTATATCAGTGATTTATGGATCAATATCTCGACCTTTTTCTTAATTATCTGGTGGTCGAAAAAGGCCTCTCCGCCAATACCCTGGATGCCTACGGGCGCGACCTTGCCCGATATCTGGAATTTCTCTCTGTCAAGGGGGTAACAGGCTTGGAGCAGGTCAGCCCGCCCATGGTGGTGGCCTTTTTGTCGGCTCTCAAGGAACGGGGGCTGTCGGCTCGCAGTCGCGCCCGCAAACTGGTTTCGTTGCGTATGTTTCATCGTTTTTTGCTGGCCGAGAATCTGGCAACGACCAATCCCGCTGCGCAGGTGGCGGCACCCAAAAGCTTTGCCAAGTTACCGCAAATATTGACGCCTGACGAGGTTGAAAGCCTTCTCAGCGCCCCTGGCAATACCACCTGTTTTGATTTGCGTGACAAGGCCATGCTGGAAATTCTCTATGCCACAGGCCTGCGGGTGTCGGAACTGGTAGGACTTACCTTGCAGGATTTACAGCTCGATGTCGGTTATCTCACGGCCTTCGGCAAGCGCGCCAAGCAGCGTATCGTGCCTTTGGGAGATGCCGCCAGAGAGGCTGTTCTTGAGTATTTATCCCATGGCCGTGGCGAGTTGGCGGGCGAGGTCGGTTCGGGGTTTTTGTTTTTGAATCGTTCAGGTAACGGGTTGACACGACAGGGGTTCTGGAAGATGATGAAGCGCAGAGCGATGGAGGCGGGCATCAATAAAAATATTACGCCTCACACTTTGCGACATTCATTTGCTACCCACCTGCTGGATAACGGCGCCGACCTGCGTGCCGTCCAGGCGATGCTGGGGCATGCGGATATTTCCACCACCCAGATTTATACCCATGTAACCAGAGAGCGAATGAAGGTTATTCACCAACAGCATCACCCGCGTGGGTGAGAGCTGGCGACCATATCGACAGAGGATACCATGAAGTATGTAGTTTTATTAGGAGACGGCATGGCCGATGAGCCCATGGCCGAACTTGGCGGCAAGACTCCGCTGCAATGTGCTCATACGCCGTTTATGGACCGGCTCGCCCGGGAAGGGCAGGTTGGCCTTGCCCAGACGATTCCCGAGGGGTTTCCCCCCGGCAGCGATGTTGCCAATCTTTCGGTGTTCGGCTATGACCCTGCCAGCTGTTATAGCGGGCGTTCACCCCTTGAGGCAGCCAGTATGGGGGTATCTCTGAATGCGGAGGATGTCTCCTTTCGCCTCAATCTGGTGACCCTCGGCGAGAACGACGATCAGCAGATCATGGAAGATTTCTCTGCCGGGCACATTTCCACCGAGGAAGCACGGGACATCGTGCTGACCCTGCAGCGGGAACTCGGTACCGAGCAGTTTCAGTTTTATCCCGGCGTGTCCTACCGTCATCTTCTGGTCTGGCGCGGTGGAATCGACAGCATGAATTTTACTCCGCCGCACGATATTACCGGTCAGTCCGTCGAAGGGCAGTTGCCGCGCGGTGAGGGGGCCGAAATCCTGCTGGAACTGATGGAACGAGCCCGTGGCATCCTTGCTTCGCACCCCGTCAATGAACGGCGTCGGTCCGAAGGGAAACGACCGGCCAATGCCATGTGGTTGTGGGGGCAGGGGCGCGCACCGCACATGCAGACCCTGCAGGAACGTTTCGGTTTGAGCGGAGCCGTTATTTCCGCCGTCGATCTGATCAAAGGCATCGGCATCTATGCCGGCCTGGATGTTATCGACGTTCCCGGCGCTACCGGTTATCTGGATACCAATTATCTCGGCAAAGCCGAATTTGCGCTGGAAGCCCTGAAAACCCGTGATTATGTCTATGTTCATGTCGAAGCACCCGACGAAGCTTCGCATGGGGGGCTGGTCCAGGAGAAAATCCAGGCGATCGAATCGTTTGACAAGCTGGTGGTGGGGACGATTGTCGAGGGCATGCAATCCATGGGGGATTTCCGCCTGTTGGTAGCGCCCGATCACCCGACTCCCTTGAGGCTTATGACGCATACGGATAAACCGGTGCCGTTTATTCTTTATGACTCCACAGGAGAATTCCTGACCGACCAGCCGGTCGCCGGATATGACGAATCGTCAGCCGCTTCGACGGGGCTGTTTATCGACCAGGGGTTCCGTCTTATGGAGAAATTGGTCGGTTGCTGAATTAACAACTGTCTTCATGCGGTTAGGTTTTCGTCAAATGGCCGGTCGGAGTAATCCGACCGGCCATTTTTTGTCAATTGCCCAGACCTGGTCGAAAAAATCAAGCGACGGGTGTGTTGAACAAGATTTATTCCAATAGGGTGTGTTTCAAGAGCTTCGTTGTAAGTATTTGTATTCCAAAGAAAAATTCGGCATTGTATGCTGGTTTTTGAGCGAAAGAGGTTCGGTGTTGGCAGGGGCGGTTTTTTTAGTCTTTGAAACAGATCCCATGGACCGCAAGGTGTCACAGTATAACGACAAACCTTCCGGCGGGCCTGTTTTTGTCGATATGTTGTTTTGGTGGGGCTTTCGTATATTTTTAAGTGCCCGAAAATACACGGAAATATAATTTTATGTGACGCTTTCCTGCACGAGCTAAGGTGTCGCCAGGTAGTGACACTCCCAAATGGAATATTTTACGAGGACAAGGCTGCCTCACTTCATCGTTCTCATAATCTGTTCGGATACTCAGGAAGAAACTGTCCAAGTATTGAATTTTTAGATCAAAAAATCTGTTCAATTTCCACGTAAAGGTAAGTGGGTTCCAATTATTCCACCCCTCCGATGGTTTGCTCTTTCCCTGTAACTTACCGTTACAATTACTATCCTGCCTTCCTCGCAAAAAAATCATTAGATGGAGTATATCTTAAAAAAGAAATGAGACCGAACCATATTAACGACAGGTTTTTCATTATGAAAAACCTGCTGAGAAGGCATTTAAGTGTCCGAATTATCGAGGGAAGTTTTGGCATGGCCGTTGCTCTATGCTTAGCGCGTCACGAAATGACGGCCTAAGGATACGGTCGCGCGGATATCCGCTCGATGTCGACGGGTTACATTACCAACATGATTTGGGAGGGTATGTCGATGGTATGAGGAAGCAATTTTCGTTCAAGGCAAAGTCAGAGTAATCTGGCCACGCAAAACCACGGGTCCATGGTTCATGGATAGCCGGGTTGCCGAAAATCCTTAATTCTTCAAAACACTTCAAGGTCAGTAGGTACATCTGCGGCGCTTTGCTCTGGAATTATAACGGCAGCGCCATTTTTTTGTGCCCGCACAGGTACAAAAAATTGAGAGACCCGGTTGATTCGGTGTCTAAAAAAAAACATTAAGAGGGAGCATATGAGAAGAAAATCCTTACTAAAAAATCTATCTACCATGGGAGGGCTGATTTGTGTGCTGTTGCTTGTCATGCAAATGGCTATTCCCGCAAGAGCTGCGGCAGCAACCGGAAGCTTTGAGTTCGATGCAAGCAGTTACTCTGTCGATGAAGGCGCCGGTCAGGCCAATGTTCTTTTGAAGCGTGTCGGTGGCGCGTCCGGTTCAGCAACCGTTCAGGTACGTACTCTGTCGGATACTACCGATTGGAAAACCGATTACGAGAGTTTCTCCTGGACCACAGTCAGCTTTGCCGATGGCCAGACCCAAAAAACCGTCAGCGTTGTCATTAACGATGATGCGGAGCAGGAATCCAGCGAAACGTTGAATGTTTTGTTGCGAAAACCCAGCGACGGAACGACGCTCGGCACCGTTACCAGTACTGCGGTAACCATTGTCGATAACGACTCCTTGCCCGGCAGTTTCGAATTTGCGCAGGCCGGCTATTCTGTTGCTGAAGACGGCGGCACGGTCGATGTTTTGCTGAAGCGGGTTGGCGGTACTTCCGGTGCGGCTACCGTCGGGGTGCGTACCATGGGGGTGACGGCTGATTATGCCACTGACTACAGCAGTTTTTCCTGGACCACGGTGAATTTTGCCGATGGCGAAACCCAGAAGCCTATCAGCATTGCCGTTACCGACGATGCAGCGGTGGAAGACAACGAAACTTTTACCGTGTTGTTGCAGAATCCCACCGGTGGCACCAGTCTCGGTTCTGTGACCGAAGCCACCGTAACCATTGTTGACAACGACGAAGCAGAGGCTCCTGTCTCCACGGAGCCGGGTAGTTTCGAGTTTGCGGCGGCCGGTTACTCTGTCGCTGAAGACGGCGGCACGGTCGATGTTCTGCTGAAGCGGGTTGGCGGTACTTCCGGTGCGGCTACCGTCGAGGTGCGCACCCTGGGCGTGACGGCCGATTACGCCACTGACTACAGCAGTTTTTCCTGGACCACGGTAAATTTTGCCGATGGCGAAACCCAGAAGCCTATCAGCATTGCCGTTACCGACGATGCAGCGGTGGAAGACAACGAAACTTTTACCGTGTTGTTGCAGAATCCCACCGGTGGTACCAGTCTCGGTTCCGTGACCGAATCCACCGTAACTATCGTCGATAACGACGAAGCGGCGGTTGGCGATACCACAGCACCGGTTGCAGCCATTACCACACCTTTGTCGGGCCTTGAAGTGACCAGCGCTCAGACTTTGACCATCGTGGCCGAAGCCAGTGACAATGTTGCCGTCAGTAAGGTTGAATTTTATGACGGAAGCAACTTGATTGGGACCGATACCACCAATACTTACTCGGCTTCATTGGATGTTAGCGAAACCGATAACGGTACGCATAATCTTACCGTTGTTGCCTATGACGAAGCGGGCAATCAGACCACGTCTTCGCCTGTAACGGTAACCGTCAATATTGCCTCCGCCTCCACGGAGCCGGGTAGTTTTGAATTTTCGGCAGCCGCTTATTCCGTCGATGAAGATGGCGGCACGGTTGATGTACTGCTGAAGCGGGTCGGCGGTACTTCCGGCGCAGCCGCCGTCGAGGTGCGTACCCTGGGTGTGACGGCCGATTACGCTACCGACTACAGCAGTTTTTCCTGGACCGTGGTGAACTTCGCCGACGGCGAAAGCCAGAAGACCATCAGTATCGGCATTACCGACGATGCTTTGGCGGAAAATGACGAAACCTTTACCGTATTGATGCAGAATCCCACCGGCGGAACGACCTTGGGGGCGGTGACCGAATCGACCGTAACCATTGTGGATAACGATATCGATTCCGGCACGACCGTGAATCCGGATCTGGGTTATTTGCCGACTTTCCCGGGTGCCGAGGGCTATGGTACCGAAACGGGTGGCGGCCGAGGCGGTCAGATCATCAAGGTCACCAATCTTAACGACAGCGGTACGGGATCTTTGCGTGCCGCCATACAGGCCAGCGGCGCTCGAATCGTGGTGTTTGAAGTCTCCGGCATTATTGAGCTGCAGAGCGAGCTGATCATTACCAACCCCTATATCACCATCGCCGGTCAGACCGCTCCGGCTCCGGGCATCATGTTGAAAAACCGGCGGCTTAAAGTATCCGCCCATGATGTGGTGATTCAGCATATCCGCGTACGTCCGGGCGATGAGCGCTCCTACAACACTTCCGAAGAAGGGGAACGGGATTGCCTGGGGATCGTCGGTCATTCGGATATCTACAACGTTGTGGTTGACCATTGCTCCTTTCAGTGGGCGGTCGACGAGGTCATCGGGCTGTGGGGATATAGCAACAGTCGACTGGACAACATCACCATTTCCAACTGCATTGTCAGCGAAGGTCTGGATAACTCGATTCACCCGGAAGGCGCCCACTCCAAAGGGTTCCTTATCGGTGACTATGCCAAGAAGGTAACCGTACTGCGCAACCTGATTTCTTCAAGCGACGACCGCAACGGCCCGAACGCCAAGGGTGGCACCACCTCGGTGGTGATTAATAACTACGTGTACAATGCCGGCCGCAGCGGTCGCATGCACTACAGCGATTCCTACAATGCCGGGACCCTGTTTCAATCGACCGTCGGCAATGTTTTCCGGGATGGTCCGGAGTATGCGACCCAGGCTCCGCTGTGGTGGGCCGACAATACCAAGTCCGGTTCGCAAGTCTACGCCTCGGATAACCTCATACAGCGGCTTGACGAGTCGGTGGCTTCCGTACCGCTGATGGATCCTCCGTCCTGGGGCAATCCGCAGGTGTCGACGCCGCCGGTGCCCTACGACAACGTCACCATCCTTCCGACGAGCAGTGTCAAAAGCTACGTATTGCAGAACTGCGGAGCGCGACCTGCCGAGCGTGGAACGAGTGCCGGCGACAGTCTCGACGAGCGGGTCATAAATGACGTCTGGAACGGCAGCGGGGCCATGATCGACACCCCTGCCCAGGGCGGCGGTTGGCCGACATATGCTAAGAACACCCGGCAGTTTGTCGCGCCTGCCAATCCCAACGGCGACGACGACGGAGACGGCTACACCAATATCGAGGAAGTATTGCATCAGATGGCTGCCGCTGTCGAATAAACGACGGATAACGTCATTACAGATATTATGCATATGTTACGCGCGGGGTCGTTCTTTGGACGACCCCGTTTTTTATAGGCTGTATCGGATATGGCTTTCGGTCTGTGGGGTTATTGTAATTAGAGATGGCTTGTTATAATGACATTAAGAGTATGACTTTCAGCCTTTTTTCATAAGAGGATCAGAGCCATGGCCCGTAATCTTTTTCTCTACATCTGGATGTCGTTTGCCATGGTCGTTATGTGCTGCATGTTAACTACCTGCAGTTATTACCAAATCTCCCCGCAGCGGGGTGAGTTGAAAATTTACCCTGGTGCCGAAGGCTATGGTACCGAAACGCCTGGCGGTCGAGGCGGTCAGATCATTAAGGTCACCAATCTTAACGACAGCGGTACGGGATCTTTGCGTGCCGCCATACAGGCCAGCGGTGCCCGAATCGTGGTGTTTGAAGTCTCCGGCATCATTGAGCTGCAGAGCGAGCTGATCATTACCAACCCCTATATCACCATCGCCGGTCAGACCGCTCCGGCTCCGGGCATCATGTTGAAAAACCGGCGGCTTAAAGTATCCGCCCATGATGTGGTGATTCAGCATATCCGCGTACGTCCGGGCGATGAGCGCTCCTACAACACTTCCGAAGAAGGGGAACGGGATTGCCTGGGGATCGTCGGTCATTCGGATATCTACAACGTTGTCGTTGACCATTGTTCCTTTCAGTGGGCGGTCGACGAGGTCATCGGGCTGTGGGGATATAGCAACAGTCGACTGGACAACATCACCATTTCCAACTGCATTGTCAGCGAAGGTCTGGATAACTCGATTCACCCCAAAGGCGCCCACTCCAAAGGGTTCCTCATCGGTGACTATGCCAAGAAGGTAACCGTGTTGCGCAATCTGATTTCCTCGAGCGACGACCGCAACGGTCCGAACGCCAAGGGTGGCACCACCTCGGTGGTGATCAATAACTACGTGTACAATGCCGGCCGCAGCGGTCGCATGCACTACAGCGATTCCTATGGTGCCGGGCCGCTGTTCCAATCGACCGTCGGCAATGTTTTCCGGGATGGTCCGGAGTATGCGACCCAGGCTCCGCTGTGGTGGGCCGACAATACCAAATCCGGTTCGCAGGTTTACGCCTCCGATAACCTCATACAGCGCCTTGACGAGTCGGTGGCTTCCGTACCGCTGATGGATCCTCCGTCCTGGGGCAATCCGCAGGTGTCGACGCCGCCGGTGCCCTACGACAACGTCACCATCCTTCCGACGGACAGCGTTAAAAGTTATGTGCTGAAAAACAGCGGCGCACGGCCGGCAGAGCGCTGGACGACCTACGGCGACAGAATCGACGAGCGAGTCATAAGTGACGTCTGGAACGGCAGCGGGGCCATGATCGACACCCCTGCTCAGGGCGGCGGTTGGCCGACGTATGCCCAGAACACCCGGCAGTTTGTCGCGCCTGGCAATCCCAACGGCGACGACGACGGTGACGGCTACACCAATATCGAGGAAGTATTGCATCAGATGGCTGCATCTGTCGAATAACGTCGCCGATATATCGCTGCCTCGATCCTACTGGTGGGTATTTCAATTCTCTTTTTGTTTCTGTGATTTCTCTGAATGCTGGCCAGTAGCCAGGGGGTTCTGTGGAGATTGTTCCGCAGGGCTCATGCCAGGGCATGTGGCGGAGTCGGCGTGGCCTTGCGGGGTGTGCGGTTTTTGTTATGCTGAAGTAGAACCTGCTGACCACATTCCACGGTGATTCGAAAGCGCGTATTGTCGACAGGTCGGATCGCCGCTGGATTGCTGACTTAACGTATACTCAGGGATGTTTTTATGGGGGTGCCAAGAGCAAAATATGCTTACCCTTATCGCTGCCACTCTTGGATTGTTGATCGTTGTGATCGAAATGGTTCGGCCCAAAAACCACCGACTCATGGACTTTTTCGGGTTTTTGAGTCTGCTCTACTTCATCGTTTTTGTCGTCTGCCCGATCATGGTCGCCTACTTTAGTCACACTGGCCTTGCAGACTCGGGCTTCGGCTGGTTGAAGTTTCATACCCTGGAGCCGATTGCTTTGGTTTACGGTGAGATCTACGCCTTGGCCGGCTATCTGCTCCTGTTTTTCGGTTATTGCGGATCCGGGGGGATGGTTTCCTCTCTTTGTAATGGATTTAGACGAACGGATACGCTTTCCGATATAGACAGTCCTTGTGCTTATAGCCAAAAGTCACTGTTTATATGCGGTACATTGCTTGCAGTGGTGGGCGGATCATCTTTGCTCATTTACGCTCGGGAGCTTGGTGGATTTATTGAATTGATCAGGCTGGCCGGACCTATGAGATCCGATAACCCGCCTGTGATAACCCCTTATGCTTTTTTGAAGAACATCTCGCCTCTGCTTTTATCCTCGTCCTTCTTTTATTACGCCTTGTGGAAGGATTTCAAGAAGCCTCGTCGAACCTGGTTTTATGGTTCGCTGTTTTTTGTAACTTTTCTGTTGTCCCTGGTTCAACTGTTTCATATGGCCGGCCGCTTGGGGTTCGTTTCCTACGTTGTTACCTTTCCATTGGTCAGTATGATGATCCGTGGGCGTCTGAAAATACGGCCCCTTTTGTTCGGACTCGGTCTGGCCGTATTTGTGATCCTGTTCGGGAAACAGTTTGCCCATATCATCATCGATCCAGAGGCCATTTCGCGCAAAATTCTATTGCTTGGGTCTGAAAAATCTTCTGTCCTGGTGTCTATATTGAGCGAATTCGCTTTTCCCCTGGTATCTATAGCCAATACGGTTTGTTTTGCTGTTCCTTACGAGGTTCCTTATCACTTGTTCGTCGACTTCCCATTGGCCATTGCCTATCTGGTTCCAAAGCGAATATTTCATGTCAATCTACCGGAGACCGCGGATAGTTTTAATTTTGCACAGTTTAACGGTCCCATGCCTATCGACCTGATTTCTTTCGGATACTACAGTGGCGGAGTTATCGGCGTGGTGCTTCAGCTGCTTATATTCGGAGCCACCCTCAGGATGGCCGACCGTTTGTTCTCCGGTCGCAATGAAACGATTATTGAAGTATTCAGAGTGGCCTGGATGCTATTTCTTGGTTTCCGGATTATGTATGGCGGTCCGGTTATCTCGCTGAAAATCGGATTTTATCTGGTGATCGGAACGGCATTGTTGTTGCTTTGCCGGCGGCGCGACTTTCAGCGTGAAGCAGCCCTGAATACCCGAAAGGCTTGATGGGTATCCATTCCAGAGATGGTAGATCCAATATGGTTAGAAACCGCATCCAATATTCGATCAAAAGGATCTGCGACAGGATTCTTGCCGTTTTCATGCTCGTTGTTTTAAGTCCTGTTTTTCTCATTCTTTCCATTGTCATTAAGGCTGACAACAATGGCCCGGTTCTGTTTAGGCAAAAACGCCTCGGGTATCGCGGAAAGATTTTTTTCATCTATAAGTTCCGGACGATGGTACCTGGGGCAATCGATCTCAGAAACCCTGACGGCAGTACCTATAATGCCGCGGACGATACGAGGGTAACGAGGATAGGGAAGATTCTTCGAACCTCCAGCCTGGACGAGTTGCCCCAGCTTTTCAATATTTTAAAAGGGGACATGAGCTTCATCGGACCCCGCCCGGATCTGCCTGAATTCTACGAGAAATATACATCGCGTCAAAAACATAAAGTAGATGTCTTGCCCGGGGTAACCGGCCTGGCGCAAATCAGTGGAAGAAATGAAATCTCTCATGCTGAAAGGATTGAACATGACCTGATTTATATAGAGAGTTATTCTTTGCTTTTAGACCTTAAAATCATATTCAAAACGGTTGTTAATGTCATGTTTGCCAAAGGCTTATACGTGAGGCAGGATAAAGATTGAATTTTCCTTTTCACTGATTTAGTGACGACCGGGAAGGCTTGAGAAAACATGGCATAATATAAGGGTAATGAGGATCGCAGGTCGGTTGTTTTGCGAAGTGTCCGGATTCTCCGGAAAGGGGAAAACATGTACAAAGTATTTGTGACCGGGCTAGGTGGTTGCGGTGTCGGCGAGGGGATAGCCAAAGCCTTGATAATGAATAATTATGAGGTGTTTGGCGGCAATAACGAACCGTTTTTTCCGTCCATGCCAAAGCTGACCACACCTTTTGTCTTGCCTTCCGCAACGTCTCCGGAATACTTGGCAAAATTGGTGGACATTTGCAAAACTCATCAAATCAAGGCTGTTTATCCAGGCTCGGAAATCGAAACCAAAGTGCTGTCTCGAGATCGAAAGGCGTTATTGGCAGAAAGCATCCAGCCCATGGTCAACCGCCCCGAAATCATCACCACTTTCCAAGATTCGTGGAGCACCTTCAAGACCCTAAAACAATTCGATTTTGTTCATGTCCCTGATACCTTTCTGCCTGAAAATATCAACCACGCTCTTCAGTCCAGCAGTTTTCCATTCATCATCAAACCGGTTTTCGGACACGGTTCCCAAAACATTCACATCGTGGAAAACGAACAGGAGCTTTCCTTTGTTCTGGACGTCATGGCGAAAAACAACATTCCGGTTGTTATCCAAAAAGTGGTAGGGCGGCAGGATCAGGAATATACGGTTGGGGTTTTTTCAGATAAGGATGGACGTGTTATCAGTAAAATCGCTATGAAAAGGCGGATGATTGCAGGGGCGACGCTCACAGCCCATATCGATGGGTATGTAGAGATAGAAGATTATTGTGCCAGGGTCGCGGTCGCTCTCGGTTCGCGGGGTCCCCTTAATATTCAATTGCGCAAGGTCGGAAACGAGTTTTTCATTTTCGAAATCAACCCGAGATTTTCGGGGACCACGCCATTTCGTGCCATGGTGGGCATCAACGAACCGGATATGATGTATCGCAATTCGATCCTTGGTGAAGCCCTCCCTCCCGCCAGCTATGAAAAAAACAAAATAATCATGCGCATGTTCCATGAGGTCATGATCGACAAAAAAGATATTTTGCGCTGAACAAGAGGTTCTCCATGCAGATCGGCATCATATCGGATTTACACGCAAACCCGTTTGCCCTTGAATCAGCGATAGAATATTTTAAATCAAAAAATGTCGAAAAAGTTCTTTGTGCCGGGGATATTGTTGGATACAGCCCTCTTGTCAATGAGACGATTGATTTTGTAAAGAAACACAACATTGAATCTATCATTGGAAATCATGATTATTATGTTATGACAGGATGTCCGGAAAAAAAAAGTTGTTTAGTAAGAGAATGCATCGCCCGGACAAAAGCTATAATCAGTGGTGAAAATCTAAAATTCCTATGGTCTTTGCCTAAACAAAAGTTTGTGGATCTTGAAGGTCATCGCATAAAAATTGTTCATGGTAGTCCTTTTAATCTTCTGGAAGAGTACATTTATCCTGACAAGCAGTTCAATCCGGTTGATTATCGGTTAGATGACGAAGACTTACTGATATTGGGGCACACTCATCATCAGATGGTGAAAGAGGTGTCGGCTTTCAGCATGGTCAATCCGGGCTCCATCGGCCAACCCCGGGATGCTTACGGATTCGCCTGCTTTGCCATCTACGATAGTTCGACAAGGGACATTCGTCTGAGCAGGCTGGAATACGACACCACCCGTATGATTCGCGCTATTGAAAAAGCAGGTTGGCCGGCGATTCTGATGAAATATTTTTGCAGGTGAAATCGTGAAGCTTATTTAAACAAATCCTTTTGTCTCCGGGAGGTGGCTTGTATGGCGAAAGTCCTCATGATCGGCCCCTTCGCAGACACCTTGCGAAATTTCAGGCACAATCTTTTGGGCGAAATGGTCCGCCGAGGGCACCAGGTCTTTGCCTGTGCTCCCGATGTCGCGCTTGAAGTACAGGAGCAGCTCGCCCGGATGCATGTGAGCTATCAGAATATCCCTCTGGAGCGGGCCGGTATGAACCTTTTTCACGACCTGGCCAGCCTCCGGGCTCTGGTGCGGATAATCGGACAGATCTCTCCGGATGTGGTGTTTCTGTACAATATCAAACCGGTTGTTTACGGTTCCATTGCCGCCAGTCTGACAGGCGTACCTATTGTCGGCTCAATGATCAACGGGCTGGGACACTCCTTCTCCTGCGATACATTCAAAAGAAAGATTCTCAACCAACTCGTCCGGCGTTTGTATAAATTTGCTCTTAATAAAAACGCCAAGGTGTTTTTTCAGAATCCCGATGATCTCAAACTTTTTCTAGAGCTTGGTTTGATTGAAAACCAGGGCAAGCCCGTTCTGGTTAACGGCTCCGGGGTCGATCTTGCATATTTTTCTCTCCAATCACCGCCGGATGAAATATCGTTTATTTTAATCTCTCGTTTGATCAAGGAAAAAGGCATTACCGAATATCTGGAGGCCGCCCGGATCATCAAGGACAAGTATCCTCAAGTCAGATTTCGCCTGGCAGGATGGATAGACGAACAACATCGTTCCGTTTCCAGAGAGGAGATTGAACGTTATCAGCGCCTTGAGATAGTGGAGTATCTTGGCAAACTGTCTGATGTGCGGCCTGCAATCGCCGAAGCTTCGGTTTATGTTCTCCCATCGTATTACCGCGAGGGCATACCCCGAACCTTGTTGGAGAGCATGGCCATGGGAAGGGCGCTGATTACAACAGATTCTCCCGGTTGCCGGGAAACTGTCAGGGATGGCGATAATGGATTTATGATCCCCGTTCAAGATGTGCCGGCATTGGTTCAAGCCATGGAATCATTCATCCTTCACCCCGAGCTGGTAACACGCATGGGGGAAGCAAGCCGAAGAATAGCCGAGGCCCAGTTCGATGAAGCCCAGGTGAATAGACTCATTTTGGATAACTTGTCTCTTTAGTCCGGGTTATCGCTTCGAGACGCTAGTTTAAAAGCCTTTCTCCCAGAGGAAGAAGAGATGTTCTATCTCGGCATGGTTGTCCAGTCATTGGAAGCATCGCAGCAGCGAATATCTCTCCAGTTACTGGTTGTAGAAATAACATTTTGAATGCATCGAGGTGGTCGACAGTGAACCGGAAGTTTCGAATATCTTTTGTGATTACCGGCCTTGGCTCTAATGGCGCTGAAATGATGCTGTTGAAGTTGTTGTCCAATATCAACCGAGATGTTTTCGAACCTAAAGTCACCTCCCTACTTGCTTACGCTACACTACGCGAAAAATTTGAACAGATAGGCATTCCGGTCACCGTTCTCGGTTTGAAACCCGGAATCCCTGATCCAAGAGGCCTATTTAAACTGATACACATGTTTAGGAAGGATAAACCGCAACTGGTTCAGACGTGGATGTATCATGCCGATCTCGCTGGCGGATTGGCAGCGAAATTGGCAGGAAATATTCCAGTCGTATGGAATATTCGTCATAGTAATCTCGATCCTGAGGTTGATAAAAAAACAACTGTGTGGACAGCCAAAGTATGCAGTCGTATATCTTCTGTTTTGCCTCATAAAATCATATGTTGCGCTGAAAAGGCTAAAAATATTCATGTAAAGCTGGGTTATGACGCTAAAAAAATCGTTGTTATTCCTAATGGTTTTGATTTGTCTCAATTTTCATTTGACACTCATGCAAAAGATTCAATAAGAGCGGAATTATCCATCCCAAACGATTCGATAGTTATCGGGTTGGTGGCTAGGTATCATCCTCAAAAAGACCACGATACCTTTTTTAAAGCTGCGGATTTGCTTAAACGACGTTTTCCCAATGTCCATTTTGTTCTTTGTGGATATGATATTACCCGGGAAAATCCTGATCTTCTTCGTTCCATGAGTGGAAAAAACCTTGATGGCTCTGTACATTTGCTCGGTCTGCGAAAGGATATTTCTGCGGTTACGGCAGCTTTCGATATCGCAACTTCCTCTTCACGTTGCGGAGAAGCCTTCTCCAATACGATAGGTGAGGCGATGGCGTGTGGTGTGCCTGCTGTGGTGACGGATGTCGGAGATTCGGCTTATATCGTGGGGGAGACAGGCAGGATTATATCTCCGGGTCAGCCAGAGGACTTGTGCCGTGCCTGGCAGGAATTGATCGATCTTGGGCAGAAGGGTCGTGCCACGTTGGGTGCTCTCGGTCGACAACGCATACAGGACCGGTTCTCTGTTGATAAAATTGCTCGGCAGTATGAAAAAATCTATTCCGATATCCTTTGTCCGAACATGGAATCTAAAAGCTGAAAACAGGACGTTACAGGTATATCCCATACAAGGAGTATCTCGGCAACCATGAATGCTTCCGCAAATTCCGTTCATATACCTTATTCCCGCGTTGTCTGCGACGGTCAGGAACTCGAACTCATACGGGAAGTTCTGGAAAGCGGCTGGTTAACCACTGCCGGGAAATGTGCCCTGTTCGAGGAAAAATTCGCCTCTGTCGTCAACGTCGAATTTGCCTGCGCAGTCAATTCCTGTACGGCGGCATTACATCTGGCCCTGGAATCTCTTGGTGTTGGCCCCGGGGATCGAATCTTTGTTCCAACCATGACCTTTACCGCCACGGCGGAGGTGGTCAGATATCTGGGCGCGGATCCGATTTTTCTGGACGTGGAATATGGAACCAGTTTGGTTACTCCCTCCATATTGGAAAAAGCGGTTGCCGATCATCCCGGAGCTAAAGCCCTGATCGTCGTTCATTTCGGTGGACAGGCTGCCGACATGCTTGGCGGACAAGGTCCCGGGCTGATGGATATTTGTCGGAGAAATGGAATACGCGTTATCGAGGATGCCGCGCACGCTTTTCCCGCACGGCAAAAGGAACAGATGGTGGGCAGTATCGGCGATATAACCTGCTTTAGCTTTTACGCCAATAAACCCATAACAACCGGTGAGGGGGGGATGGTTACCACCAACGATCCCGAGCTTGCCCGCCGGATAAGACTTATGCGTCTGCATGGAATCGACCGTGATATCTGGAATCGATATACCGCGGATAAACCTTCCTGGGAATATGACGTACTGGCGCCGGGGTTCAAGTACAATATGCCCGATATCAATGCCGCCATCGGACTGGCGCAACTCGATCGAGCCTATCTTTTACGTCAGAACAGAGAACGGTGTGCACGTTTCTATTTCGATAAGTTGCAGAATCTCGAGGGTGTTGATCTTCCCGTAATCCTGGATAATTATGAAAATCATGCCTGGCACCTGTTTCCCATTATTTTGCAGGATGCGATATCGGTCGATAGAAACGATTTTATCGAACGGATGGCAGCCAGGGGGATTGGTACTTCGGTTCACTACAAACCGCTGCACAGGATGTCCTATTACCAGAATCGTTATTCTCTGAACCCAGTCGATTTTCCGAATGCAGAAAAAGTCTGGCGAGGTTGTGTCTCTCTGCCGATTTATCCGTCTCTTAACGAGAATGAACTGCAGTATATTTGCTCTTCAATAGAGGATATCCTGAAACACTAAGACAGATGATTTCAAGGGATCCGCAGGGTGGTGGCAGGACCTTGAAGACTCTTTTAAAACAGTCGTACTGGCGGTTTCGTTATTCATCTGTCGTTACAGCGGGAATATCCTCTTTGCCTTGACGGGGATTTTATGCTTCTTCGCCATACCGCAGCATATGCCGTTTGCAGAGGACTTCCAGGGGCCCTGAATTTTGTGGCCATTGCCGCTTATACGCGCCTGCTGTCGCCGGACAACTATGGAAGATATGCTCTCGTCATTGCCGGTGTCGGTTTATTTAATGTCATATTTTTTCAATGGCTTCGCCTTTCTTTATTGCGTTTTCTTCCTTCCCACCAAGGCCATCCCAAAGGTTTTCTGTCCGCAATTCTCGCGGGATTCAGTTTGTTGATGCTTACAACCGGAGTGATCGGTATTCTCCTGGTGTTCTTGTGGCCCGATCCCACGTGGCGCGGTCTGATCGGAGTCGCCGTACCTTTGCTTTGGGCCCAGGCATGGTTCGAATTAAATCTGGAACTCGTGCGCAGTAAGCTCAATCCCGCTCGGTACGGCCTGCTATCAGGTACCAGAGCCTCCCTGGCCCTATGTTTGGGCGTTCTTTTTCTGCTTTGGGGATTAGGAGTTTACGGCCCGTTGCTGGGTATCCTGATCGGTTTGTTTGTTGCCGGCGTGTGGGTTCCAAGGCAGGAGTGGCGAGAGGTTTTGCCCCGCAATACCGATGGTCTGATAAAGGAATTGCTACGCTACGGGCTGCCGCTTACCGCTGCGTTTGCATTAAGCTTTGTGGTCGGCAGTTCGGATCGTTTTCTTATTGCCTGGCTCATTGATGACAAGGCCACGGGTGTTTATGCCGCAGGGTACGATATCACTCGTCATCCACTTATTACCTTAATGATGTTTGTGAACCTGGCTGCTTATCCGTTAGCGGTGCGCGCTTTTGAGCAGCACGGTGTCGAGGCTGCTCGCGGGCAACTGAGGCAAAATGCCGTATTGCTGTTTTCGGTAGCTTTGCCGGCTTCCGTAGGTGCGGTGATGCTTGCACCCAACATCGGTGGTCTTTTTTTGGGGGAGGCTTTTCGCAGTCGGGCCATTCCGCTTATTCCCTGGGTAGCCGTGGCTTCCTTGATGGCAGGTATTCGGGCGTATTATTTCGACCTCGCGTTTCAACTGGGGCGCCATACCCTGGTACAGGTGTTTGTCATCGGGTTTGCGGCACTCTTGAATGTCATCTTGAACGTCCTGTTTATCCCTGCTTTTGGCATTGTCGGTGCCGCATACGCTACGGTTTTGGCATATGCCTCTTCCATGATTCTCAGTGCTATCGCGGGTAGAAAATATTTCCCCCTGCCGTTGCCTGTTTTGGAAATGTGCAAAATATCGATGGCCTGTTTGTGTATGGCCCTCTTGTTATGGCCTGTTCGTGGTGTAACCGGACTAGCGGGCTTTTTTGCACAGATCGTAATGAGCGCAGTTGTATATGCCTCCATGATGGTGATTTTAAATGTAGCCCATGCCCGGGAGAAATTGATGCTTTTCTGGAAGGAAAGGGCGCGTCTTTGATGGTGTGAAAAGATTATTTCCAGGTTTTACGGATATTCGTCAAAACTCTGCAGAGAAATGGGGCGATGATACAATAAATACAAGATTCGGGAAGGTGTGTCATAGATAGTGTGCATCCGGAAACTCAGGATGCACACTATGTAGTTTTCATAAGGCGAAAGGGCCGTTTCCGGGTGAAAACTGGATAGAAAGGAAGCCTGATGATGAATGATAAGTCCGAACTCGTCGCGGTGTTCCTGCCTTCATTGCGTGGAGGTGGTGCGGAACGTGCCATGCTCAATCTCGCCGAGGGGTTTCTTGAAGAGGGGGTAAATGTCGATTTGGTGTTGGCGCAGAAAGAAGGCCCTTATCTCCAGCGGGTTCCTCAAGGCGTATCGCTGATCGACCTTCATGCCCCGCGGATACGATACGCCATTGGGAGCCTTAAATCCTACCTGGCCCATAAACGTCCCATGGGGCTGATCTCGTCTATGGATCATACCAATGTGGCCTCCCTGGTTGCTCGCAGGTTGGCTCGAGTCCCGACTCGTATCGTGGCAACTCTGCACAATACCATGTCTATTAAAATGAAAGATATGCCAGGATGGCGCCGCATGCTGGTTCCTCGTATTTTGAGAGGGGCTTACCGCAGCGCTTCAGCGGTGGTTGCCGTATCTCAAGGGGTGGCCGATGATGCCGCAAAGGTGACAGGGTTTCCCCTTAAGCGGATAAACGTGATTTACAACCCGGCTATCACTCCCGAATTGCTTACCAGAGCTTCTGAGCCCCTGGATCATCCCTGGTTTAAAAGCGGAGAACCGCCAGTCCTTCTGTCGGTGGGGCGTTTAACCGAGCAAAAGGATTACGGTTTGCTTGTTCGAGCCGTAAAAAGAGTACGTGAATCCTTGCCTGTACGCTTGATCATCCTTGGGGAAGGAGAGGAACGTGTATCTCTGGAGCAGCTTGTTACGGACCTTGACCTTCAGGACAGCGTTGCACTGCCGGGGTTTGTATCCAATCCTTATGCCTACATGCGGCATGCAGCCATGTTTGTCCTGTCCTCGCGCTGGGAGGGGTTGTCCATGGTCCTTATCGAAGCCATGGCTGTGGGGGTACCGGTGGTGTCCACGAACTGCCCGAACGGGCCTTTTGAAGTCCTTAAAGGCGGGGAACTCGGCTCGTTGGTGCCGGTGGGAGATTTGTCCGCCTTGACGGAGGCTATTCTTGGCGTCCTTGAAGGAAGAGTGCGTTCCCCCGGCGACCTCGATCTCGGTCGCTTTCAAAAGGAGCAGGCGGTCCGGTCCTACCTGAAACTACTCAGGGGGGATTGATGCGCTGAGGGAAAGCCTGGGGCTGGTACGCAAAATCGGAAAGTTTTGGTTGTAGGGTTCAAGCTTCGATAGTGGTGAGAGGCTTTTTATGGCGCATGTCGTTGTTATTGGCAGCACGGCTTTTTCCCTGCTCAACTTTCGTGGGGCATTGCTCGAGGGGCTGGTGCGCAGGGGACATAAAGTCGGAGCGGTTGCGCCGTCCGCTTCCGAAGAAATCAAGTCCCGTCTTGAGCGTATGGGGGTTTCCTATTTCGATGTCCCTCTGCGGCGAAGGGGTTTGACCCCTGTTGGCGACATGATCTATCTTTGGCGGCTTTTTCGTTTGTTTCGATCCATTAAGCCGGATCTTGTTTTGAGTTACACGATCAAGCCGGTTATTTTCGTATCTCTGGCCGCCCGGCTTGCAGGTATTCCTTATATTTCCTCCATGATAACAGGTCTTGGTTATACCTTTTCCAGCCATACGCATTTGGCCAGGGCATTGGGTGTCCTTGCTGTTTGCCTGTACAGGATCTCCCTGCGTCATAATCGTGTCGTGTTTTTTCAGAACCACGATGATCTAAACGTTTTCACCGATCTGCATCTTTTGCCCGGGTATGTCCGATCCGTTGTCATACCCGGCTCCGGGGTCGACGTGGAGCATTTCACACCGGCGCCTTACCCCGATCGGGATGCTTTTTTAATGATCGCACGTCTGGTCAGGGAAAAAGGTGTATTCGAATACCTGGAGGCGGCAAAAGTGTTGAATGCCGATTACCCCAAGGTCCGCTTTCGCCTGGCGGGTTTCCCCGGAAAGGGAACCTCGTATCTTTCGGAGACGGACTTTGCCGAAGTTAACGGCGCGGGGGCGGTTGAGTATCTCGGCAGGCTGAAAGATGTCCGATCTGCGATAGCGGATTGTTCGGTTTATGTCCTGCCCACTCATGGCGGCGAAGGTATTCCCCGCACGGTACTGGAGGCCATGGCTATGGGGCGAGCCGTGATCACCACGGATACCGCCGGCTGCAGGGAGGCTGTTGTCGACGGCAAGTCCGGTTTGCTGGTGGCTCCGCGCAATGTGCCGGCGTTGGTGGCGGCGATGAAACGTCTGCTTGACGGCCAACGGGAAAAGGCAAAAATGGGCGATGCCGGCAGAAAGAGGGCGGTTCAGATATACGATGTGCGCAAGGTCAACAACATGATTTTCGAAAATTTGGAGCTTTGATGGCTCGTAAAGGGCTACCTGTTTGGTATCTGGATGATCCGTGCGGGCATCTGCAGGCTTACGCACTTCTGAAAACGATCAAACCGCAGCACTGGGGGAAGGTTTTATGATGGGAACGTTTCTGGACCCCGGGGATAATCGATGGCGCGATTTTCTCCGCGGGGTTCGCCATGATGTCTATCATTTGCCGGGTTATGTCGCTCTTGCAGCCCGTTGCGAAGGAGGGAGGCCCATCGCATTTCATGCGAGTGACGGTGAAGATGCCATGCTTGTACCTCTGTTGTTGCGCAGGGTGCCGCAGGGCCTGTGCCGCGGAGACGAACTATGGGATGCAGTCAGTCCTTATGGTTATGCCTCGCCGCTGTTTACACGACCCGATTCTTCGGAGGTTTGTCGCAGGCTCATGGAGACCTTCATCGGGGCCGCTTGTGATCAGGGGCTGGTTACCCTGTTTTTGCGTATGCATCCTCTGCTCGATGGTCCATTGCAGGTACTGTCCGGCATGGGAACTCTTGTCGAACATGGAAATACGGTGAGTATCGACCTGCGACAATCTCCGGATGAATTGTCCAGAGACATGAGCACCAATCATCGCAGAGGAATACGCAAGCTGTGCAAAGCCGGATTTCATGCGGTGCTGGATGTCTGGGAATATTTGCCCGATTTTGTTCGCATCTATCGCCAGACCATGGCGAGAGTGGGGGCCGAAGTCTTTTATTTTTTCAAAGAAAGCTACTTCGAGGATTTGCGCACATTTCTCGAAGCACACCTTCATCTGTGCTGTGTGCTTTCCCCCGATGGCAAGGTTGCGGCGGCCGGGTTGTTTACTCTGGTCGACGGCATTCTGGAATATCATCTCGGTGGCAGTCGGGACGATTATCTTGACTTTGCTCCGTCAAAAATTATGTTCGCTTTCATGCGAAATTGGGGGCAGCGACAAGGGGAGCGGTTATTTCACCTTGGGGGAGGCTTGGGGGGACGCAACGATTCTTTGTTTGCCTTCAAAGCAGGATTTTCCTCTCGATTAACGCCATTCCATACCTTTCGTCTGGTTCTGAACCAAAATCTATACTCTTCATTATGTGCCTCATGGGAAAAGCGAAGCGGCATGCCCATGTTTGGAATAGACTTTTTTCCAGCCTATAGAAAGATTGAAAAAACGGACACTTAGACTATGGTATTTGATGACGGATAAAGGTTTTGGCTCGACACGGTTTCGTTGTTTTTCGATATTTTGCAAGTGATTGTTATCGGATGCAAACCTGAACATCTATTGCAGGTATGGTGAATAGAGCGAAGGGTTTCTTCGATCGGGTAAACTATAGTGAATGTCGTATGCCCCTGTGCCGGCACAGGAAGGGGGCGGAGGGAAGGAGCATCGGTCGCGATCATGTCCTTTCGGATTGAGAGTGATAGGTTTCATGTTTCGTTTGACCGGGATAAACCCGAGGATGAGGAAGACCACGGATGGAACTGCAGCCTGATATGTTCTTGAAGCGTTGTCTCGATCTGTTTTTTGCGGCGACCCTGTTACTGCTGTTGTTGCCGCTGTTGTCGGGGGTGTGGTTGCTGGTGCGCTGGAAATTGGGTAAACCCGTTTTTTTTCGACAGGTACGACCGGGGCTGAATGAGCGTCCCTTCACTTTGTACAAATTCCGCACCATGAGCATGGATCGGGACAATGACGGCAATCTGCTGCCCGACGGGGCGCGCCTGACTTCCCTGGGGCGCATTCTGCGCAATACCAGTCTGGATGAATTGCCCGAGTTGTTCAATGTTCTAAAGGGGGATATGAGCCTGGTCGGACCTCGGCCTTTGTATAGCAAGTATCTGCCCTGGTACAGTCAGCGCGAACGCCTGAGACATACGATAAAACCGGGAATTACCGGCTGGGCCCAGATTAACGGACGTAACAGGTTGCCATGGGATCAGCGGCTGGCAATGGATGTCTGGTATGTCGAAAACCGGTCCTTGCTTCTGGATGGTAAGATTTTATTGAAGACCGTCTCGTTTGTCCTGAACCGCCATGGAGTATCTGCCGATCCGGATCTGGTGGAAAACGATCTGGATATCGAACGGTGCGAGCTTTCAACGGACGGAACATATCGTGGAAATATGATTCCCAGAGGAAATCATGACGAAGCGTAATATGCATATCGCGGCAAAAGCGGACACCGATGATTGGTTGATGCCGCCCTGGCCGGTCTTTGATGAGAATGACATTGCGGCTGTGACTCAGGTTTTGCAGTCAGGCAAAGTCAATTACTGGACCGGTGAAATTGCGAACCGATTCGAGATGGAATTTGCCAAACGTTTTGGCGCCCGCTACGCCGTCGCCCTGGCGAATGGAACGGTCGCCCTGGAACTCGCTCTGCGCGCCCTCGGCATCGGTCCCGGTGACGAAGTGATAACCACCTGCCGGACCTTTATTGCTTCAGCAAGTGCGGTGGTGATGTGTGGTGCTACGCCTGTGCTTGCCGATGTCGATCCGGATAGCCAGAACATCACCGCCGATGCGGTGGCCGGACTCCTGACCCCTCGAACCCGTGCGATCATTGTTGTTCATCTTGCCGGTCGGCCTTGCGAAATGGATCCCATTATGGCATTGGCCCGTAAACATTCCTTGAAGGTGATCGAGGATTGTGCCCAGGCGCATGGTGCGACGTATCGTGGGCTACCGGTGGGAAGTATCGGTGATGTCGGAACTTTTTCTTTCTGTCAGGATAAAATCATGACCACAGGCGGCGAAGGTGGCATGCTGATAACCAATGATGAAGCCTTGTGGGAAAGGGCCTGGGCCTATAAGGACCATGGACGAAACTATGCGGCCGCGCACACTCGGAACAAAAACCCCGGTTTTCAATGGTTATACGATACTTTCGGGACTAACTGGCGCATGACCGAGATGCAGGCGGCCCTGGGCTGTATGGCTCTGAAAAAACTTGATGAATGGTTAAGAATAAGGCGACGGAATGCCGGTCTACTGACGGAAGCTTTGCAAGGCCTTCCGGTTTTGCGACTGCCGCAGCCCCCGCCTCATATGGAGCATGCCTATTATAAATATTACGGATTTTTGTGCCCTGATCATTTACAGGCTGCCTGGAACAGACATCGTATTCTGCAAGCATTCGAAGAGCTGGGAGTGCCTGGATTGACCGGCACCTGTGGCGAGATTTACCTGGAAAAGGCTTTTAAGGATGCAGGACTGGGACCACTTGAACGATTACCGAATGCACGCCATCTAAATGACACAAGCCTCATGTTTCTTGTCCATCCCACGCTTAAAAGCGAAGATATCACTATGATGGCGGAGCGTATCAAAAAAGTCCTCACCAAGGCTTGCCGGTAAAATTCCCTCCATGTCAGGAACTGTAACCGATCCTCCCGTTATCTTTTTCGAACTCCTCTGCTTGTCTCTGGCCTGAACGAACAGGGCAATCGGGAGGTTCTGGGGTTGCGAATCGGCGACAGGGAATCCGAGGCGTTTTGGCTTGATACCTTTCGCTGCCTGAAAAAGTGTGGCCTCAAAGAGGTTCACTGCGTTGTTTCAGATGACCATAGCGGGTTAGTGAACGCGGCTCAGTGCTGCTTCCAGGGCGAGGGCAATGTTGCCAGGATGATTTTCTGCGCAATATCCTTTCCCATGCCAGTTCGAAACACAAAAAGGATTTGGGCGAAGGGCTCAAACACAGCAACTATTGGCCTTGATCAATCAGTGCTGTATGGTAGTCTTTCAGTAGGTATCAAAGACTTTACAATTAACATGTTGTTGACCCGAGTACTAAACTTTTTTCTGGCATACAGACTTATTTAGCTGGGTTATGTATGAGGCTTTTTCACCAAACCGGCAAGTGTTCGTCAGCTCAGGCCAAGCACAGGGAGTTGCTCTGAAGATGTACTTGCAGTACGCCGAAGCGCAAGGACTGAACACGGAGTGAGGTGGCGTGCATCTGGAAGTTGCAGCACAAATTTTTATGAATTGTGCGGATTAAGCAACGATTTTAGAAAGGATGAGTCTCTATGTGCCAGGTTAAACATATCCATGAGATGGGTTGTAAAAGACCCTTGAGATTAAAAATCGAACAATTTGTTTTATCTACATTAATTACTTTAAAAATACCGCTGATCAGAAAGAAAATGAGAAAAAGTAAAACCTGTCTTATGAATTATTTAGGGAAACACCGATCCCCATCTTTAACAAAGAAGGCTTCTAAACAGCTCCCGTCTCTCGATCTTAAGGCGGGAGATATTGTCAGGGTTCGCTCAAAAGAACAGATAAGGCAGACGCTGGATGAAAACGGGCGTTTGGGCGGATGCGCGTTCCTGGATGAAATGTGGCAATATTGTGGCGGGGAATATGCCGTGGTCAAAAAAATGGAGCATTTTTTTGACGAGGCGAGTGTTAAGATGCGCAAATCTCGCGATCTTGTCCTGCTCGATGGGATTCATTGTTCCGGCCAGGGTATCCCCATTTTTAAACATGCATGTGACCGATATTGCTTGCTTTTCTGGAAGGAAGCCTGGTTGGAAAAGGTTGAATAAAACAGCGTCGTTTCTCATGCTTGAATCCGAGAGGTAGCGGCGGAAAAGAAGTGTACGCACCATTGTGTCCATCTGGAATTTCCGGCGTGGACACTACTTGTTCAGCTTGAATTATTCTTAAAACTACGCTTGCCGTTTCGCGCAAACCCCGCATGGATAAGCCCAACTTACCCGGACGCTTTAGGGGAGAGCCAAAAAAGTTCATGAAAATCTACGTGAATATATTCAAGCGGATTTTTGATTTTATCGTTACATTTGTCGGACTTACATTGCTGCTACCAGTATTGTTCTGCCTTGCGATACTGGTCAAACTTTCCTCTCCCGGCCCGATTCTTTTCAAACAACAACGCATGGGGCAGGGGGGCAAACCCTTCATTTTCTTCAAATTTCGTACCATGAGAGTTGATGCTCCGGGGACAGGTCCTGGGGTTACCTGCGGGAACGATCCAAGGATTACCCCGGTAGGTCGCTTACTGCGTAAAACCAAGCTTGATGAACTGCCGCAGCTCTTTAATGTTCTTCGGGGCGACATGTCCTTAGTCGGACCAAGACCGGAGTTAATCAAATATGTGCAATATCATAGAGAAGACTTTGCCAAGATCCTTTCTGTTAAACCGGGCATAACGGATAATGCGGCTATCGATTACCGGTATGAAGAAGAGATATTGAAAGTCTGCAAAGATGTGGAATCGGCCTATATAGAAAAAGTTCTCCCTGAAAAAATCAAGTTGTATCACAAATATATTGAGGGTATCTCTTTTCGGACAGACCTGTCCCTGATATTTCGAACCTTCCTGCGTTTATTTGATTTGCCTCGCTTGCTGGAGCCATTTGGTATCGTGAAAAAGCAATGCAAAGTCTGCGAGGGCGTTCATGTCTGCCTGGTTGGGGCAAATCACCTGCAGAACGATTTGTTTGTCGCCTTGATGAAAAATGTCCTTCATTGCCGATGCAGGTTTACAAATATAGGCTCCAGGCACGAACTATCTCAAGTGATCTGGAACGAAACGGTCCAAAAGAATCTACTTTTTCTCGACTGTTTTGCTTTGGGAAATGGCGATGTAGAAGAAATTCTCCATTCAGTTAGGCAGGCCATTCCGTGCGGTACACGATTGGCATTCTATAATTACCGGGAAAGCGCCACCTCTGAAGAAACGGTTTTGGCCCTTGGTGTGCGGTGTGTTTTTCATCCCGGCGACTCTCCCCAGCAGTTCTGTCTCGGAACCAGGGCTATTTTGAATGAAATGTAGCGGACTTTGCACTCAGAATTCATTAATTTAAAAAGGATATTTCTATGTTGGTTAGCTCTGTTACTGAACTTATAGGGAATGTACCAACCATTCAACTATCAAAAATATCCACGGGAAATGTTTTTGCTAAAGCCGAGTTTCTCAACCCCGGTGGCAGTATTAAAGATAGAGTGGCCAGGAACATCATTGATTCGGCAAAGAAAGAAGGGAAACTTACATCCGGCATGACTATTATTGAAGCCACTTCAGGGAATACAGGCATCAGCCTTGCGTGGGTAGGAGCTCAATGTGGTCATCACGTCGTTTGCGTCATGCCGGAAAACGTCAGCGAAGAGAGAATGAAAATTATCCGGGCTTTTGGCGGAGAAACCATTTCTACGCCTGCTGATGAAAACCTCATCGGTTGTTTGAAAAAAGCAAAGGAAATCATGCAGTTAGAACCAGGAAAATATTTTTTTGTTAACCAATTTTCAAATCCCCACAATCCGGAGACTCATTATAAGCAAACCGGCGCTCAAATCTGGGACGACCTGAAGGGTGAGATAGATATTTTTGTCGCAGGTGTTGGAAGCGGCGGTACGCTTCAGGGGGTAGCAAAGTTTCTGAAAGAAAAAAATCCTGCTATTAAAATAATTGCCGTTGAACCGAAGAACAGCGCAACACTCTTGGGAAAGGAGCCAGGATTACACCAGATCCAAGGAATTGGTGACGGTTTCATCCCCGAGGTTCTCGACCTTGATCTGGTGGATAGCGTTTTTACCGTCTCGGACGAGGAAGCAATCGATACAACACGAAAGCTCTCTCGGCAAGAGGGCCTGTTGGTGGGGACTTCATCCGGAGCCAATGTGTTTGCAGCTCTTCAATTCGATAATGGCCGGAATCGCGTGGTTACCGTCTTGCCTGACCGCGCGGAAAGGTATTTCAGCACAGCCTTAATTTAGATTCTTCAAGCGGGGTGAGAATAAAGAGGAGAAAACTATGGAAGAACATAGTGTCTTTTATGAGTTTTATAAAAATGCCGGATTTAAGGTGTACTCCTCGTCAAGTGGTGAATGGTGCGAACTTCAGCCGAAAATGCTGATGTCCATCCCATACCATTGCCTCATCAATCCCAAGCAGGAAGAAATGGATCATTTGCTGAATATTTCAGGGGCCTGGGGGCTGCGATTTCCGACAGAGTTGGAAAATTACGGATTTTTCAGCAAATTGGAGGTTTGTGATCATGCCGGTTATGATCTTAAATATCTAAAGAAAAAGTTTCGAAACCGGGTTTCGAAAGGAATGAAAAATTGCGAGATAAGATCTGTAAGCATTGAGGAATTAAGAAATCAGGGCTATAAATTAAACCTGCTTACTTTGAGACGTCAAAACAGAAATGATCCGAGGGCAAATCTGGAATACTGGCATAAAATATGCGCTAGTTTAGAGAAAGGTAACGGAGTAAATATTCTCGGTGCATACTACCAGGAACAACTGGCTGCGTATGTGGTTATTCTGGAAACGCCAACTATGACGGAGATGATTATTCAAAACTCTGATTCAAGACTGCTGAACTACTGTCCGAATAATTTATTGACATATCATGTGACGCGGCATTACCTGACGGAAAAAAGTAACCCTGTCCCCATATGTTATGGTTTAGGTTCCCTTGAAGAAACCCCGGAGTTGGATAGATATAAAATAGGAATGGGTTATGTAATGCAGCCAATTAAGCAACGTTTGTACTTTAGGAAAAAAATAAGAGCTTTTCTTCGACCATCACTGATTTATCCTGGAGAATTTATCAATAAACATATTGTAAAGGGACGAAGCTATAAGCTGGATAAGAGCTGTGCCATGCTGAAGCGCTATCTGGAGCAGCAATGAATTACCCACCCGGACCGCTGATTGCTTATCAATGCCCCTGTTCTGTTCATGCGCATCTATTACGAAACTTGCAAGAGAAGGTTGGATCAAGCTGAGCGTGCACTTTTCTCCTGCCCGCGCACCTATAAGGAACAATCCATGTGGCGAAGTTGAATATGACGAATGTTGACAACCCAAGTGGTCATGTTATCAATTAAATATACAGGAAAGCACAAAGGTTCATCTGTTGGGATTATCTCCCAACGCTATATTCCGGAAAGGGGGGGGCATGCCAAAGGAGACTGCAGCAAGAACCCCCCGAAATCCGGTTTTCTATAACAGGGTCCGCAAAACCCTGATCCTCTTTTTTCATCTCCTGGTAGCATCCTTTTCACTGCTCCTTGCTTTCTCCCTACGTTACGATTTGCAGATCCCAACTGAATTATGGCCATCCATTCTGGAGATGCTGCCTGTCGTGTTGCTGTTGAAACTCGTGGTTTTTCGCACCATGGGGATGGCTGATGGTTGGTGGCGTTACGTTTCGATTCCGGATTTGCTGCAGATTTTAAAAGCCAATGTGGTGGCGTCTTTCGGGGTGGTGCTGTATGCCGTATTCATCAGGGAAATGAATAACCTGCCGCGATCGGTCATTATTCTCGACTTTCTGGTTTGTTTCATGACCATGATCGGCGTGCGGGTTTTGGTCCGTATTCTCCGGGAGCAAAGGCGACAACTCACCAAAAGTTATCGTCGGAAGAAAAAAAGTGTTCTGGTCGTTGGTTCCGGCATTGTCGCCCAGACCATAGTGAGGGAAATGCGGGAGAATCCCAAAATGCTCAAGGCGGTACTGGGATTTATTGATCGCGACCAGGGACGCAAGGGGAAGGTTTTCAATGGCATACCGGTACTCGGAACCTTGGACGATATGGCCAAAATCTGCGGTAAAAATGATATCGATCTGATTATTGTTGCCGAGTCGTCGGTTCAGCCTAAGGAATTGCGAAATATTGTGGCGTTTTGCAAGGAAAACAAGATTGAATCGAAGATACTTCCGGCAATGGGGGATATCATTTCCGGTCAGGTATCTCTGCAACACTGTCGGGAAGTCCGTCTTGAAGATCTTTTGGGACGGCCACCGATTCGTTTGGATGTCGAGGAAATCAACAACTATCTGCATGGTAAACGTGTGTTGGTCACCGGCGCTGCCGGAAGTATCGGCAGTGAGATCTGTCGCCAGGTAGCTCAGTTCGGTCCGGGAAATCTGGTGATGTTCGAAAACGCAGAGACTCCGCTTTTCCACCTGGAAAACGAGCTGCGGGAAAAATTCCCCGGTTTATCGCTTATTCCCAGCCTCAGTGACATCCGGGATCAGACCCGCGTATCTCAGGTATTTAAAAAACACCGACCTCAGGTGGTTTTTCATGCCGCGGCTTACAAGCACGTACCTATGTCGGAAATCAATCCGGTTCAAGTGGTTAAAAATAACGTTCTGGGAACACGCAATATCATCGACGCCAGTTTCGATATCGGTGCGGAACACTTTGTTCTGATTTCCACCGACAAGGCGGTCAACCCGACCAATATCATGGGTACAACCAAGCGGGTTGCCGAGATGTACGCTCAGAGTCTGCCGCGTAACGGTTCCACCAAGGCTACCA
The DNA here is from genome assembly GCF_000012885.1 of Syntrophotalea carbinolica DSM 2380. Lineage (NCBI taxonomy): Bacteria > Pseudomonadati > Thermodesulfobacteriota > Desulfuromonadia > Desulfuromonadales > Syntrophotaleaceae > Syntrophotalea > Syntrophotalea carbinolica. Next base: position 1,800,742 of record NC_007498.2, read on the forward strand.
CTGTTCGGTTCGGTAATGTGCTGGGCAGCCACGGCAGTGTCATTCCCATTTTCCGGGAGCAAATATTGAAAGGTGGCCCGGTTACCGTAACTCATCCGGAGATAACACGCTTTTTCATGACCATCCCGGAAGCCGTGCAGCTGGTACTCCAGGCGGGGTGCATGGGATACGGAGGGGAAATTTTCCTCCTCGATATGGGCGAACCGGTAAAAATCATCCGCCTGGCGGAAGAAATGATCCGTCTTTCAGGGCGAAGGCCTTATGAGGATATTGAAATCACCTTTACGGGGTTGCGGGCAGGTGAAAAGTTGTTTGAGGAGTTGCTGATCGACGGCGAAGGGATCAAGCCGACGGTACATGAAAAAATCCGCGTACTGGAAGCGACCAGCTCTTCCTGCGGGTTGGTCAAGGAAGAAACCGAGTTGCTGTTCGAGGCGATCCGGCGCGGCGATCAGGTAGAACTTATCCGACTTCTTAAAAACATGGTGCCGGAATTCCACACAACTCAGAATTTGGTGCATTCGGAATCCAAGCCTGGAGAAGGGACAGGAAAGGGTATTAATTTATCCAACTAAGGTTTTTGAAATATATCGTGAAGCATCAATTCGGTGGGATGATTGCTTACATAAACGCTGGCTGTTGCAGGGGCAAATATTAATTTAGAACCGGGAGAGTGCTATGAAATGCAGAATGGTGTGGATTTTTATGTTGGTGTTTCTTGCTTGTCAACCGGCTTTGGCAGAGGAAAAGGTCGTTGATACAGGTGGGACGGAGGTAAGTACTGCTGTTGAAATGCCGGCTTTGGCTTACAGCGAAAGTCCTTTTGAACAGGGCACGACAACTAACAGGGTCGGCGAAATCCTTGGATCGAAAACAGGATACGTTCATCCCTACCTGGGCATTGGAGAATATTTCACCGACAACTTATTCAGTACAGAGTCCAACCGCCAAAGCGATTTCTTTACCCGGATCACACCCGGCATATGGATGACGTTGCCGGCAAGCAAATATCCCATTCGTCAGCTTCGCACCCTCAATACCGCACCGGGAGGGCTGGCTTTGAGCCGTTTTCGGTCCAAGGGCAAATCGCGTCTTCAGGGCTATGCCAGTTACCAGGCGGATATTTTACGACACAGCCGATTCACATCGGAGGATCATGTCAATCAAAGGGCCGAGGGGTATTTCCGCTACAATTTCCGTGGCGGGTTATCTGTCGAATTGCTGGACATTTACGAATTGAATCACGACGCTTACAACACCGGTTCCAGCAACACTCTGGATAAGTTCAAATCCAATCTTTTAAATGCGGTAATCAGTTATGAAATCAGTCCGAAGACTTCAATGGAAGCCGAGTATGGTTTTTATAACCTGAGCTATGATCAGACAAAAAACCAATTTCGCAATCGGGACGACCACAGTTTCATCTGGCGAGGATTTTACCGGTTCCTGCCCAAGACCTCCGCGCTGGTCGAATATAATTTCATCACCATCGACTACGATGACGCAGAACAGTCCGACAGTGATGAACACAGGGTTTATCTGGGCCTGCAGTGGGAACAGAGCCGTAAATCACGGTGGCGGGTGATGGCTGGTATGGGAGAGAAGGATTTTGCCCGTTCGGGGCGGGATGATGCCACCAATGTCTTGGCGGAGCTACAGTTTCTGCACCGGTTTACACCTAAGACCTATGCGGAACTGCGTGCTTCCCGAACCACCAATGAGACGGACAGTTTTGATACGGAATACACGGTCTCCCACAGGATTCTATTTCGTTACTACCAGCGTATTACAGCCAGACTTCTGGCATCGGTTATAGCGACCTACGGGAATACCAAATACAAAGGGGGATCAACGGCGATCGATCGGGAAGATCACCGAGGGACGGTGGGATTCGATGTGAAATACACCCTGACCAACTGGTTGGCTGTGTCCGGCGGTTATACGTTTGTTAAACGCCATTCAAATATCAAGACATCTGGTTACGACAAAAACAATGTCTATATCAACTTTATTTTTTCGCTTTAGCAAAACCATCCGGCGATTATGGTTGCATAAAACATGCTAGCCAACAAGGAGATAGCCATGACAAGGCAGATTTCCAGATTAGTTTTAATCTTGTTTTTGATCGTCCTGTTTGGACAATTTTCCTCAGCGGAAGAATTGGATTACCGGGTAGGCGAAGGAGATGTCCTCAAGGTCATGGTATACGACAACCCTGACTTGGAAACAACCACCCGGGTCAGCGGCAAGGGGGTTATCCTGTTTCCCCTGGTTGGAGAAATAGCCATCGACGGCCTGTCCATATCCGAAGTGGCACAGAAAATTGCCTCCAAGCTGGCGCAGGGCTATATCCTCGATCCTCAGGTCTCGGTTTTTGTCGAGACATTCGGAAGTCAGAAAGCCACCATCATGGGCGAGGTGGTTGTGCCGGGGCTTTATGAATTGAGCGGAGCCACCACGCTTATGGAGATGATTTCCAAAGCCGGGGGACTGACCGACGAGGCTGGTGATGTCGTAACTATCAGACGAAAAAATCCCGCGAATCCGGATCAGGATGACACCATTACGGTTAATCTTAAAAATCTTATGGAAAGAAATGGAACCAATGCAAAGCTTACGATCCGCGGTGGGGACAGTATATTCGTATCGAAGGCTGGTGTGTTTTATGTAACGGGGCAGGTAAATAAACCCGATGCCTATAAATTCGAGGCGGGCACCTCCGTTATAAAAGCCGTTACCATGGCCGGTGGATTTACCGAACTGGCTTCCCAAAAAAGAATCCAGATCATTCGTCAGGTCAATGGCAGCGAGCGTGTTCTGGAAAAGGTTCCACTTCATACGCCTGTTAAACCGGATGACGTTATTATGGTTCCTGAAAGTTTTTTCTGATCTCTCGCAGGTAAGAATTCTAGCGCTGAATGATCGATAGTCAGGAAGGTGATATCTCTATGCTGATCAAAAATCAATCCCTTCATTTAAGAGACATTTTCAGGGTATTAAAAAAGCGCAGGAATGTTCTGGTCGGATTTTTCATAACCGTTTTTTCCGTGGTGTTGCTCTATACGTTTGCGTCCACACCTCTATACGAGGGCAGTACCAAAATCATGATCGAGAAAGCGGAAGGCGATAATCTGACCGGGCGATATGTCAGTAGAAGCACCGATCCTGAGTTTTACGGAACCCAGTTTCAGTTGATTAAAAGTCGCGCCGTAGCGCGAAGGGTCGTAAAAACGTTGGGACTGGATAAAAATCCCGAAGCGTTTTACGGCAAGCATTCCGACCGCAACTCGTCTATAGGCACTATCCTGCCGAAGGTCAAAAGCTTTTTTATCAGCGTCGGCAACCTGTTTATGACCCGCGAGGCCCGACAAAACCGTCAGGAACAGGGACAACTGTCAGACGCAGAAAGAATTGCTATTGAGATCAGCGAAGAAATTCAGGTCCGTCCTGTTTTGGAAAGTCGCATAATCAACATTAATTTCTTTTCCCCGAATCCCGAGTTGGCAGCCCTTATCGCCAACACGACGGCAAAGGCCTATATCGAGGAGATCCTCGAAATGAAGCTGGATTCTACGCGAAGACGGCTGGATTGGATGACGCAAAAGGCTGAAGCAGAGGCGATAAAACTCCAAGAGTCGGAACAGGCTCTGCAGGATTATATGAAAGCCAATAACCTGGTGACGATTGAGAACCGTATGACCGTCACTCCGGAAAGGCTGTCGGAAATCAATATACAGCTGTTGCGTGCCGAATCGCGGCGCAAGGAACTTCAGGCACTGTACAGTAAGGTCAGGTCCGTCGGCAGGAATTACCGGTCGGCCCAAACCATTGCTGCCATAGCTTCGGATCCGGCCCTGCAAGCTCTTCGTGCACAGATTGTGGAAACCGAAAAATCGATGATGGAGTTGGGAAACAAGTACGGTCCCAAACACCCGCTGATGGTTAAGACCCGTGGGGATCTGCATGTCCTGCAGAGAAAGCGCAATCAGGAAATCGAGCGTATTGTTGAATCCATCAAAAACGAATACGAACTGGCGCTTTCCAATGAAAGAAGCCTCCGTCAAAAACTGGAAAACAGCAAAACGGAAGCCCTGGTCCTGAATGAAAAATTCATTCAATACGGACATCTGAAAAGAGTCATCGATACCAACCGGACTTTGTACGATGCTCTTTTGCTCAAACTGAAAGAACAAAGCATTACCGAAGAAACCCAACCGGTTAACCTCTGGCTGGTGGAAAAAGCTTCGGTACCTCTCGAACCTGCCAAACCGTGGGTTGCCCTGAATCTTCAGATCGGTATTCTGCTCGGCGCCCTGGGCGGGATCGCGCTGGCGTTTTTCCTGGAATATCTGGACAATACAATCAAGGATCCTGAGGATGTCGAAGCCGTGCTGGGTGTGCCTGTCATCGGTGTGGTCCAGCGCAAAAGGAATGCCGATCATCTGGAGAACATGGTTGTTACGGAGCCGCAGTCGGCTCTGGCGGAGAGTTTCCGAGGGATTCGAACGGCCATTCAGTTGTCTTTTCCGGATAATCCGCCCAAAAAAATTCTCATGACCAGTTCTGTCATGGGAGAGGGGAAAACAACCACCGCCGCCAATCTGGCTTTGAGTACATCGCAATCAAATCATCGGGTGTTGCTCATCGAGGGCGATCTTCGCAGGCCCCGTTTCCATAAAATTTTCAAAATCAGCAATGTCAAAGGCCTCAGTAATTACCTGGCCGGGGATGTGGATGCGCCGATTATGCATAAGGGACCGTTACCCCATATGGCGATTATACCGGCCGGCCCGATTCCTCCGAATCCCGCAGAGCTGTTGATTTCCAAACGTATGCAAGCCTTGTTGGAAACGGCCAGTCATGATTTCGACTTTATCATTTGTGACGCGCCCCCGCTTTTGCCCGTTGCCGATACGCGTATTCTGGGTCGATTGTTCGATGGTGTCATCCTGGTGAGCGATGCCGGCCAGACGACTTTTGATCTTGTGGAACGATCCCTGAAAATGCTTCAGGATATCAACGCGCGGCTACTCGGTATGGTCATCAATCGTCACGACGCAGCCAAGAGCGGTTATTACCATCAAAGCTCGTATGATTATTACGAATCTCCAAAGTGTCAGACGCAAGGCAATAGGGATTAGGACTTCGGATGCCGGTTCCTGCTTGTCGATGGAGTACGGTTCCCTGTATAGGTCGCCAGGAGGCTTAGTGCTTTCATATGATGGTTGATATTCATTGTCACATCTTGCCTGGAATAGATGACGGGGCCGCAACACTGTCTGACTCCTTAAAGATGGCCCGTATCGCGGTGGAAGATGGTATCTCTCATATCGTCGCTACACCGCATATAAAAGGGGATATTCATTCACCGGAGTTTCTGGATGAGCGGGTTCGGCAATTCAGGGAAAAGTTACAAGGCAAGTCCGCTTCTCTGCAGATTCTGAGGGGGGCCGATGTCAGTTCCGTGTTGCCGCCTGAAGTGGCGGCTTGTTACACCATTAATAATGGCCCGTATTTTCTGCTGGAGTTTCCGCACAGTCATTTGCCGCGTAATGCAAATGAAATCGTTTTCAAGATCCTGCTTGCCGGCCTCCGGCCTATCATCACCCATCCGGAACGGAATCCTTCGATGGTTCGCGATCCGGAATTGTTGTTTCGGTTGGTTGATGCGGGTTGTCTTGTGCAGGTGACGGCCGGCAGCCTGACCGGAAACTTTGGTGCCGATGCCAGGGATTGCGCGATTTATCTGCTGAAAAAACATTGCGTTCATTTTCTGGCTACGGATGCGCACTCTCCAACCCACCGTCGTCCCGTCCTTTCCCCAGCGGTTGAAGAAGCCGCGGCCATTATCGGGACATCCGCTGCGCTCGAATTGGTTACTACCAATCCATCTGCTGTTATTGCCGGGAGGCCTCTTGATGAATAGGGTCGGTTTCGCTCTTCTTTTATTGATGTTTTCCTGGGCACCGTGCTCCGGGTTTTTTAATGTCTGGTGGTCCGACTTTTTTGTTTGCCTGTTTCCTTTCATCGCGCTGTTGCTGCTGATATATGAGCATCGGCATGATACTTCGGGTATTCGTCTTCCTGAAGGTTCCAACGCTCTTTTGGTCCTTGCAGTCTTCGGCCTGATCCAACTTGTACCGATCCCGCCGCAATTGCTGCGTCTTTTGTCTCCAAATGCCTGGGAGATCTATCAGCAAACCGTCGGTATATTGCAGGGGGAGAGCTGGTTGCCTCTGACCCTGGCCCCCAGGGCAACGCTGGGTAGTCTTTTTCTCCTGATTGCCTGCTGGGCTGCTTATACCGTCACCGCCAATCTTCTGGCTCAACGCAAACAATTGAAAGTGGTGGCGGGGGTTCTCGCCTCTATTGGCGGGGGACTTGCCGGAGGTATTCTTGTTTTATGGGTTATGAATGCCGTTTTTGGGTTTCTCCCGAGTCGCAATGGCATTCAGCTGGTTCTTTCCCCCCAGCATGCGGCTATAGTGACAACCTTCATGCTGATGATTTGTCCATTGTCGCTGTCGCTTTTCCTGACGGACAGGCCTTCGGTTCGTTACGGAACCTGGAAAGAGCGTTTGAGTGAATTTTTCGTCACTTTCGGGCAGCGTCGGTATTTTATTTACGGACTTCCGGCCATCGCAATCCCCCTGGCTGTGGCAACCTATTGGCGAGAAGGGTTGATGGTTCTTTTTATTGCCATTTTGTTGATGCTGATATTTTTAGGATTGCGCAGTCGTGGCCGTCGGGAAAGTCCGTATTTGTTTATTTACCTGTTCATGATATTGATACTGGCCATTTCTTTACCATTGGCCGGTTCGGTTCAACCTGACCCGGTACGAACCGCTGCCGTGCAGGGAAAAGCATTCCCGGAGCCTCTTGTTTCCCGGCAGGTCGTCTCTGATTTTGCTTTAACCGGTGCGGGCTTCGGTTCTTTTTCCGCTATCAGTAAGCGTTACAGACAGCCATCGGAACCCCATGTCACTCATGGCGCATCGGTTCAGCGTATCTTTCGTCTGGCAAGTCAATCGGGGCTGATCGGTTTCGGATTGGCGGGATGGTTTTTATTTGTTTTTATCCGTCGGACCTTTCGCAAATGGTTGCAGCGACGACAGAAACTTTCCGTTTATCTGTATGCTGCAGGCATGGGAAGCCTATTTGTTTTTATCCTTGGTTACTTTTCAACCGGTGGGCTGAGTTTCAATGGTTTTTTCATACTGCTATTCATGTTCTTCGGCGTACTTGCTGCGGCTACGGAATCTTCGGTACAAGCCACAGCTCCGGATAAACCTCATCGTTTAAGATGGGTGCTGACGAGTGCTTTAACCATTCTGGCTGTTTTATTGTCCGGCTATTTTTACATCGGGGATCCGGTTGGACAAAAATTATATTCCGCAGCGCGGAATTCGGCCTCCGAGGCCACCGAAGCACGCGAAACTTCCCGTGACCTGATAGCGTTGGCTTCTTTTTTCGATCCTTTGAACCCCCGGTATCGGTATGTCCGGGGATATCAGGCCATGGATATGAATGACGAGCATGGCGCCCTGAAACATTTTGCCGACGGTATGCGTCTGGACCCTCTCGGCGGTCGATCCCTGTATGGGTTGGGACAGTACTTTTTCAACGCTGGAAATAGCGTTGTCGCAGAAAACCTGATCCTTGCCGCACTGGACAGCGACCCGTCATCGCGTGAGTTTCAGTCCGGTTATGTTGAGCAGTTGGTGAACACTCAAAAACAAACAGAGGCGCTGTCGTTGATTCGTGGTTTTATAGAGTCGTCCCCCGAAGATACCCTGTTCTGGGTTCAGCAGGTAATCAATTATGGGATCGACGGTTCGCATAGATCTGAAATCCTTCCGGATCTTTCCAGAAGTCATCATGACTACGGCTTATATCTTATGCAACATGGTGATATCAACAAAGCGGATGGCGCTTTTCGCAAGGCGCTTGCATTGGCCAGACAGGAGCAGTATCCCGACAAGTCGATTTTTTTGCCCATGGCGCATTTTTTTGAACGGTATCAGGGATACGACGATGCCCTGGACACGCTGATGGTGGCAAGTTCCAAGTATCCCCAGGATCTCAATTTTCTGCTGGCGAAAGGGAGAATTTATCAGGAAATGGGTATTACCTTCAAGGCCCGGAAAGTGTACCAGGACGTGCTTATTCTCAATCCGACTAACCAGGAAGCCCGACAAAGACTGAATCTGCTCGAGGGGGTACTGTAAAGTTCGAGATAGGATGAAGACTCTGCCGTTTGAGTCGCCTGCGGGTTATGACGGCATTTGCACAGGTCATCCGTCGTTGGCAATCCGCAGGCGTCTGTAGGCGTTTTTACATCTCGCTGGTCATGATAAACATGGGCTGGTCGCGGAAGGTTTCGTATTTTGGTCTGAGGCGTTCCGCGTTGTAATATTTGTCGACCGTCACAATTTTTTTGCGGCTGGATACGATATCGATAGGGACATTGGCATAACAGCCGTTGCGCAATGCGATAAGCTGACCGGAACGGTTTTTCAGTATCAGATCCAGCGCCAAATTACCGTAGGCCATGGGGACGATGGAATCGATGGCGTCCGGGTTGCCGCAGCGAACAAGGTATCCCAGGCGCTGGTTGACCACGTTGATGCGCTTCCCCTTGTTGAATTCGGGGGAGAGTTCTTTGAGCTGCGCGGCGACCTTGTCGCCGATCCCCCCCAACTTGCGGTGGCCATACTGATCTTTTTCCTGCCCTTCAAAGGACATTCCCGCTTCATCAACCATCGTAGCACCTTCCGATACCAGCACCACCGCATAGCCGCTTGGGTGGTGGTTGCGATCCTCTACCAGCAATCGCGTCAAATGCCTCATGTCGAAGGGCTGTTCGGGGATGACACAACGGTCAGCTGCGCCGGCCATGGTCGGCAGCATGGCGGTAAAGCCCGCGTACCGGCCGAACACTTCGATCACCAGTAATCGTTCGTGGGAACCGGCGGTGGTACGCAGGGTATGAGTGAGTTCGATGGTGCGGGTCACGCAGGTGCTGAAACCGATGCAATAGTCGGTGCCGGGAACATCGTTATCCATGGTTTTCGGGATGCCCACGATGCGAATGCCTTCGCGATGGAGTCGTTCTGCGTAGCTCAGGGTGTCGTCGCCACCGATGGGAATAAGGTAATCGATGCCAATGGCTTCTATGGCATCCAAAACATGCGGTGTTACGTCATTGATGTCGTCATCGTATCGGGCGCGCAGATGCTGGGGTACGGCAGAACGGGGCAGGCGGGCGGGAAGGGTGCGGGACGTGTGTAAAAATGTGCCACCCGTACGGCCGGCACGATTGACCAAATCTTCGGTGAGAATCTGTACGTGAGCGCTGTTGTCGATCTGATTGTCGAGTTGATAGTCTACCAGTCCGCCCCAGCCCCGACGAATACCGACAACCCGGTAGCCTTCACGTAATGCGCGGAACGTAACTGCGCGGATGGCCGGATTCAATCCCGGGACATCTCCCCCGCCGGTAAGGATGCCGATGGTGCCGCGATAGCTCATACGCCTCCTCCTTCTCCATGGTTATTGAATACAGTGTTCGTGTATCGATTATAACCGAGCATTGGCGGGAGGCAAAAATCCGGCCTGCATAATGCGATGGCAGGCCGGATTTTGAGATCTACGAAGTGGTGTTAGTGAAGATTCATGTTCCAGGCGAAGGACATCCCCGGCTGCGTCATTGCTATTCTGACCGAGTCGACCTTGCGACAGGTTTTGTGTCCAGCCGCCGCGTGACAGTTCTTCCTGTGTCTGGTGTTCTGGGGGTGGCAATGATTGTAAGAGCGTTTATTGTGTTTAGCCTGATAGATATTGCGGCTGGCGTGATTTTTCATGGCCTTCAAATGGCGCCGCTCCCATTTGTTCATTTTTCCATCGGCGCGGGCCTGGCGGGAAAAGCGTTTGATCCGACGTTGCTCGTGACGTAGTTTCCGTAGTTCCGGCCGGGTGATTTCGCCTGACCGAACCCCCTGGGTTATTCTTTGTTGCTGGTTGCGCTGCACCGGGTCATGCCGGTCGGCGGACCAGGCTGGAGAACCTATCAGGCAGGCGATACTTAATGTTGCAGCGGACAGGGTTAACGATAAAAGTTTTCTTTTCATGATGTTTTCTCCTTTCTTTTGACAACATAGACGTAACTTTCTGTTTTAGGTTTACCTGGGACTTCAACTTTTTGGATTTAATGTCGGATGGTGTCTTTGCACGATATAACCAAACGCATCGGGGAAAGGTGTGAGTCTGGCCCTCGCACACGGCGATTGTCGCGGTGTTTTCATGTCGCCATGGCCTTTCAGAGATGCATAACGAAGTTTTGCAAGGGCACCTTGTTAAGAAAGCAGGAACTTTCATTCGGTGTTGCCAAAATCCAGGTGATTTGATATGTTTCGGCGACCGTGTGTGATGCAGCGGAACCCAGAATTGTCAGATGTTTACCAAAAGGTGCTGTCGGTGAAAAGAATCCTTATTGATGAAGACTTTTGCAAAGGATGCGGGCTTTGTGCCGGGGCCTGTCCTAAAAAACTATTACGAATCGGGAGCAAGCTTACCAAGCAGGGGTATCCCCTGGTTGAAATAAGTGAGGCAGATCAGGAAAATTGTATCTCCTGCGCGTTGTGTGCGCGGATTTGTCCTGACGTCGCCATTACGGTTATCAAGGCCGGTAAGTCATAAATTCGCAGGCCTCTACAGGCTCGCTAAAACAAGATCCCGATTTTCCTTATATGTGTTTCAACACAGCCTGGAGGTTGTTTTGAAAAAACGTCTATTTGTCAAGGGTAATGAAGCGATAGCCATGGGAGCTATCGAGGCTGGCTGCCGTTATTATTTCGGTTACCCCATCACTCCGCAGAACGATATCCCTGAATACATGTCGCGCGAAATGCCCCTGGTCGGCGGCACGTTTGTCCAGGCCGAGAGCGAAGTGGCTGCCATCAATATGGTTCTCGGCGCCGGTGCCGCCGGAGGGCGCGTCATGACATCCTCCTCCGGGCCGGGCATTTCACTCAAGGCCGAGGGCATGTCTTTTATGGCCGGATCCGAAGTGCCTGCCGTTATAGTCAATATTCAGCGGCCCGGTCCCGGTCTGGGCGGGATCGATGTGTCGCAGGCCGATTACTTTCAGGCGGTCAAAGGGGCCGGACACGGGGGATACCATCTGATAGTGCTGGCGCCTCACTCGGTTCAGGAGCTTTACGATTTGACCATGCTGGCTTTCGATCTTTCCGACCGGTATCGTATCCCCGCCATGATTCTCGGCGATGCCATGCTGGGGCAGATGAAAGAAGCGTTGGTGCCCAATTCCTACCGGGCTCCCGAGGATCTTCCGGCTAAAGACTGGGCTGTTACCGGCAAGAGAGGCCGAATCCGCAGCAACGCTGTAAAGTCTCTGTACCTTGGCGATGGTGAATTGGAGGCGCATAACTGGCATCTGCATGCTAAATATGAACGGCTGAAAGAGCGGGAAATCCGTTTTGAAGCCACCGGCCTGGAGGATGCCGAATTGATTCTGACGGCATTCGGCGGGGCAGCGCGCATCGTCAAGACAGCTATCGCCATGGCGCGCAGGGAAGGACTTAAAGTCGGCCTGATCCGGCCGATCACGCTCTATCCTTTCCCGGCCGAAATTTATCGCAAGGCAACGGCCGAGACGCCCAAGGTACTGTGTGTGGAGTTGAATAACGGTCAGATGGTCGAAGACGTTCGGCTATCCGCCCATCCCGGTGCGGATATACGTTTTTACGGACGGCCAGGGGGCACCGGTTCTCTGCCTAATCCTGAAGAAATCTTCGAACAGATCTGTAAGCACTATAAGGACTGATCATGGATTCTAACGTTCAGACGGTTTTCCAGCGTCCCTCGGCATTGAAGGAAGTTCCCACTCATTATTGTGCCGGGTGTCATCATGGTACGGTGCATCGCCTGGTGGCGGAAGCTATCGACCTGCTCGATGTGCAACAGCAAACGGTAGGCATCGGCTCCGTCGGGTGCAGCGTTCTGCTGTACGACTATTTCGATATCGATGTCGTCGAGGCCCCTCACGGACGTGCTCCGGCCGTTGCTACCGGCGTGAAGCGCGTTCACCCGGACAATGTGGTTTTCACCTATCAGGGGGACGGGGATCTGGCCGCGATCGGAACCGCGGAAATCATTCACGCAGCCAATCGCGGGGAGCCGATTACCGTTATCTTTCTGAACAATACGACATACGGCATGACCGGCGGGCAGATGGCTCCGACCACATTGCCGGGGCAGGTTACGACGACCTCCCCCTATGGTCGCGATGTTGCGAAAGAGGGGCATCCGATCCGTGTGGCCGAATTGCTCGCCATGCTTGACGGTACCGGTTTTTCAGCGCGGGTGGCGGTGGATACGCCGAAACGTGCCATTGAGGCCGGTCGAACGATTCTCAAGGCTTTTGAAATGCAGGTAAAAAAACAGGGCTTTGCTTTTGTCGAGGTTCTGGGCGCCTGTCCGACCAACTGGGGAATGTCGCCCATCGATGCTAATGCCCGGGTCGGTAACGAGATGATGGATTTTTTCCCGCTTGGCGTTTATAAGGACATCACGACCAAAGGGTAGGGCGGTAGTGTTGTTCCTAAGCCTGAAACTGCTTGCGAAATGGACTTGACGTAATGAGCGATAATGTTTTTATGGCCGGGTACGGCGGGCAAGGTATTTTGCTTGTCGGCAACCTGTTGGCGTGTGCTGCCATTCTTGAGGACAAGAATGCGACCTATTTTCCTGCCTATGGCCCTGAAAAACGCGGCGGGGCGGCCACCTGTACCGTGATTGTCTCCGGGGAAGAAATAGGCTCTCCCGTTATCGGCCATCCGGGGACGGCCTTGTTGTTCAATCAACTCGCTATGGATAAGTATTTTGAGGGTATCGCATCGGGCGGTCTGTGCATCTATAACTCCTCTCTCGTCGAACAGGTGCCTCAGCATCGCTCCGATCTGCGGTTGCTTGGCGTTCCGGCCAATGAATTGGCAGCGGAAGTCGGCAACGCGCGCCTCGTTAATATGATTGTGATGGGCGCTTATGCAGAGCTGACCGGCGTCGTAAGTCTGGATAGTTTAAAATCGGGGCTCGACAAGATACTACCTGAACGCAACAAGCGATTTATCCCGGCCAACAACCAGGCTCTGGATTGTGGCGCCGATTTTGCCCGCAAGGCATAGGGGCTGCGCTCCGTTTTTACAGGAAGATAGGGTGTTAGACGCATGACGCGGGTTGAGTTCGTTAAAATTAAACGCCCCGAAAAAGCAAAACACCTGTGTGAATTGGCCGAGCATTTTTTCACTCAGGGGCAACGGGTGTTGGTCATGGTTTGCGACGATAATCAGGGGGTGACCCTCGACCGGTTCATGTGGACCTGGAAGAAGGGAGCCTTTATTCCGCATGTTTACGATAATGGGGCTGTGGATTGTCTTGACGAACCGGTCATTATTGAGGTAGAAGAACGCAATCCGAACAATGCCGGGGTGCTCATTATGGGCAAGCCCTGTTCCTTGGATTTTATCCGCCAGTTCGATCTGGTTATTGATTTTGCGGAGCTTTACGAGCCGCAGCTTAAGGTTGCCGCGAGGAAGCGGTATGCGCATTTTCGGGAGACCGGTTTTGAGGTTGCCATGCGTTAACAAGGGAGGGGCTCGGAGCGTTGTGCGGCTCGATTGCCCTGCCGTCGTTGAAAAGGAAATGGCCCTGCCGCCCGATGCGGTCAGGGCTTTGTCGTATTGGTCGATTCGTCCCGGGGCTATTGTGACGGTTGTCGATAGCCAGGGTATCTGTTTCAGGGCGCGACTCGTCGATTCAAACAAGGTCGTGCCGTTTCAGCCGCTTGTATCGACATGTGTTCCGTCAAAGTCGCTGACACTTTATCAGGCACTGCCGGAAAAAGAGCGTTTCGAGCTGATTTTGCAAAAAAGTGTGGAATTGGGTGTCCAACGCATAGTGCCGTTCGTATGTTCGCATTCCACAACGCTTGCAGAAAGGGATGCCGGGCAGCGTAAATCTCATCGCTGGCCCGAAGTCGTCCTGCGTGCGGCCAAACAGTGCCGCAGGGGGGATATCCCCGAGCTTGGTCCTGTCATGAGCTTCGATCAGGTTCTCGAAGAAGTGAGTATGTGGGATCTTAACCTCATGCTTTACGAGGGGGATGCGCAGGCGAGGCTGCATGACGCTTTTACGTCGAAAGATATCAGCAGCGCTTCGATAATAATAGGGCCCGAAGGAGGCTTTGCCCGGCATGAAGCACAACAGGCTTCCGACGCCGGGATTCTGACGGTAAGCCTCGGCCCACGGATTCTCCGTACGGAAACTGCCGCCATCGCCGGAGCAGCCCTCGTGCAGTTTATGTTGGGCGGTCTCGACTGACGGTGGCGGAAGATAGGTCATGCAATAGGGTAACAGGGGAAATGAGGTCATTATGAATTTCGCTCATATCTGTGTGGTTCTCGTTGAACCCCAGGGGCCGCTTAATATAGGTTCCGTTTGTCGGGCCATGATGAATTTCGGGTTTTCCGATTTGCGTCTGGTAAACCCTGTGGCGGATCATTTGTGCGATGATGCCCGGCGTATGGCGGTCAAGGCGTCGGGGATTTTGGAAGGGGCGCGTCTGTTTCCCGATTTGCCCTCTGCGCTGGCGGATTGTAATCTTGCGTATGGCACAACGCGACGGTTTGGTAAATATCGCGAGGATTTTCTGCATCCGGACGATGCTGCCCGGGAATTCATCCCCGCTACCCAGGGTGGCAGGGTAGCTTGGGTTTTTGGGCGGGAGGACAAAGGGCTGGAGACTTCGGAACTCGATCTCTGTCAGCGCTTTGTAACTATTCCTACGGACGATGCCTGTCCTTCCATGAATCTGGCCCAGTCCGTATCGATCTGTCTTTACGAGACGTCGCGTGTTGCTGCGATAGCATGTGGCAAGACGGCGGGCAGGAAATCGACATCGTCCATAGCTACCCTGGAAGCCATGTACCGACACATGCGGGATACGCTTACCGATATCGGTTTTCTCGACCCTCAGAATCCGGATCATATTTTGCGCAGCTTCCGCAGGATTTTCGGCCGGGCCGGGCTCAATGATCGGGAGGTGCGTATCTTGAGAGGGCTCTGGAGTCGTCTGGACTGGCTCAACGGGCAGCGTCGGGAAGAGTGATGGCAAATATGTCCGATTATATAGACGACCTGCACATTGAGTCGCTTGCCTATGGCGGCAGCGGTGTCGGGCGCTATGCCGGAAAGGTGGTTTTTGTGCCCCTTACCGTGCCCGGCGACCACGTACAGTGCCGGATTGTGCGACAAAAAAAACGCTATATCGAAGCTCGGGCGGAGCGTGTCCTGGTGGCGTCCGAACATCGCATCGCACCGGCTTGTCCCGCCTTCGGGCAATGCGGCGGTTGTCAGTGGCTGCATCTGCCATACGCCGAGCAATGTCATTGGAAGGAGACGATTTTTCGAGACTTTCTGGTGCGCAAGCTCGACGTGGATTCCGAGCTTGTCCGGCCGATTGTGCCATCACCCCAGCAATGGGGCTATCGCAGCCGGGTGCAGCTTAAGTGTCTGAATACGCCAAAAGGTTTTCTGGTCGGATTTTATCGCCGGGGAAGTCATTATGTCATACCGGTAGACCATTGCCCCATTCTTCATCCGCTGCTGAATCAAGCCAAGGACCTGTTGCGGTCATGGATCGAAAATACGCGCTGGAGCCAGTTTGTTTCGCAGATCGACCTGGCTGTCGATGACCAGGAGCGGGTGAGGGCTGTCGTTCATTGCCTGGCCAACGATGTGGATGACTTCGTGACTCACCTGAAGCCGGGTGCCCTGTCGGCGAATATGGGGCTTTTTGTTCAAACCGGTCGCAAGCATAATCTGCAACATGTGTGCGGGCCGGTGGAGTTGCTGATCGAGGTCGATACTCCGGAACTGCGACTTGGGTACGGACCGGGTGGTTTCGCCCAGATCAACCTGCCGCAAAATCGAGCCATGGTGCGCGAGGTTGTCGGTACGTTGGTCAGCAATCCGCCGGGGAGGGTGTTGGATCTTTTCTGCGGTATGGGTAATTTCAGCCTGCCCGTTGCGCGTCTGGCGCAGGAGGTGGTAGGGGTGGAAGCTTATCTGCAAAGTATTGAAATGGCACGCCTCAATGCCCGTTTGAACGAGATAGAAAATGTTTCGTTCTTTGCCCGGGAAGCGTACGGTGCAGCCACGGAGTACGGTGCGGATGGTGCGATCGATCTGGTGATTATGGATCCGCCCAGGAGTGGCGCCTATGATGTGGCCCGCGAACTGGTGACCGTGCGTCCTGCAAGAATCCTGTATGTTTCGTGCGATCCCCCAACACTCGTCCGGGATCTGCTGCCGTTGCTGCACAACGGTTATCGGTTGGTGTGGTCACGCCCCTTCGACTTGTTCCCGCACACGCATCATACCGAAAGCATTACCTTTCTGGAGAGAGTTTGAGAGAGGCGGCCAGGAGTGAATCGGTCGTCTGGGAAAGGTTTGAATATAAAATCTTTCTTGCTTTATTCAATGCTTTATGGTAACAATCATATGTCAAATACGTTCACTACGGAAAAGTGGGCTCTAAGCTCACTTTTTTTATTTCAAGCAGAGGAAAATTCGATCGCATGACGCAACAGACCGTTCTGGATAAAATCCGTTCTCTCGTTCTGCCTGTTCTGGAAGAAAAGGGGCGCGAACTCGTTGACGTCGAATACAGACGGGAAGGACAGGGCTGGATTCTGCGCTTGTACATTGATCAACCCGGCGGCGTGACTCTCGATGCCTGTGCCGAAGTCAGTCGGGAGGTTGGCGTGCTTCTCGAGGTTGAGGACCCCATTGATACCGCGTATAATCTGGAAGTTTCGTCACCCGGCCTCGATCGTCCTTTAACCAAGCTCGAAGACTACGAGCGGTTCGCCGGTCGACTGGCCAAGGTGAAAAGTCGGGTCTCGATCGATGTCGATGGCAAGGGGCGCGGAAGAAAGACCTTTGTCGGCGTCCTTGCTGGTCTGTCCGAGGGTAAGGTTGTCCTCGAGCTTAAAGATAAAAACGGTTTCCGGATGGAAATTCCTTTTGAGGATATCGAAAAAGCCAATCTGGAAATTGAATTCTGATTCAACGCCGCTAGCGGTCATCATTGGATGGTCGCCGCCTTCATGTTTTGTAGGAAGGGCGGATCTAAAAAAACATCGAGGGGGATTTGGATGTTGGTAAATCTTAACCATATCATCGAACAGGTTGTGAAAGAAAAGGGCATTGATCGGGGAGTTCTGGTCGAAGCCCTTGAGTCTGCCGTGCTTTCTGCAGCGAACAAAAAGTACCGCAATACTCGCGATCTGGAAGCTCACTTCAACGACGGACTGGGGGAGGTTGAACTCTTTGAGTTCGTAACGGTTGTCGATGAGGTGGTTGACTCCTATAAGGAGATCGATCTCGAGGAAGCCCGTGAAATCGATGAAGAAGTCGAGGTGGGCGACTCCCTGGGGATGAAGATAGAAAGCGGCAACTTCAGCCGCATCGCGGCCCAAACCGCCAAGCAAGTCATTATTCAGAAGGTGCGCGAAGCCGAGCGGGAAAAAATATACAATGAGTTCAAGGATCGTGTCGGCGAACTTGTTAACGGCATCGTCCGCAGGTACGAGCGCGGTGATCTTATCGTCGATCTCGGCCTTGCCGAAGGGCTGTTGCCTCACCGGGAACAGGTGCCCAGGGAAAACTATCGTCAGGGGGATCGGGCACGCGTGCTTATCTCCGAGGTTAAAATCTCTACCAAGGGGCCGCAGATTATTCTGTCGCGAACCCATCCCGGGCTTGTGGCATCGCTTTTCCAGTTTGAGGTGCCCGAGATTGCCGAAGGTATCGTGGAGATCAAGGCCGTGGCCCGTGAGGCCGGTAGCCGCACCAAGATTGCAGTAGCCTCTTACGATCCGGATGTTGACCCTGTCGGCGCCTGTGTCGGCATGCGGGGTTCTCGTGTGCAGAACGTGGTTTCCGAATTGCGGGGTGAAAAGATCGATATCGTTCCCTGGTCGCCTGACGTGGGACGCTTTGTATGTGCCTCTCTCGCGCCGGCTGAGGTCACCAGAATCTATCTCGACAACGATGAACAGGCCCTGGAAGTCATTGTGCCTGACGATCAGTTGTCTCTGGCCATTGGTAAAAAGGGTCAGAATGTCCGCTTGGCGGCTAGGTTGACCGGCTGGAATATCGATATCAAGAGCGAGACACGTGCCGCAGAGGCCGCCAAGGAGGCCCTTGGGGAGTCCGTGGCTGTTGAAGATGCCTCGTCTGAGGATGTGGCATCCGAGGACGCCACCGTACAGGAATCACCGAGTGTAGATGCGGTGTTGGATGATGCTTCGGACGAAGTGACGGAGGTTTCAGATTCGAATGAAGAAGGATCGGTCGAAGAGCCGTCGGCCTGAACCTGGCAGCGTCGTTAAGTCCGGTCCTCAGCGAACCTGTGCCGGGTGCAGGAAGTCTCTTGACCAGGATCTTTTGGTACGGTATGTTCTCAGCCCGCAAGGTGAGATCGTCATCGATTATCGAAGAAAATTGCCAGGTCGCGGTGTTTATACCTGCTTCAATCACGAATGTGTTGACACCGCCGTAAAACGAGGCCAGCTGCAACGTTCATTAAGGGGCGGCCAGGTTGCTTCCACGGATGTATTGTGGCAAGCCCTTCAAGAGCAGGTTCGCGCTAAAGTATTGAGTTTAATCGGCATGGCGAGAAAAGCGGGGCAGGTCGTCTCCGGCACCCGTCAGGTCTTGTCCGAAATACGATCCGGAAAACACTTCGGATTACTTCTGCGGGCATCCGATCTTTCGCCTGCCATTGCCGATAAAGTAGATAAAACGGCCCGATGTAGCGGCATTCCGTGTTTTGCTCCGTTCGGTAAGGAGCACATGGGGCAGTTGCTTGGGAAATCCGAACGCGGTGTCGTTGCGTTGAAAAGTGGTTCACTGGCCGTATCCGTTGTGGATGAACTGGAACGGCTGGATAAATTCGCGGGGGAGCTTAATGGGTAAAAAAATACGAGTATATGAATTAGCACAAAAAATGGGTGTCGATAATAAAGTGTTGCTGGAAAAGCTCCACGAAGCCGGCATTGACGCAAAAAGCCACATGAGTGTCTTGAGTGAGGAAGATGTCGAGAAGCTTGATGAAGCACCCGCCAAGGTGGAACGCGTAGAAGAACGCCGCATTACCGCCGGCGTCATTCGGCGTCGTCGCAAAGAAGTCCCCCAGGAAGAGAAGGCGGCGCCCCCCGCAGCTGCCGAAGAACCTTCCTCTGTAGACACCGCTGTCGCCGAAGAAGCTCCCGCAGAAGAAGTGCAACCCGTCTCTGATCAACCGGAGATCGCTGTTGAGCCCCCCCCCGCGGGCAAACAGGAAGAGGTTGCAGCGCCTGCGCCGGAACCCAAGGCGGAGGAGCCGGTCGTAGAAGAAGTAATCGCGGAGCCTGCAGTGGAGGAAGTGGTCGAAGAGCCATCTGCTGTTGAGCAGGAAGAACATGTTGAGACAACACCGGTCGCCGAAGAAGAGCCAAAGGTAGAGGAACAACCGTCCGTTGAAGCTGAAAGCAAGGCTGTTTCCGGGGAGCTCGAAGAATCAAAAACGGCCGATCAATCAAAAGGGCAGTCGGAAGCGGCTGAAGTTTCGGTGACCAAGGAAAAACCCAAAGTAGAAAAAGCTACGGCTAATCGTGCCAAAATTCTCGGCCGCGTGGAGCTCTCCACGCTGACCTCGCCTCCCAAACGCCAGGAACGCGCTAAAAATGGCAAAGGACGCCCCGAACGTCCCAAGGGAGCAAAGCCTTCCGGCGGTCCGGCGCCTCGCGCTAAAGAAGCCGCACCCCAGGCGGCTGTGCCATTTGACGGCGGTCCGGCCCCTGATAAAGAGGTTCGCGGAGGCAAAAAGGGTAAAAAGGGCAAAGGCAATTCGTACGATAAGGATAAAGGCTTTGCCGACGGCGGTAAGGGGCGTCGTGCTCGCAGGCAGGTTTACGAGCCGGAACGCGATGAACGTCGTATGCGTCGCGGTAAAAAGACTCCCAAGCCGCAAAAGAAAACTGAGGTTACCGTCTCCAAGGCGATCAAACGTATCATCCGCATCAGCGATGTCATTACCGTCGGTGAACTGGCCAAGCGCATGGGGGTCAAGAGTAAGGACCTTATCACCGAACTTATGCGCCAGGGGCAAATGGTCACCATCAATCACCCCCTCGATTTCGAAACCGCTGCCATCCTCGCTTCCGAATTCAATTACGAAGTGGAAAACGTGGCTTTCGACGAAGAAAACCTGCTGGCGGATACTGCCGCTGTCACCGAAGAAGGCGATAGTGAAGAAGGGTGCGTGCCCAGGCCGCCGGTCGTTACCATCATGGGCCATGTCGACCATGGTAAAACCAGTTTGCTGGATGCGATTCGAGCCACCAATGTAACCGGCGGAGAGGCCGGCGGGATCACCCAGCATATCGGTGCCTACGACGTTAGTGTGGATGACAAGAAGATCACCTTCCTCGATACGCCTGGTCACGAAGCCTTTACCTCCATGCGAGCCCGTGGAGCCAAAGTTACCGATATCGTTATTCTGGTTGTTGCTGCCGATGACGGTGTCATGCCGCAAACCAAGGAAGCCATCAACCATTCCAAGGCTGCCGGCGTTCCCATTATCGTGGCTGTCAACAAGATGGATAAGCCCGACGCCAATTCCGATCGCGTCAAGCAGGAACTCACCGAGTTCGAAATGATCCCGGAGGAATGGGGTGGCGATACCATCTTTGTCGAGGTGTCCGCTAAAAATCGCACCAATCTCGATTCTTTGCTGGAAATGGTTCTGCTTCAGGCAGAGGTTCTGGAACTTAAAGCCAATCCGAACAAGCGTGCAAAAGGTGCCATTGTAGAAGCGCGTCTCGATCGTGGACGCGGTCCCGTAGCCACGGTTCTGGTGGAGGAAGGCACCTTGCGTATCGGCGATCCTATCGTTTCGGGTCTGCACTACGGTAAGGTTCGCACCATGACCAACGATCGTGGGGAACGTCTGGAGGAAGCCGGACCGGCTTGCCCCGTCGAGGTCACAGGTCTTTCCGGAACGCCAACGGCTGGTGATTCTTTCCATGCTGTCGAGTCCGAAAAAGACGCCAAGGAAGTGGCCACCCACAGGCAACGCAAAGTCCGCGAGCAGGAATTGGCATCTACCAGCAAGATATCTTTGGAACAACTCTATGCCCGCATGCAGGAAGGCGAGGTTCAGGAGCTTAAAGTTATCATCAAGGCCGATGTTCAGGGGTCCGTGGAAGCCGTTCGCGATTCGCTGGTCAAGCTTTCCACCGATGCATGTCGACTGGTTGTCATTCATACCGCCGTCGGTGGTATCAATGAAAGCGATGTGTCTCTTGCCTCTGCTTCCGATGCCATCATTCTCGGCTTCAATGTGCGCGCCGAATCCAAGGCGGCAGCTCTTGCAGAAACAGAGGGCGTTGATATCCGCTTCTATAATGTCATTTATGATGCGGTAAATGATATCCGGGATGCTATGGAAGGCTTGCTTGCCCCGACGCTGAGAGAGAAACATCTCGGTAAGGTGGAAGTTCGTGAAACCTTCCATGTATCCAAAGTGGGGACGATTGCCGGTTGTTACGTTACCGAAGGCAAGGTGCTGCGCAATGCGCAGGTGCGGTTGATCCGTGATCACGTTGTGATTTGGGAAGGTAAGCTTGCATCCTTGAAACGTTTTAAAGATGATGCCCGCGAAGTTCAGAATGGTTATGAATGCGGGTTGAGCCTTGAGAACTACAATGACATCAAGGTCGGCGATATTATCGAAGTCTTTGAAATGGAAGAGGTGAAAACCTCTCTCTGACAGGTTTGGGATCGATCATGGTTGTCGGGGTTATGCAGGTTGAACTCTTTATCCATGGCGCCCAAAACCTTAAGGCCAAACGCGCTGTGGTCAAAAGCCTTATCGGGCGCTGCCGTGCGCGTTTTCCCGTCAGTTGCGCCGAGGTCGGACATCGCGATCTATGGCAGAGGACGACGATCGGCTTCACCATAGTTGAAAAGGACGAAGCTTCTGCGGATCGAATCCTGCAGAAGGTGATTGTAGAACTCGAGCGATCATCGCTTGCCGAAATTATCCGGCAGGACATGGAACTCATACATTATTGACAGGTGTAGAATTTGGATCATCCACGACCGCATCGCGTCGGCGAGCAATTGCAAAAGGAAATATCGGCCCTGTTGCTTAAGGGCCTTAAGGATCCACGCGTGGGATTCGTGACCATCACCGCTGTGAGCGTAACTCCCGACATGCATCTTGCGCGCGTTTATTACACCGTATACGGTGAAGAAGAGCAGCGCAAGGAAACGCAAAAGGGTCTGGAAAGTGCGACACCTTTTTTCCGTAGGGAGCTTGGCCGGCGTCTGCGCATGAGGTATGTACCCGACCTTGTATTTGAATTTGACAAGGCCCTCGAGTACGGAAACCGTATCGAAAGTCTGTTGCGACAACTGAATGAGGACAAACCCAGCGATGATTAATGCGATCGTCCAATTGATCGGGGAGAGCCAGAGTTTTTTGGTGGCCTCCCATGCTCATCCGGATGGTGATGCTGTGGGTTCCACCCTGGCTCTGGTCAGCTTTTTGCGCCAATTGGGGAAAAACGCCGTCGCATTTAATCTTGATGGCATACCTGAAGAGCTTTCGTTTTTGCCCGGCGCCGACGAGGTGATCTGTCAGCCTGAAGCTTTGAGCTCGTACGATGTGGGTTTCATTCTTGACTCCGGCGAATTGGGGCGGGCGGGTGATTTCCTGCAAAATCATTGCTCGAAGCTGGTCAATGTGGATCACCATCCGCATTCCGAACCCTTTGGTGCCATAAATTATGTGGATGAGCAGGCTTGTGCCACAGGCGCGCTTATCTATCGCATTATCCAAACGGCCGGCTACAGTATTTCACATGATGTTGCATTGTGTGTCTACACGGCCATTCTGTCCGACACCGGGTCGTTTCGCTATTCCAATGCCAATCCCGAAGCTTTTCAGATCGCTTCGGCGCTGGTGGAAGTCGGGGTTTCGCCATGGTATGTGGCCGGGAATCTCTATGAAAGCAGGCCTGCCGAACAGATAAAGCTTCTTTCCCATGTATTGGAAACCCTCACCGTTTCCTCCTGCGGGCGTTTCGGGTCGGTTATGGTTACGACCGGAATGTTGCAGGCAGCAGGCGCTCGTCCTGAGCATACAGACGGTCTTATCAATTATCCTCGTTCCATTCGAGGCGTTGAGGTTGCCTTGTTTTTCCGGCAAGTCGAAGATGATCTGTTTAAGGTCAGTTTCCGATCCAAAGGTAAGGTTGATGTGGGATCTCTTGCCCGTGAACTTGGGGGAGGAGGGCATCACAATGCCGCCGGAGCTACGGTTGCAGGTAGTATGGAACAAGTTCAAGAAGTTGTTTTCGACCGCCTGAACGCACTTCTTCCGCTCTGCTGATGAACGGTATCCTTATTGTCGATAAGCCGCAGGGGATGACCTCCCATGCTGTGGTAGGACGTATCAGGCGCCTGTTCGGTTTGCGTAAGGTCGGACATGCCGGTACCCTCGACCCTCTGGCTACCGGTGTCTTGGTAGTGGCCCTCGGTCAGGCTACCCGGATCCTTCAGTTCCTTATGCAGGAAAATAAGGTTTACCGCGCGTCGCTGGTTCTCGGCAAGACCACCGATACTCAGGATTCCGAAGGGCAGATTGTGGCTACCAGCGATCCGGGACACATCGATGCGCAGTCTGTAGCCGATGTCTGTCATAGCATGGTTGGCAGTTACGATCAGATGCCTCCTATGTATTCGGCGCTGAAAAAGGATGGGGTGCCGCTATATAAACTCGCCAGGCAAGGTGTGGAGGTCAGCCGCAAACCCAGACGTATCACGATTTTTGATCTGCAATTATTGGCTGTCGAGCCTCCGAATATCACCTTCGATGTGCATTGTTCGAAGGGGACTTATGTTCGTACTATCTGCCATGATATCGGTGTTAAACTCGGTTGCGGCGCACACTTGACAGCTCTGCGACGTCTGCGAAGCGCTCCTTTTGACGTCAAGGAAGCCGTCACCCTGGAAGCCATTGAATTGATGGCTCCTGAGGATCGTCCGGAACTGCTTTTGTCGATTGCCGAAGCGCTTCGGGAATATCCGTCCCTGAATGTTTGCCCGGAGGGTATAAAACGTCTTGGTTACGGCATTCCTCCCACGGCGGATATGATAGCGGATACAATCGATTTCGAAGAGGGAACCCAGGTTTTACTTGTGGGTCCCGGGGGAGCGCTCGCCATGGCGACATACGTGCCTTCGAGGGCGCGGGAAAGCCGTGGCGATTTTGAGTTGTTGCGGGTTTTTAATGATGGCGGTAGCTCTTAATTGCGCTTTACACCACCACGTAACTATGCTATTTAAATTACGCTTTATAACGTTATAATAACCATTTAGGTTGAATTTCAACACGAAAGGAGGTGGCAAGGTGCTGGCCACTGAAAAAAAGCAGGAACTCATCGATCAGTATAAACGTCATGAGGGTGATACAGGTTCTCCTGAGGTACAGATTGCTCTGCTGTCAGAACGCATTACTTATCTGACCGAGCATTTTCGGACTCATAAAAAAGACCATCACTCGCGTCGAGGTTTGCTGAAGATTGTCGGGCAGCGTAGACGTCTTTTGGATTATCTCAAAAGCAACGATGTCGAACGTTACCGTGCAATCATAAAAAGTCTCGGTATCCGCAGGTAGTATAGGGCAGCACGCTTCCCGTCGATGTTGGGAGGCCTGCTGCCTGAGTTTTTTGTATGCTATTGGAGGTTGTCCGGAGAGAACAGCCGATCCGCGTGGATGAGCGGCTGTTGTTTCAGGCCAGTCTCCTTTAGCCGTTTAAAGAGAATGTTTTTGTGAGGTACTGAAGATTAAGGTTTAACCTCTCAAGCAAAGGAGCATAATTTGGCTTATCAAAAAGTAGAATGTCAGTTCAATGGGCAGACACTTACCCTTGAAACCGGCAAAATGGCCCGTCAGGCCGATGGTGCCGTGGTTGTCAGCTTCGGCGGCACCAAAGTTCTGTGTACTGCCGTCAGTGCCAAGCAGATGCGCGAAGGACAGAGCTTTTTCCCTCTTACCGTCAATTATCAGGAAAAATTTTATGCCGGTGGCAAAATTCCCGGCTCTTTCTTCCGCCGGGAACGTGGCGCCACTGAGCGCGAAACCCTGGTGTGTCGTCTGATCGACAGACCCTTGCGACCTCTTTTTCCTAAAGGATATATGTTTGAAACCCAGATCATGCCGACTGTGATCTCGGTTGACGAACAGAACGATCCCGACACCTTGGCTATGGTCGGCGCTTCCGCTGCCATCGCCGTATCCGACATTCCCTTCGACGGGCCTGTTGCTGCCGTTCGTGTCGGTCGTGTCGAAGGTAATTTGATCGCCAATCCGACCATTGAGCAGCGAGCCGAAAGCGATATGGATATTATCGTTTCCGGTTCCCGCGATGCCATCATTATGGTCGAGGGCGAAACACGGTTTATCAGCGAGCAGGAAATGCTCGATGCGCTGTTCTTCGCTCATGAGGCGATTCAGCCTCTGATCGATGTTCAGCTTGAACTGGTCAAAATCGCCGGTAAGGAAAAACGCGAATTTTCCGTGCCGGAAATCGATCCTGCGGTTGTGGAAAAGGTTGCGGAACTGGCAGAAACCCGTCTGTCCGAAGCTGTTAAAATCCGTACCAAGCAGGACCGTTATGCTGCTGTGGCAGAAATCAAAACGGAAATACTGGAAACCCTGGCCGCCGATTTTGAAGATCAGGAAGACGATATAAGCGAGGCTTTCGGCAATTTGCAAAAACGCCTTGTGCGTCAGATGGTCGCTCGCGACAAGGTCCGTATCGATGGCCGCGACAAGAATACCATTCGTCCGATTACATGCGAAATCGGTCTGTTGCCCCGCGCCCATGGCAGTGCCTTGTTTACCCGGGGAGAAACGCAGGCGTTGGTGGCTGCAGCCCTTGGTACCTCCAAAGACGAGCAGCGCATGGACAATGTGCAGTCTATGGAATTTAAAAAATTCATGCTGCACTATAACTTTCCGCCGTTCTGCGTAGGCGAAACCAGCATGCGCCTGTTTCCCGGACGTCGTGAAATCGGCCATGGTATGCTTGCCGAGCGCTCTATTGCGCAGGTGTTGCCCAACCACGATGACTTCCCCTATACGCTACGCGTTGTCTCCGATATCCTGGAGTCCAACGGCTCTTCTTCCATGGCCAGTGTCTGCGGTGCCTCTCTGGCGCTGATGGATGCCGGTGTACCTGTCAGCGAAGCCGTTGCCGGTATCGCTATGGGGCTGATCAAAGAGGGCGATGATATCGTCGTTCTTTCGGATATCCTTGGCGACGAAGACCACCTTGGCGATATGGACTTCAAGGTCACCGGTACCCGTGAAGGGATCACCGCTCTGCAGATGGATATCAAAATTAAAGGTGTCAGCAAGGAAATCATGCAGCAGGCACTGGAGCAGGCCAGGGAAGGTCGTCTTCACATTCTGGATAAAATGGCGGAAGCCATCACCGCTCCGCGGAGCGATCTGTCGCCCTACGCGCCGCGCATCACGACCATACAGGTTAAACCGGACCAGGTGCGTACCGTTATCGGACCGGGCGGGAAAAACGTTCGCGGAATTATCGAAGCAACGGGGTGCGCCATCGATATCGAAGATGATGGCCGTATCAACATCGCTTCGGCGGATGGGGATGCCTGCAAGGCCGCCATCAAAATGATCCGGAATCTCACTCAGGAGGCCGTTGTCGGCAAGCTTTATATGGCGACCGTCAAAAAGATCATGGAATTCGGTGCGTTTGTGGAGATTTTCCCCGGCACGGAAGGCCTGGTGCATATTTCCGAACTGGCCAAGGAACGTGTCAAAAAGGTCACCGATATTTTGCAGGAAGGTGATCAGGTTCTTGTTAAATGCCTGGATATCGACCGGCAAGGCAAGATCAAGTTGTCTCGTAAGGAAGCCTTGGGGCAATCCCTGCCGGAAGAAGGGTAAGCCAAGGTATTATGGTTCAAAAATCTGTCCTGGATAATGGCATCCGTATTATTACCGAACGCGTACCCGGAGCTTATTCGGCTACGGTAGGTTTTTGGGTCGAATGCGGGTCGCGCCACGAATCGTCTGAACAAAGCGGCGTGTCTCATTTTCTGGAACACATGCTGTTCAAAGGGACAGTTACCCGTAGCGCCCCGTCCATCGCCAAAGAAATAGATGCGGTGGGCGGGGCCCTCAATGCTTTTACCAGTTGCGAATATAGCTGTTACTACGCAAAGGTCGCAGGGCGCCACCTGTCCATGGCGGTGGATCTGCTTGCGGATATCATTCTTAATTCGGTATTCGATTTCGACGAACTGGAGAAAGAGCGGCGGGTTATTCTCCAGGAAATCCACATGCTCGAAGATTCGCCCGAGGAGTGCATTCATGAAATGTTTACGCACTCTTTCTGGCAGGAGCATCCCCTGGGCCGGCCTATCGCCGGATCGGTCCAATCGGTACAATCACTTGAACGCAGAGACCTCCTCGCGTATCTCGAAAAATTTTATTGTGGCAGCAATCTGATCATTTGCGTGGCCGGCGATGTTCAGCATGAAGATCTGGTTGAACAGATCTCCCGTCTTGCCGGCGACCTCCCTGTCGGTTGCAAAAGCGCCGCAGGTTCCCCACCTCTCACGCATTCAACGATTCAGGTAGCGCATAAAGACATTGAACAAGTTCATTTCTGTCTGGGGACCAGAGCGCCCGATCAACGTCACGGTCAGCGTTTCACCGGTAATATACTGAATACCATGCTCGGGGGCAGCATGAGCTCCCGACTGTTTCAGACCCTGCGCGAAGAACGCGGCATGGCATATTCCGTTTACAGTTATCTGACATCCCATTCGGATTCGGGTGCCTTGGTGGTCTATGCCGGAACCTCTGCTTCCGAAGTCCAACATGCCATCAATATCGTGCTCAGGGAGTTGTCGCGTTTTCAGCACCATGAGGTGAATCCCGAGGAATTACAGGCGGCGAAGGAACTGATCAAAGGTCAGTTCATGCTTTCGCTGGAGAGTACCGAAAATCGTATGACACGGCTCGCCAAGAATGAAATCTATCTGGGGCACGTTCAGACTCCCGACGAGATTGTCGAACATGTGCAGCAGGTTACGGGTGAGGACATTCTGCAGTTAACGGGAAAATATCTGCGGGATGAACATCTGAACCTTCAAATGGTCGGCCCCATTACGGGAGAAGGTTTTCCTTCGGTCGATCTGACTCTTGGCTGAGTACCATAAACACTTCTAATCCAAAGCGTTTCTTGCATTTCCATGAAAACCATTACAATTAAAGTTAAAAGATTGCATTCAAAGGCAATGTTGCCAGCCTACATGAGTCCGCATGCCGCCGGTATGGATCTCTATGCGTGCCCGGATGGCGAAGTCGTGGTTAAACCCGGTTGCAGGACTATCGTCCCCACAGGTATCGCCCTGGCTATCCCTGTCGGATACGAAGGGCAGGTGCGACCGCGCTCGGGGCTCGCTCTGCATCACGGCGTTACCCTGGTCAATACGCCCGGCACCATCGATGCTGACTATCGCGGAGAATTGGGTATCATTATTATCAACCATGGCGATGAGGATTTTGTTGTGTCGCCCGGCGATAGAATAGCTCAGTTGGTCATAGCCCCGGTTCATCGAGCCGTCCTTGAAACGGTTGAAGAACTGGACGAAACGGATCGCAATGAAGGTGGCTTCGGTCATACCGGTTTTTAACTTTCTTTCGGAGGAACACCAGAAAAGGGAGCCTTGCTATGATACTTACCATTAATCCCGAAACGCCGCAAAAACGTCTGATCAGTCGCGTTGTGGAGTGCATCAAGCAGGGTGGAATCGTTGCATATCCCACGGATACCATTTACGGCCTGGGGTGCGATATCTTCAACCGCAAGGGCATTAAGAGGATTTACCAGATCAAGGAGCGTGTCCATCGTAAGCCTTTCTCCTTTATCTGCGCCGATCTCTCCGATGTAGCGAATTACGCACAGGTCAGTAATTTCGCTTTCAAAATTATGAAACGCTATCTTCCCGGCCCCTATACTTTCGTGCTCGAGGCGACTCGCGTGGTCCCGGATCTTTTGGTGACCAAGCAAAAAACCGTGGGTATCCGGATTCCCTCCAATCCTATTTCACTGGCTATCGTAAGGGAGTTGGGGCACCCCCTTGTAACCACCAGTGCCAACCTTTCCGGTGAAGAGCCCTGTTGCGATCCTTCCCTCATCGAGGAAGAACTGGGTAAGCAGATCAATATGGTCGTCGATGGCGGCATTATCAAGGGCGAGGCATCAACGGTCATCAGCCTGATCGACGATAATATTGAAGTGCTACGCCAGGGAGCCGGGGATATCAGCTGGATTCATCAACTGTAATTCTCCGCGACCTTCAAACTTTCCCTCCAATGGAAGACTCGTTGTGTTGCAACTTGAGCTTCCTTTCGGTCCTTCTTGAAAAAACATGAGCTATCGGGTATAGTGCCGGCGGTTTATGTTAATTTTTACCTTCTGTTGTCTGCGGTTGATCGAGGGAGGACCATTTTCATGCTGGATTTTTTCAATCAGGCTACCATCTTTGGACTCATGGGTGGCCTGGGACTGTTTTTGTTCGGCATGAAAATTATGTCGGAGGGGCTGCAAAAGGTCGCCGGCGACCGGATGCGCAAAATTCTTGCGGCCTTGACCAACAACCGGTTGATCGGAACCTTCGTCGGTCTGGCCGTTACGGCCATCATTCAGTCGTCCAGTGCTACGACTGTCATGGTTATCGGGTTCGTCAATGCCGGTTTGATGACCCTGGTGCAGGCTATTGGCGTCGTTCTTGGTGCCAATATCGGAACAACCGTTACAGCGCAGCTTCTTGCGCTTAAAATTACCCATTTTGCATTGCCGGCCATCGGCATCGGTACCGGTCTCAAGCTTTTTGCCCGCAGCAAGAAATGGATCTACGGTGGGGAAATTCTGCTTGGCTTCGGTATTCTGTTTTTTGGCTTAGCCACCATGAAAGGGGCGTTTGATCCTCTCAAAGGCAGCACTGCCTTCCATGACTTTTTCCTTATGGTCGGCGACAACTATCTGCTGGCTATCGCTTCAGGAGCGTTGCTTACTATTGCGGTGCAAAGCAGCAGTGCCACCATCGGCATTACCATGGCTCTGGCCAGCAGTGGGTTGCTTGCTTTCGATGTCAGCGTGGCCCTTATCTTAGGCGAAAACATCGGTACCACCATTACCGCCAATCTGGCTGCCATTGGAACCAACCTGGCCGCGCGACGTACCGCCTTGGCTCATCTACTGTTCAATGTTCTGGGAGTCCTGGTTATTCTTCTTATCTTCCCGGTGTTTTTGCACCTGGTCGACAGCCTGACGCCTGGCGACCCCAACTTCGTGATTCGCGGTACTGCGGATGCAGCTACCTTTGGCGCGGCCATTGGAGATAAACCCAATATTGCCTGGCATATCGCGAATGCGCACAGTCTTTTCAATATCGTCAATACTTTGCTCTTTCTACCCCTTATCGGGCTGCTGGCCAAACTCGCTTGCCTGATGCTACCCGGTAAGGATGAGATGATGGAATTTCATCTGAAATATATCGACAATCGCGTGCTCAATACCCCGCCAATTGCTCTTGGCCAGGCACGTTCCGAAACCAAACGGATGGCCCATATCACCCTTGAAATGCTGGATGGAACCATGGCCTTTTTCCGTGACGGCAACGAAAAACATCTTACGGCGCTTGATAAACAAGAAGAAATCGTGGATCTGCTGCAAAAAGAGAT